>CAYTDO010000090.1:0-10456 GCA_964436645.1 uncultured Methanosarcinales archaeon | reverse complement strand
GGAGTTGACATAGATTCTTTTAATCTTGCCAGTTCTATTCCCAAACTTTGGTTTTTATTTTGCAATACTTCCACTGTCGCTTGCAAATTAGGGCCTTGAGTTGATGCGGGTATAGCCTGACTACCACATGCAGAGCCAGCTAACAAATAACCAGTTAAAGCGACAGTTAATCCAATTTTTGCAGCATACCTTCTTATGCCTCTTAACGGATTTAGCCGATTGCCAGAGTGTTTTTCTTGGGGTATGTTAGGACCACCAGCAATAGCATTTTCCAAACCTGAATTAAGAGAACTATAAGGAGATGGTATATTTCTTCTCGAAAAATAGGTTGTTAAACTGGTAAGTGGATCGTTCATTTTTACCTTCTTTAAATCTAAGAGTAGAATCAAATAAGCATATTTAAATTTTTGTATTTTAACTATTCTAGCGTAGTAATTCAACAAATTACTCTTGCTTGCAGTTTTCAAAAATGTGTCGATAATAAATATAATATTAACAAAATTATGATTAAAAATAGAATTTTTTCTGATAATGAGTTGGTTTTAATGAAGCCGTTTATCTTTCTATTGATTATCGGGTACAAAGGCCTTATTCCGCGCCTTGTCAATGCGTCCATTAACAGATGAGATAGGTAACCGATTATCATGGCCATGCCTATAGTTTTTGAAAAATTAGAAAGTATTGCAAATAAAATTATCGGTAGGTATATAGTGTGGAAGATGCCACGGTGACTGACTAAGAGTTTTAGTGGCATAGAAATTATTTTATTTTTTCTTCCAATCTTGGATTTGTGTTCATCTATATCCGGAAAAAGAGAAAATAAAAGAGCTATTAAAACAAATATCAATGGACCATCCATATTAAAAAAAGAGATATAAATAATCGACATTAAAAGCCCGAAGGCGAGATGGGTGTAATACATCATATAAGAAATTAAGAGATATTGGGTATTTAATTATTTGCTGGCTTTGCTTGCCTCTTCTTCCAGCCTCTTTAGTTCATCGTCTGGATTCGGATTAATTGAAACATCATTTGCTATTATTTCAAGCCTGTCAAAAAATAGGTTTCTTTTGACGCGGCCATTTATCTTTACCAGCATGCCCAATAAGTCCGATTTTATATGCTCAAATGTTCCGGGGTTATCTTTATAGCCCAGAATTGCTTGTTTTGTTGAGTTAAGGAGCTTTTCCATTGAGTCCCTAAAGAAAACGGCGCGCATGTTGTCAGTCCCGTCATCAACAACCACATTAAGGACATAAGAAAAATCCGGAGTTTCTACTTTTTTGTCATTGAGGTAATATAGTCCTTCGCTTTCTGTAACTTTCTTTCCGGTTTCAGGATCAATTGGAAAAAACCTTGGATCGAAAATCTGGACAATTGCGCCCAATATCTCTACATTATTGTCATTCTCTGAAAGATTGCCTATGGATTTTCTGCTGGCTGGCTCTTTTGCTGTGATGTTGACTCCTTTAACGGTCTCTCCTTCAGGATTGATGACTAGTTTGCTTCTTTCGTTGATGTGAAGCTCTATATTTCCGTTATTCTCTCTTACATAGCTCCCCATTATTTTTAAGACGTCCCCTTTATTCAGGTTTTTTACAGTATCTGCCTGGTCGCCCCAAAGCACCGTCCTTATAGTGCCTGTTTCATCTCCTATCACGATGGAAGCGACTTTGCCCTGCCTGCCATTGGTGTTAAATTCCCTCAATTCATAGACTTGGGTTACTTTTCCAAGAGTGTCTACATTCCTTAATCCCGGGAGGATATTTTTTATCTGCAGTTTTCCTGAGAAGGCGTCAAAAAGCTTTATTCCAAGCTCATTTGCAACTATATGGGCAGCTCCTTCCTTGCTTATAAGGCCGGAAAGCTGCTTCATCTTAGAATCAATTTTATCTTTTATTTCTTCTTCAGAAAGATTAGTGTCCTGCTTTATTTTTTCAATTATGGATTCATAAGGAATTTTTATCATTTTAAAAGCTAGGGAGAAATTGAGATTTATATAGTTTTGGATAGTTTTAGGTTTAAAAAATAATTTTATAAATACTGAAGCTAGCACCATGTTGAAATATCAGCGCAACAATCCAAACGGAGTGCTAATAAACATGCGGAGTCGCACTGACATGGCTTGGAATCATCAAATTCTCTGCACCTTCCCTCACATGAATCATCTGCAGGCGGCTCTGGCAGGCATAGGGATGAATCCTCAATGCAGCATGAATTACCCCCACAATCGCATGCAGGTTCGTAGCTGCAGCCGCAAGAATCGCATGATGGGTCGCATGCAGTGCATCCTAAAAAGTCCCTACTATGGCAGGTAAGAGGGTCATAATCTCTGTATATTGGCTTTTGATTGCTTGAGCAGCTTTCTCCTCCACAACTTCCTTTGTAGGTTGGCTGCTGGTTGCAGTAGCAACTTCCTACGCATGATTCTAAAGACATATAAGGTAGGAAAGGACAGGAGCATGAATCAGTGCTTAAGCAGTCTCCATAGTTGCTACATTGATCTTTGCAACTCGTAATAACACCATCCCTACCCTCATACTCGCTATCCTTGCTGCAATCCAGGGTTTGACAATCATTACCTATACATGCATCATTTAATATTGCTAAGGAAGGGTCCGGGCACCCACAAGTGCTTGAACTAACGCTTGAACATTGAGTATAGCTGCTGCATGAAAATTCCGTGCACTTTGTGGAGGCATCTGCATCTGTAACATAGTCTGGGCTTGCAGAGCAGAATGGAAGGCACTGGCCTCGGCATAAAATAGGATTATTTGGATTGCTTGGAGATTCTTTGCTGCATGAAAATGTTTTTCCAAACTGGTCAGTGGGCGTTGCGCAGTCAAAATAGTCTTCACATTTGGAAGATGCAATTGTTTTTTCTATCAGAACATAATTGCTGCCTGGATTTCTTTCAATGACATCATGGCATGTTGCGCCGCAATCTGCTGCAAAAATGCATGCTTCAGTCTTATCAAAAGGTTTATTGACTGGATTTTGAGTTTCTAGCTTGAAATTAGGCTTTACATTAAAGCTGCCTATGTTTTTAACTCCTTTTTTATCCTGCATGACCATTGGTATTGTAAACCCATTGGTTGTCTTTAGAAGATTAAAGTATTTTTTCACGATGTCAACTTCATTAATAACTTCAGAGATATAATCCACTGAAGAAAAATCTAAATTAAGATTTATCCATGCTGTTGACTTAAATGCGGCATATTCTTTGCTGAAAGCCTCTTCATAGTATTTCATTAATTCATCTTCGTCAGCATAGCACTTGGCATTAGCTCTTGTAGTAAAATGATTTAACTCTCCAACGCTAGGTGTATTAAAACCTGGGTTTGCTGCAAGAATCCTATTTTTATAATTTGAATTTTCTTCAGTAATCCCATTTCCATTGACATCAAAAATGTCATTGCAATAGCTATCTAAAGCAAAAACCTTGTGGCTTTCATAGCTAAGGCTTGCTTCATGATTTAACTGGTTCATTATTCCTTCCACTTCTAGTGGGATATTATTACCGTTTTCCATTGCATTTGCTATGGATGCGGAATATTCTCCGACTAATGGTATCTTTGTGTTGGTATTGCCCCATGCTAATACCCCCATGCTAATAACAAAGGCTAAAGCTGCAATATACCAATGAAGCCCTAAAGCTTTTTTGTTCATCATTTTAATTTAAAGACTGCAGTACAACAGGTATAAACTCATACTTATCCTGGCCTAGAGGCACAGGCAATATGGCAACGCTTTCTGCTGTGTCATCATAACCTATTTGCCTCCAGACGTAGTTATTATATGAATCGTAAAAACAACAAGCTTCTTCCGGAGTCAGGATCATAAATCTCCTGCCATAAGGTATATAAGGGCCCGTCATAGTTTTAATATCCTCTTGAAATTTTTTCTGCTCTCCTAAAGGTATAGAATCCAGCAAAAAGTATTCTTTTATGCGCTTTTCTAATGCCTCCACCATTTTCATTTCTTCTCCACCAAAGTCCACTTGCACCTGAAGTAACCTATTGAGCTCTTCAGCAACCTCAATCTGATTTTTAGAGAATTTCATCTGATTATAATTCTGCTTTGCATTAGAAATGCTACATCCATAAAAGAGAAGCCCAACCCCCACCAAAACTAAAATTAAAACTATGGCGCCGACAAAATCATCTATATCCAGACCTCCTTTTTTATTGAACATTTTGTATTTTTATTGTGAGCTTTCCCTCATAATTATTATTATTAAAAATTACCATTACATTATCTTCTATTCTTGTATTCTCAAATTTTCCAGATATCCAATTGTAAGTCTGTATTTGAGATAGAGGAAAAACTTTCGGCCCAATTTCAACAAAAGGTGGCTCCAATACTAGTTGGAAAGCATAATTTGCATTGCTTGGAGCATAGCAGCTATCCAAGGTTTCTTTAGTAAATTTTTCCTGATCGATTATTTTTGAGTGCACCCTGCCAGATTCATCCACATAGGCAAAACATTCCCCTAAATTGTAAAACCTTGATGCCAGCAAAACCTCATCTTCCAAGCTAGGGGGTATCCTGGATGCTTCTGCAACAGAAACATTTCCTGTTTTAACTATAATTATAATCATAAATCCTATAGCTACAACAAATATCATCCAAAATGGCCAGTTCGATACTACCTCTGTAGATTTTTTTGAATTAAAAATTTTCATGCTATTCCTGCTGCGCTTAATTTTCCGCTTTTCTTTTCAAAAATTATTTTTATAGGCTGGTTTAGTGTAATATCGGGGTTATCATTTATCGGCACAAATGGATATTTTGCTGCTATTGGGTCAACAGAGACTGATAAAGATTCTATCTTGACCTCCTTATTGGAAATTTCAACTTTAAAATCGCTTAAGTCTATATCATACTCAACTTTGATGTCATATGGGTGGGAGTACATAGCATCCAGCAGCAAGGCTATATCTCTGGCAGCTGCTGCCTTAAGGGCAATTTTGCCGGATGCGTAAGCTTTTGCTATCATAGGCATGGCTACAAAAACGAAAAGAGCAACCAGTATAGACACAACAGCCAGGAATATCAGCATGCTACCTCTTTTTTTCATATATGCCATGAGAAATCAAGTATAAAAGGAATTTAAATATCTTTGGTTGATTATGGGGGTGTAGTGCATCTGTCATTTTTGAACATAAGGTCGTTGTTCTCCCTCATAGTTGAAGTGCATACAGATACAACCCCCTTATTATTGTCTACAAATAATTGCATCTTACTGGTTTTTATTTTTGCCAAACCGCTTGCCTGGTCTACGTCATTAGCGAATAAAAACCCGTTTTTCCAGTAAGTATCATCATTAGAGAAAGAATGGTCGCTGGACATTATTATGGTGGTTTCCTTGATGTCTTTTGTTAGTCCCTTGCATATCAAAGCAGAAGGGCATTTGCCGAAATTTAAATCAAAACTAAATCCTTCAAGACACAAGCATATGCATGCGCTGCCGACACACTCGCTATTAGGGGGCCCAAGGTAAGCTCTTGAAGGCTGCGGCGGGCTTGTAGTGTGGCAATTAAAACATTGCCAATCTAATGGAGATCCTGCTGAGTTTTTTGTAAATCCAATTATTGCAGAGCCTTTCTTAAATTCTATTTCAAAGCTTTTTGTTTCTTTAGACATATCATTGATACCATTGGCAAATTCCTCAAATGCGCCAATAACCTTATCATCTTTATTTGAAAAGGCATTCCGAATATTGCTGCATGCGGCGAAGAAAACAAATACAAGAACTATAGCTATTATTATCCTTAAAAGCGCGCTTAATACCGGAATTCCGGATTTTTTATTTTTCATAGGAATAAAAGCAAAGTTAATAAAATTTATTTAGCTGATTTTTATTTTGTGGCATTTAAATATACTAGATATTATTGCCGTTATATGCAGCTTTCGGTCTTAGGTTTCCATGAAGGGCACATTGTATCTGGACAATTCAGGTATGAATTATGGCTAGGATCATCCACCTTAGTTCCAGAAGGGCACCCATCATCGGTCTCGGCAGCAATGCATTTGCATTTGTCAAAATAGTTTGCTATGCCATCCTCATCAAAGTCTCCAGTTGCTTCGATATTATCAGAAGCTTCAGCTTTGCCTTTGCCGAGCAAATTTGGAACAAGAAAAACTACAACCACAAAAACAAAAACTCCAATTAATAATGCTACGAGCATGCTCATTCCTGTAATTGATTTTTTTGTTTTCATTCTAATATTTATTATTTTTAACCTAAAGTCCATTGAGTCAAAATTTAAATTTATATTGTAATGCCGGGATTTGCGCAGGAGCCATCTGGGAGGATTTTTACGCTGTCTGTGTCTTTATTCCAGCCATTTTTACTCACTATCTCATAATTATCCAAGTTATATCCTCCTTCATCACTGAAGCATATGCTTTTCCCCTTATAGTTCTTGTCCTCATATAGGAAGACATCATAATTTCCAATTATCCTTATTGATCCTATTTCCCCGCATATCTTGGTTCCGTCTGGCTCAGAGTCTTCGTTGGACGGCTTGGCATCGCAAATGCTGTTGATATTGGAAGTAGTTTTCCTCCATGGCTTAGTAGGAGGGCTATCTAAACAGTGCTCATCATCACAAAGTAATACTCCTTTCAAGCCTTCGATGAAAGAGCATTCTGCAATCTTTCCAGTGTCCACCCAATCTTTATAGCAATCATCATCTATTCCTTCATCGGTTGACTTACCACATCCTCCAAATGAGTCTTGCCTCAAGGCCAAAAAGCAAATATGGCTTGCATCTTTTTTGTACAATGCACTATATTTCGCATCTTTAATGTTAAAGTAAGCATTGTCATCATTATCATATTTTCCTCCTGTTGTCAAATGGTACTTTCCATCTAGCTCCTTTATACCCATCCTTTGGGGGCTGATAGGATCTCCAGGATTAATTCCGTTATTGCTGTTTATTATGCACATCTGTCCATCTATAATTGGAACATCAAGTTTTCCTATATTATTCAGGTTATCAACTTGTACAAATTTTATTTTATCTGCATCTTTGTCTTGAACCATGCCTATTCTCCAGCTGCTAAGAGATAAAGGATCATATTTAACAAGGCACTTATCGGCTGGGCTTGCCAAGCCTTTTTTAATTGAGTCTGCAATCTTTTGCGCATCTGCATTTGCCGATGCCTTATTTGGAAGCTCAGTTGCTAAAGCCTTATCTTTGCACATCCATAAATTAGTTTCAAATAAAGGAATTTTGCTTTTGCATACATCTGGAATTCCGTCATTGCCTCCATTCTTAGGGGATTTGCAGCTGTCTCCATAAAAGGCAAATGTGCAAAACTCGTTATCTTTGTTTTTGTAAAGATACTTATAGCGGCTAGATCTGCTTAGAGTGACAGATTCAATTAAAGGTGATATATCAACATTAGATTTTCCTGCATCTGTAAGATACCTGCTATAAAAATTAAGTGCAGAGGTTCCCTTTATTGTGCACGGCTTAAAATTATTTATGGTTGCAGTTTTTTTATCGAGACGCGCTCCTTTACCACTAATTCTATATAAAATTGCTTTGTTGTCAGAAAGCTCTATGCGCCAGTTATCTTCAAGACCATCTAGCTCAGTTATGTCAACGAGGCAGGAGCTTATTGCCGGGTCATTTGCATTATTTATATTCTGAACTAAGATATCAAATTCTGATTCCAGCTGAGGAGGTATTGACTCTTCTCCCTCCAGCTGAGGCGCTTCCTGGTCAGGGAGAGCACCCATGCCAAATGAAAACGCTGATTTTGTTACGCTTGCCCAAAGCTGCTGAGGCGCAAAAAATGCAAATGCCACAACTACAAGCACAACACATGCTATGCTCCATAAAATTACAGTTCGTACTGCTACATTTCCTTTTCTCGCCATTTTGATCAACTAAAAAGCTTTCCTAAATAGAAGCTTGAGATGCCTCCTGATTTCCAGATAAAAAATGCCATGGCTGCTGCAGCCAGCAAACCTAAAATAATTAAAATGATGATGTGCCTTTCCTGGGATTTCTTGTATAGGTTCATTTTCAATCCTCCGAGCATCCCATCTTTTGTGCTGTTTCATAGGTGGAAAGAAGCAGATTTGATGGTTTGAAGTCTGGTTCATCCGACTCCAGCTTATGCCTGCCCCATGTTTTAATTGCACCAGGAGCACGTCCATATACCCAAGCATCAATAGCTATCCCCCAACATTTCTTACCCAACCATCCACAATCTTCTGAAGGGCTTATAAAAGAAATAGCATATTTTTTATCTATAGGGTACTCCATTGATATTAGGTCTGCGAAGTCCATATCCCCCATACCCTCAATATAAAAATCACCGGCAGGCTTTCCTTCAATTGTATTAGATTCAACTATATATTCCATATATGTGACCATGTTATCTGGCTCTACATAGCAAGTTTTTCCGGAAGGGCATGCCCATTTAGCGTATTCAAATTCATAGGGTGAGCTTGGGCTTTCTGAACATTGACCCCCTTTATTATCACATTCATTTATTAAGTCCTTGCGGCAGCATTCTTTTGGAGCAATATCCCTCGATTTTACACTGCTTTCATCCGGGCTACAACTTGTTTTCCAAGTGCCTCCATTCGGCGGATTACATTTATCGCTTGTATCAGAGGCAAAATAAGGCTGGTTAAGTGCTTGTACTAAATCTGCTGGTTTAAACTTTACTTTATCTTTTACCTTAAATTTGTAGCACATGGCGCACGATTGTTTCCCTGGAAAAAGCCTAAATATGTTAGGTTCTGAGCCTTCCAGCCACATATACCAGCAATTCTTAACCATATCCCGGACTTCCTTTGTAACTCCTTTATCTTCCTGAGGATAATTTTTTGTAGGAACCATTGCTTTTCCACTGGTCTTATCAACTGTATCACAAAATCTTGGAGTACTTACATACTCGCTTGTCCTGTGCTCTACACCTACTCTTATCTCATTAGAAACCCTGCATAAATCCACTTTGGTTTTTTCATCCGCCTTTGCGGCGGAAGCCTGCAAAACCCAGAGAATTACGCCTGCGGAAAGGATTAAAACTATTATGGCTATTATCCAGCTGAATCCTGCGCCCTCGCCTTTCTTTTGTTTTGACATATTTGCCATTATAATAGCTAGTTCCCCATAACCTTTATCAAAGCCCAAAGAAACAAGCCTGCCGCCAATATAGTCACTATCATCATTATGATATTCCCTTCAGACGAAAATCCTGACTTGCTTTTTTTGTGTGGCATTTGGCTAAAAATAATTAAAATATACTTTTATTTAACCTGGTTTAGAATTTCTGCGGTTTTCTTATATAAATATTTGCATGAAAAAGGATTAGATAAGGAATATTCATAAAATTAGAATTCTCGACAGCATCGCTGCGCATCATCCTCGCACTGAACGTTAGGTATAGTGCTCTCTTCTTTTGGGCAGATTATATCGCTGGTACAGTGACCCCCCCTGCCTTCACAACTCTGCAATGTTTTTGCAGATTCTCCTGCCCCTTTCCCAAAAATAACTAATACAACGACAAGAATTATCAAAGCGATAACAGCAGATACAATTAGCGCTATTGACATATCTGCTTTTTTGTTTGGCATGAATTAATAAATCCAGACTAAGGATATATAAACATTTTGAAAATTGAATTTTTGCAAGTTGCAACAATGTAATCACGCAGGAGAATCTCTGCAGCAGCATACCTTGCCGCTTAGTACATCTATATCTGAATAGCTTCCAGGCACTACTTGCGGATGTATCACTGGATCCATAGATTCGCATAAGAACTTAGTCTTGTCACTTGCTATTTCTTTAGCAAAGAGCTTGCAGGCATCGCTGCAAGTATTGAAAAAATTTTGTGCTGAATCGCTAACACTCTGGTCTGTGCCTTTGCCAAATGATCCTAGCTTCCCACTAATCATAGCAACTATAACAACAAGAATTATCAATCCTATAACAGCAGCAACAATTAATGTTATGCCAGACATTGCCTCTTTATTTTGAAATGCCATAAAAACGCCAAATTACTTGCATTTGCATTGCGTCCCTGCATCATCTTTTAGGCCTATAGTGTCTGTAGACCCGCTTGCGTCTGTGTAACCAGCCGCCCTGCACAGGCTATTGCACGTATTAGCATCTTCCGCCCCTTTCCCAAAAGATCCTAGCTTTCCGCTTAGCATTGCTATTATCACAACCAAAATGATAAGGCCTATCACTGCTGCTATTATTATCGTTATTGAAGAAGTTTGGGACTTTTTGCTGCTCATTTTTATTTATGTTGAATACGGACTATAAAAATGTTCCTTAATTCAGGTTAAGTAAGATTAAGTGATAATTTTATTACATTTGCAGTAAATTCAATATGTTCGCTTCGCGAACCATGTTTACTGCTCGGCAAAATTGCCTGCCACTAATTTTGCCTCGCTATT
Organism: uncultured Methanosarcinales archaeon; assembly: GCA_964436645.1. Taxonomy (GTDB): domain Archaea; phylum Nanobdellota; class Nanobdellia; order Woesearchaeales; family GW2011-AR4; genus JACPJP01. Next base: position 24 of record CAYTDO010000090.1, on the reverse strand, counting down.
GATTACACTTATGCTTACTAACAC
>CAYTDO010000089.1:0-4840 GCA_964436645.1 uncultured Methanosarcinales archaeon | reverse complement strand
TGAAGATTTTGTTTATCCGGGGCAGAATTTTACTTATGAATTTGATGCTGACCCTTTCGGAGTCCATCTATTCCATTGCCATTCCGTTCCATTAAAGCAGCATATTTCAAAAGGGCTTTATGGAGCGTATATTGTTGATCCTAAAAATGATACAAGAGCCCAAGCAGACAAAGAGTTGGTCATGATTATGAACGCTTTTGACACGACTTTAGATGGGGAAAATGAAGTTTATGCAGTTAATACCAAGGCATTTTACTATGCATTAAACCCGATTAAAGTGAAGAAAGATGAATTGGTCAGGATTTATTTGATTAATATAGTCGAATTTGATCCAATCAACTCTTTCCATCTTCATGCAACTTTTTTTGATGAATACAGGACAGGAACAAAACAAGAGCCGAATGCTTATACAGATATTGTAACTTTTTCACAGGCAGAAAGATCGATTCTTGATGTTCGCTTTAAATATCCTGGAATGTATATGTTCCACGCCCATGTTTCCGAGTTTACGGAGCTTGGATGGATGGGCTTCTTTGAGGTGACAGAATGAAGAAAATAATTCTATTATTAATAATTTTGTTATTAATTAGCGCCTGCTCTAAAGAAAATCCAAGCAATGGGAAAACTCCCCTTCAAGGAGATGTTAAGGAATTTAAAGTCATTGCGAAGCAATTTGCATTTGAGCCAGAAACAATTGAAATAAATAAGGGAGATAAGGTAAGATTGATTGTTACGAGCGTGGATGTGCCTCATGGAATTGCAATTCCAGAATATGGAATAAATGAAAGACTCGACCCAGGAAAGCCTGTAACGATTGAATTTATCGCAGACAAGGAAGGAAGTTTTACGTCATTTTGTTCTGTATTTTGCGGTTCTGACCATAGCAAAATGAAAGGAAAAATCATTGTCAAATAAAATGGAAATCCCAATTCAGGAAAAAACAAATAAAGTAAAGCTGTGGACAAGTGCTTTACTGCCGCTGATATTATTAGGAATACTTCTCTTAGTTTTTGTAAAATTCGGGCCTCTTGGAGTTTTCAAATCAACAGTTGTCCCCATAGAAAATATATTTATCCAAAGAGTAGTTTTTTCACCGGAGCATATTTTATTAGAGGTATTCAATGATGGGCCTGAACCAGTCACAATAGCTCAAGTTCTTGTGAATGATGCTTACTGGCAGTTTGAAATGACTCCCAGCACTACGCTAGAGCCCTTGGATAAGGGAAGAATAGATATTGATTATCCGTGGCTAGAGGGAGATGCAGAAGTAATAAAATTAATCTCAAGAAACGGAGTTGTTTTTGAAAAAGAAATTGACATCGCTTCCATAACTCCTACATTTAACAGATTTTATCTGAAAACATTTGCCCTGCTTGGGATTTATGTTGGCGTGATTCCAGTCTTGCTTGGGCTGCTATGGCTTCCTTTTTTAAGGATGCTAAAAGAAAGATGGTACAGCTTTCTGCTTGCTTTGACAGTTGGATTGCTGGTATTCCTTGGATTTGATGCGCTTGCAGAGTCATTCGATCTTTTGGATGCTATACCAAACGCATACAATGGAATTGGAATCATACTTATTGGATTTACGCTTGCTGTCCTCACACTCTCTGCCATAAGCTACAAGTCAGAGCACCACAGGCAAATTAAAGGGGAGCATTTCCAGGCTTTAATTTTCGGTTACCTAATTGCGCTTGGAGTAGGATTACACAATTTGGGAGAAGGGCTTGCGATAGGAAGCGCTTATGCAGTTGGAGAGATTGCATTAGGAAGCCTGCTGGTGATTGGATTTATGATCCATAATGTAACGGAGGGAGTTGCAATTGTGGCGCCATTAACCAGATTTGTAAGGCAAGTAGACAATTTCTATTTCCATCTTGTCATAATGGGATTATTGGCAGGAGCGCCTACGATAATTGGCGCTGTTGTAGGCGGGTTTGCATACTCTCCTGCCTTGGCAGTATTATTTCTTTCAATTGGCGCAGGGGCGATTTTTGATGTTTCATATGACATAATGCATTACATGGCAAAAGGCAAATGGACTTCACTTTTTACAATAACAAACGTTCTTGGATTTCTTTCTGGGCTGTTGATAATGTATACTACAGGATTTTTAGTCTTAGGTTAAATAAAAAAAAGCTAAACAAATGCTAAACAAACTCAAAAAATTTTTAGGCACATTTGCAGACAAAAATCTTTGGCTGTTTATGGGCTCGGGATTAATTGTAAGCGTTGCTTACATGGACCCGGGGAATTGGGGAACTAATATAGGCGGGGGAGCTTCTTTCAATTACGACCTACTATGGGTCATATGGATGGCTAGCGGCATGGCTATGCTGTTCCAATACCTGTCAGGAAAAATTGGGATTGCGGGCTATTCATTGCCGGAGCTTATCAAGCAAAAGTTTAAAAGCAAAATAATGGTATGGGGATACTGGATTCTGGCAGAGATTGCAATTCTTGCCACAGATTTGGCTGAGTTTTTAGGTATTGTCGTAGCTTTAAATCTGCTATTTGGAATACCTATGCTGTGGGGGGCTTATATAGCAATAGCTGATGTATTGCTAATATTGCTTTTGACCCAGAAAAGATTCAGGATATTGGAACAGGCATTTATCGGATTTGTATCCTTGATTGGACTGGCTTTTGTCTATGAGGTCATAATATCAAAGCCAGATTTCCCATCCATATTGCTGCATTCTGTTAAGCCTATCTTAAATAAGGAAAGCGCGCTTATTGCAGTCGGGATAATAGGGGCAACAGTAATGCCTCATGCATTATTTGTCCACTCCTGGCTGATAAAAAATAAAATTATTACTGCTGACTTTGGGGACAAGCTTAAGATTCTTAAGTACCACAGAATAGATAATATGGTATCATTAACTATTGCCGGGTTCATTAATGCTGCAATGCTGATAATGGCTGCTGCCGCATTCTATAATGTTGCGGAAGTGGCTACGCTTGACCAGGCGCATAAGACTTTAATTCCATTATTCGGAAACTTTGCAGCTCTTCTTTTTGCGCTTGCACTGCTCTCAGCAGGCATTTCTTCCTCTGTTACTGGAACATTGGCAGGACAAGCAGTCATGGACGGCTTGACAGGATTCAGGATAAATATATGGGTCAGGAGGCTCATTACAAGATTCATCAATGTCATACCCATAACAATAGCAATAATTCTTGGCATAGAGCCATTGAAGATACTTATTTACAGCCAAGTTGCGCTAAGCTTGCTGATACCATTGCCTTTAATACCCATCTTAATGTTTACGTCAGACAAAAGCATTATGAAGGATATTGTAAATAAAAAGATGACAACAATCATTGCAATAATATTTGCTATTGTCATTTTGTCATTTAATTTTTATCTGCTGTATTCTGTCTTTGTTAAAGGGGCGAGTTTGTAAGTATTTTTCCACAAACTTTTAAAGCTGGAAAAATGGGAAAGCTAGGCATTATTCCAACATTACGAAAAGAAAGAACTTTCTTAGATATTATAATTCAATTAGTTTTACATCCATGAAAAAGCAGGAAAGATTGAAGTTACTTGCTTTTGGAAAGTAAGTAAACATTTAGGTAGTATTTGCAGTATTTTCTTATAGGACATTCCCAGCAATGAGGTCCAATTGGACGACATATGTTTTGTCCAAATAAAACAAAAATATCGTTAAAATCTTGCCAATACTTCTTGGGCAGTATTTTTTTAAGTTCAAATTCTGTTTGCTCCGGGGTTTTTGTATTAATCCAACCCAACCTATTAGGAATACGATGGCAATGAGTGTCTATTGGAATGTATCCCTTTTTAAAAAATCCATAAGCCATTACTATATTAGCAGTCTTTCTTCCAACACCTTTAAAGTTCATTAATTCTTCAAAAGTATCTGGAACCTTTCCACCATATTTTTCGATAATGTCCTGGCAGATTCCTTTAATTGTCTTTGACTTAGTTATGTAATAGTTTACGGGCTTGATTATCTTTTGCAGTTTTAATATGGGCATTTTTGCAATTTTTTCCGGTGTATCTGCCACAGAGAAAAGCTTCAAAGCTATTGGGCCGGTGGTTCTGTCTTGCGTCCTTAGGCTTAGGATGCAGGATATTAATACTTTGAATGGGTCCTTTTGTATTTCTCCTATCTTTGAGACTACCGGGTTTTCAAAGCGCTTTACCTCTTCTTTCAGGAGATTGATTATTTTATCCAGGTTTTTTGGTTGCGTCATTATATCATTAATTTAAATTAGTTTCACTATAGCTCTTACTTCTTTTATTTGACTATATTTTAAATTTATGCAAAATAGAAGTTAATGGACTAAAGAAAAATCGATATTATATAAACTCGCGAAATCTGAGAATTTGTGGGAGAGAAGAATAGCAAGAATAGCTACATTTCATTTTATACGGGAAAATAAGTTTGATGATGCCATGAGTATTTCTAAGATACTAATGAATGATAAGCATAACCTTATACAAAAAGCTATTGGATGGATGCTAAGAGAAGTGGGAAAAAGAGACCGGGGGGCGGGGGAGAGATTCCTGCTTAAGCATTACAAGAAAATGCCAAGGACGATGCTTAGGTATGCAATTGAAAGGTTTGATGAAAGCAAGAGAAGATTCTATATGAATAAACAGGCAATCATAAGCAGTTATTTCCTGCCGCAGCATATAGTATCTCGACCGATTTTCTGTTTTTTTATTTATTTTCTTTTATTTTTTTATCTGCTGCAGAAGCTCTTCCACATGGCCTTCAGGCTTTACTTTGTTGAAAATTGATTGTTTCCTGCCCTGCTCGCCAATTATGAATGTTGACCTGGTAATTCCTAGGTACTCATTTCCCATAAAATTCTT
>CAYTDO010000088.1:0-2648 GCA_964436645.1 uncultured Methanosarcinales archaeon | reverse complement strand
TCAAGAGTGCCGAATTTGCCAGTCCCTAGCTGCTTCTCTCCCTGCCATTCAGAAACATAGCCATTGCTTATCTTGACCTTATCGCCAGGCTTTACTTTGTCAATATCATCGTTCCATAAAGTGAGCTTGATGTCTCCGGTCTCGTCCTTTGCTACTGCATTAGCAACTCTTCCTGATTTCCCAAATTTATCAAATTCCCTTGGCTCAGAAACATCAACTATATCAAGAACTATCTCCACTTTCCCTTGTTTTGGCTGTAAGTCTTTTACTTGCATAAGAAAGGAGAATGGATGCGAATATATAAAATTTGTGGATTGGGGAGCTTTTCTGCCCCTAATTCGGAAAAATATAAAAATAAGGGTTAGGTTATCAGGAAAATGACACTCATTAGGGATATTCTTGGAATAAAAAAAGAGGATTTGGATGATTTGGCATATGATCAGCTTGAAGGAATGATTTTAGAGTTGGTAAGTTTAAGGGACAACTTTACTCATCTGTCGCTGCTTTTAGAAAATATCAGAAAGAACCGAAAGGAGGGTAAGAAAGTTAAGGAAGCTGTTCGTGAAAATGTCTTGGCCACATTGCATAATGTGAGGAAACAATTGATTGATGAGCTTAGAAAAGAAGAAGTTGCAGAAAAGCTTGAAGCAACTCAAAAGCAAAAAGAAAAAAAGAGCAGGGGGAGGCGAGGGGGCTTATACAATGCGATAGGCAGAAATGAACTTGAAAAAAGAGGCATCAATAACGAGTTCCTGATAGGATCTTCAAGTGAATGTGATTTGATTATTGCGGATTTGCCTGAAAGGCTTGTCGGCCTTTGCTCATCAGGCGAATGGCAGGGATCAATAGGAATAATGATACTGCAGTTGGACTATACTTCTTCTTATTCTGAAATATGGATAAAAAGAGAAAATTTGGTCCCAGAAAAAGTTATAGGGACTAAGGTCATTTATGATAGAAACTTTACTTTATACATTGAAAGAGGTGCTAAAAGAGTCGCAACAGTTAAGATTGTTAGCTAAACAGACTTGCCAGCTTCCCCAAATTTAATCTCATTATTGATTAATTTTGTTAATTTCTCTTTTAAATCGCTGATTTTAATCCTAACTTGTTTAGCATCATCCCTATTTCTCAAAGTAACGCTATTATCTTTTTCAGTTTCAAAATCCACAGTAACGCAATAAGGGACTCCAATCTCATCCGCCCTGGCATATCTTCTTCCAATGCTGCCGCTCCGGTCATAAGTAGATACGAACTCATTTTTCAAAGAATTGAAAAGGTCCTTTGCTCGCTCTTCAAGTTTATTCACCAATGGAAAAACTCCCAATTTGATCGGAGCTAGTTTAGGATGTAGTTTTAAAACAACATTATTGTCCCTTTCCTTGTCTTGTGAGTAAGCATCGAACATGAAAACCAAAAAAGCCCTGTCAACTCCCAATGAAGGCTCGCATACTACATGCGGAACTACTCTCTGCTTTGTCTCTTCATCGAATAAGCTTAGGTCTTTACCTGAAACTTTTATGTGCTGCTGCAGGTCAAAATCAGTCCTGTTGGCCACTCCCTGCAATTCCTTCCATCCAAAAGGGAAATTATACTCTAAATCCCAAGTGTCTAAAGCATAATGACTTTTTTCTTCCTTGACATGCTGCCTTGCCCTAAAATTATCAGTGTTAGCTCCCAGACCCAAAAACCATTTTTGCTCTGTTGCAAGCCAGTAAGCATGCCATTCTGACAAGATATTTTTCTTCAATGCATCTTTGACTTTCATTCTTGCAGGCTCTTTCTTTTTTTTCTGAGCTTCCTCGCTAAAGAAATTAAGCTCTTCTTCCATTACTTCATATACAAAAGGGCATTTCTTGCTCATATTTGGATGGATGAAATATTCTATCTCCATCTGCTCAAATTCCCTGCATCTAAAAAGAAAATCTCTTGGGCTTATCTCATTCCTAAATGCCTTGCCTATCTGAGCAATCCCAAACGGCAGCTTTAATCTTGCATTTTCAGCGACAAGCTTGAAGTCAGCAAATATTAATTGCGCTGTTTCCGGCCTTAGATATGCTTTCTGCCCTTCCTCAGGACCTACATTTGTTTCAAACATCAGGTTAAAGTTCTTTAATTCCTCAAACTCTTCTCCATTATACTTTAGATTATGTTTTTTTATCAAAGCGTTTATTTCATCTGCTTTCATTCCATCGGTCGCTATCCCAATCTCGTCAGAAATAAATTGGTCTGCCCTAATCTTAAATTTAGACTTCTTTGTTGTAAGCATCAAATCAGCAAAATTTGCGACATGCCCGGAAGCAACCCAAACCTTGGGATTTGCAATAATGCTGCCATCAATCCCTACAATATCCTCCCTTGACTGCACATGATATTTCCACCAGTGCTGCTTTAAATTATTTTTAAGCTCAACACCCAGCGGCCCATAATCCCAGAATCCAGCAAGACCTCCATAAATCTCAGAATTAGGATACACAAAACCCTTTCTTTTACAGAAAACTGCCATATCTTCTATGGTTAATTTAGCCATAAGTCGGTAGGTTTTTTATTTTTTTATAAAGTTTGTTGTTTTTATTGAAATTTTATATTGCGAGTCATTTGATGTTATTGTGCCTGAAACACCTCATAGAATGGTCATTGACCATTCC
>CAYTDO010000087.1:0-3009 GCA_964436645.1 uncultured Methanosarcinales archaeon | reverse complement strand
TGCTGTAGCATTTGTAATCTCGGTTTTAACCTCAGCGCCATTAAACTTTCTGCTCTTAAAATAATTTAATGCAGCATTTATAAGGGCTTTCCCAACCCCTTTTTTTCTAGCTTTAGGCGAGACTGCTATAAGGTCGATAATTCCAATACTTCCGTTTTTCCTGCATGAGACATAGCCTTCAATCTTATTATTTTCTTCATAAACAAAGACAATTTCTGCTCTCTTATTGCACGAATTTTCCAGCCATTTTATGTATAAATTGTCAATATTATCTTTACGGAAATTTTTTTCGTTGTACCAATGCACATTTGGAAATGCGCCTTTTGTTATGTTTTTCAGCTCATCAAGGTCTTTTGGATTGTACTCTCTTATCCTTGCGCCCTTTTTGAATTCCCCCTCTAAATTAGATTTCAGAACTGCTGGAAAGCCATAAACCTTAAATCCAATACTTAGCATTTGATTAATCATCTCCAGTTCATTCATAGCTATCTGAGAAATTATATAATCAAAATCCTTTTTTTTGCATTCTTCTGCAATATCCTTAATATTTTCCTTGCTAAAATCTTTAATCGCGGCTATTCTTTTGTTTAATAAATTTGACTCAAATTCCGCTTTTTTTTCATCTATAAAATTTTTGTAATCCATTATATGAGAAACAGCAACCTTATTTAAAAAAGTTATTCTTTTTACTTGCTCAGTGATTAGTCACTTGCCTGATTGCAGATCATTCAAAAAATTAGTTATATGCCCGTTATTTTTTAATTTTGATATGAATCCGGCGATTTTTATTAATTTTACGATGCTAACTATAAAAAGGTATAATGATAAAATCCCAATTGTTTGCCCGTAAATTTTTATTAATGGCATATCTAAACTAGCGGATAAATACCATTCTAATGACGCTAAAAATATTAATATCGGGACAATAAGCTCTCTGCTGTACAATAGCCCTTGGAAAGGATAAATTCCAAAAACCCGCTGAAAAATATTCTGCTTTTGCCAGGAATCGCCTTCGTTCAGCTTTTCCATCAATTGATTTTGCGCTTCTTTTAAGCCTTTATTCAATTTTATTTTTCTTTCAATAATGCCTTTTCGGAAATATGACCTTACAAGCTCGCTTAAGCTAAATTCTAACGTGAAAATAACAGCCAAAAATACCCCAAAGGCAATATATATGCTGCTTTTGTAAAGATAAAAAAGCCCTATACCTAATCCAACTCCAAGGCAGATAGGCTCTATGAAATGGCCCACAGCATCAAAATAAGGACCTTCGATTTTTTTGTGCATTGGGTTCATTGCGTTTTCATTTTGGATTCTGGCTACCTCCCCATCGGAACAATCCAATACCTTATATAAAATGAAAAACAGCAATCCAATGATTATTGAATTGTAAGCTCCATTTGACAGGAAAAAATAGCCTACGATGTTCGGGAAAAAATTCAGAATTGATACTGCGCTTGGGGAAAACCCCAGCTTCACAAAAAAATAAGTAAATGGCGTAGAAAACTTCCTGTATAGATTATAGTAAACCGTTTTATTTTCTTTCTGCATTCCTTTAATTTCCTTATAGCTCTTCCCCATTGCCTTCTGATGCCAAAACCAAAGAAATTATCAGCATATATTAACTTTTCTGTAAACTATTTGCCTGCCCCCCCCACAAAAAGGTATTTAAAGTTAGGACAATCCCAAAATTTAAAAGCCTTTGAGTAATTATTGGCATTCGAGTAACGCATGGCTGAAGAAAAATTGTCCAAAAAAAAGCTTAGATTGTGCTTTATTGGAGACGCATCCAATATCCATACCCATAGGCATGTAAACCATTTTGTAGACCTCGGGCATGAGGTGCATCTTGTGGATGACCATTCTTATCATTATAAAACCCTTAAATTTCATCTTGTGAAGAATGCCACAGGCATAAGGCCGCTGGATTATTTTCTGCGCATTTTGCGAAGCATTGCCATAATTAGATCGATTAATCCTGATTTTTTGCATAGCTTTCAGGTCACTTATCACGGCTTTATCGGAGCATTATCCTGCAAAAAACCTTTCATGCTTACGCCATGGGGCTCAGACATATTATTTGTCCCGGACCAATCATTATACTACAAGGCAATAACCAAATTTACAATATTTAAGGCTGATTCCATACATTGCATAGATGTTAGCGTAATAAACCGGCTTGAACAGATGTATGGCGGCAAAATTAGAAAAAAAGATTTATTTGTCCTGAATGAAGGCATAAACACCAATCTTTTTTCTCCAGCAAAGAAAAAATCTAAAAAATATGTTTCAGTATTATGCCTTAGGGCACTGAAGGAATCTTATGGCGCGCTGCTGCTTATAGAAGCATTAAACATCCTTATAAACAAAAAAAAACAGAATAAGGTGAGAGTGATAATGCTAAAAACCGGAGATAAAAAATATCAGCAGAAAATCCACCAAAAAATAAACGAGTACAATCTGGATAAATATGTTCAATTTTTTGAGTGGATAAACCATAAGACTCCGGAATACATGGGGATGGCGGATATTTATGTTGACACCATGTTCAGGCCTTCCCAGGGCCAGGGAACTGGCAAAACAATGCTGGAAGCATTAAGCTCCGGCCTTGCCATTGCAGCTCCAGACAATCCGAGCATGGAATTATATATAAAAAATGGAGTTAATGGCTTAATCTACAAGGGAGCTAATGCTGTATCACTCGCTAATGCTATGTCAAAATTAGTAAAACACAAAAGTTTAAGAGCAAAATTAGGGAAAAACGCAAGGGAATTTGCCTTAAAAAATCTGGATATAAACAAAAATATGGCCATTATGGAGAAAAAATATTATTCTCTCTTGGAACCCAAGTAGAGTAATCCTGTTTATTGGTTCTGCAGTTCGTTTAGGGTTGAAGTAATAAGCCTTTTGCCATTTAATTTGGCTATAAGCGCGACAATTTTTACCAGCTTTACACTGCCTGCAACCAAAATGTAAGCAGGCAATATTGCTATGCCAAATACCCACCCA
>CAYTDO010000086.1:0-4844 GCA_964436645.1 uncultured Methanosarcinales archaeon | reverse complement strand
TGCGACAATATAATTATGATTTTTTTTGGTTTCACTTTTGAATACATTTACTCCTTCATTTAGGTCTTTGATATTATAGCTTTTTACCAGCACGTTTGCTATCCCTTTTGCGTCTTTTATTGTTGATTTTCTTATTTGCATTTTTGTTAAGTTTGTTATTTTTCTATTCAATTTTTATTATGCTCCGCAATTATAGTCTCAAGGCTCGCTGTCTTGCCACGCCCGGAAATCTTTGATTTCCGGCGTGCTCAAAAACCGGTTCAAGACTGTTTGTTGGTTTTTGACACATCGCTCGCCTTGAGAACTTTATAGAGCTTTATTTTAAATTATTTATTAACACTCTTTAAATATTCCTTCAGCTGCAGCACTGCATTTCTTCTGAATTTTTTAATGGTTTCGCAATTTTCCATCTCGCCATATGTTTTTTTGCTGCCCTCTGGAATAAATATTGAATCATGCCCGAAGCCATAGACTCCTTTTATGTCCTCTGATATCGAGCCTTTTTCTTCTCCAAAAAAGCTTACAGGGTCTTTGCCGGGTTCGCAGTAAGCAACAGCAGAGCGGTAATGGCATGCCCCATCTTCCAGGCCTTTCATCAATTTTAATATTCCCCTCAAGCCTATTCTCTTATGGATGTATGAAGAGCATGTTCCTGGAAAATCATTTAGGGCTTGAATGAATAAGCCTGAATCTTCAACAACTACCGGCATTTGCATCTCTTCCGACAATCTTTTTGCCGATTCTTTTGCTATTTCCTCTGGACTGTCGCTTCTTAGCTCTTTATATTCTTTTTTGATGTGATTTATTTTTATCTCTTTGCCTAAGGCTGACTGGAATTCTTTTACTTTATTTTGATTTGAGGTTATAAGGTTTATTTGCATATGCATTGCTAAAATAAGGAAGACTATATAAATATAATCAAGAAATAATTAATGGCAAAAAACCTGTTTAAGAAATATCCACAACCTTAATCCTGAAAATCAATGTTTTTCCTGCAAGCGGATGATTCAAATCTATTGTGAAATTGTTTTCATTGGCTTCAGTTACAAGCGCAGGAATCTGCTGGCTTCCTTGTTTGCCTACCAATATCATCATGCCCGGCTGTATTGGCCTTTCGTCTTGAAGCTCTTTTCTTGGAATTGTGGCAACAAGTTCCTCATTGCGTTCCCCATAAGCTTCAGATGGCTTTAGAGTTATTGTTTTTTCTTGCCCAACTTTCATTCCAATCACCGCTTCATCAAATCCTTTTATCATCTGGCCAGCGCCTGCCCGGAATTCCAACGGCTGGCCTTGAATCTCCGAGCTGTCAAAGATTGTGCCGTTTTCCAATGAGCCGGTGTATTCGACTTTTACCATATCACCAGTTTTTACTGGCTTGCTTCCGCCTGCAATCCAGTCTTTTATCTCTATTGCAGTTCCTGATAAAAGGAGGATAAGAGCTGCTGCCGCAACAATTATTATCCCTATCTTAAAAAAATCCAGCTTTCTCATAATAAATCAAGAAGATTTTGGGGTTTAAATATTTGTTTAATCTTCATTTTTATAGCCCATATTTCCTTTTAATCCTGAAATGCGGATTCTCTAGCCTAAGAATATAACAAACGGTAAAAAAGATCGGGCCTAATAAAAAATATGAGACCTGCATCCAGAGCGGAGCGTGGATACAGCCGCATATAGGAAGGCCTTTATATTCTGCAGTAGCAAGGTTATGGATATTAAACGTATGGTACACGACAGTTTCAGATACAATTAGAAATAACCAATAGAACGCTAAAAAAAGCAATAATTTTCTAATGAAGCCTTCTTTTTTTAAAATATGCTCGTAGTGGGAATAAATGAGATATATAGCAAATAATCCCGTTGCCCATGCGAATAAGGGGAACATGCTTATTCCGGCAATTGCGGCAAAATCCCGGCTATATCTATATTCATTTTTTGCTATAAGCATCCAAATAAAGGCTACTGAAGAAGCGACCAACAAATGGTAGGAAAGGATTTTACGCTGTGTCAGAAGGAGATAAGGTATTGTGAAGAAGTAGGCGGCCATCACAACATAATCCGGCCTGAATATGCCTAAAAGCAAGATAATAAAAATTGATATAACTATGTCTGCAATAACAATTTGCTTTTTCCATTTATGAAATTCATATTTGATTTCATGCACTGCTTTTTTTTCAACGGAATTTAAGCTTTTGATATTATACACTCTCCATCATAGATTAATACATCAAATTAGGCGTATTAATATAATAAACCCATAGCTGATTTTGATATTTATTTGAAAATTTCATTGCTTTTCATGATAAAGAATTCTATTTGGCTTCCAGTTTAATCTTTCTTCTTCACTAAATCAACTTTAATGTGCAATTCCTTCAGCTGCCTGTCCTCGACTTCGGAAGGGGAACTGTCCATTGGGCATTCTGCGCTCTTGTTCTTGGGGAATGCAATGACTTCTCTTATATCATTATAGCCGCACATCAATGCAGTTATGCGGTCAAAGCCCAGTCCCATGCCGCCATGGGGGGGAGTCCCATATCTGAAAGCGTCCATCATAAAACCGAATTTCTTTCTTGCTTCTTCCTTTGCAAGTCCAATGACTTTCATGAGCCTCTGCTGTATTTCCGGATCAGTCTCTCTTATCGAGCCGCTTCCTAACTCAACACCATTCAATACTAAATCATAAAGATCTGCTTCTACATTTGCAGGGTCTTTTTCAATTAGATTGTGGTGCGATTTTTTTGGAGCGGTAAAAATATGATGGCTGGGATTCCATTTTTGCTCGTCTTCATTCCATTCAAACATAGGGAAGTCAACTACCCAGCAGAATTTGAAGTCTTTTTCTTTTATAAGGCCCAATCTTCTTGCGACTTCTGTTCTTATCTTTGATAATATCTCATTTGCCCTTTTTTCCTTGTCTGCAATAAAAAATAGTATGCTTCCTTTTTTGGCATTTGTTTTCTTTAAAATTTTTTCCCGTATATCTTTGCTGAAGAATTTTGCAATGTTGCTTTCAAGGCCTTTTTCAGTGACGCGCATCCATGCCATTCCCTTGGCCCCAACACTTATTGCAAATTGTATAAGATCATCTATTTCGTTTCTTGAGAACTTATCCTCCGGATTTATGCATTTTATTTTTTCAGCGCCTTTGAAGACCTGGAAATCGGAATTTCTTGCCTCTTCTGTCACATCTGCCAGTTCAAGCCCGAATCTTAAGTCCGGCTTGTCGCAGCCATATTTGTCCATGGCCACTTTATGCGGAATCTTTGGGAACTTGTAATCAACATCAATGTCCAAAACTTTCTTCATCATATGTTTATAGAGTCCTTCAACCATATCCATGACATCGCTTGCAGACACAAAGCTCATTTCTACATCTATTTGAGTATGCTCAGGCTGCCTATCTGCCCTTAGGTCTTCATCCCTTAAGCAGCGCGCAAACTGGAAATACCTATCACAGCCTGAAACCATCAGGATCTGCTTGTATATCTGCGGGCTTTGCGGCAATGCATAGAATTTTCCGGGATTGACTCTTGACGGCACAATATAATCACGTGCTCCTTCTGGAGTTGCCCTCACAAGCATAGGAGTCTCTACCTCTAAAAAACTGTTTTTGCCCAAGTATTCCCTTGCTGCAATGGCTGCATTATTCCTTAGCTGCAGATGCTGCTGCATTTTCGGCCTTCTTAAATCGAGAAAGCGATATTTTAATCTGGTTTCCTCATTTGCGTCTATGCGGTCATCTATTTCCAGGGTTGGGGTCTCTGCCTTGCTTAAAGTCTCGATTTCATCAACAAGAACCTCTATCTGGCCTGTTTTCAGATTTGGATTTTCAAGGCCTTCCCCTCGATGCCTTACCTTCCCTTTTATCGCAATTACATATTCTCTCCTTAAGCTTTCAGCTTCAGAATGAGTATCTTTTTTGTGCTTAGGATCAAAAACAATCTGCGTTAGGCCGTATCTGTCTCTTAAGTCAACAAAAATTATGCCCCCATGATCCCGCCTCGAATGAACCCAGCCGCATAAGACTGCTTCTTTTTTTATATCGGGCTTTGATAATTCCCCGCAGGTATTTGTCCTTTTGAAATTCATTTCAGCATTCCCTTTGTCTTTAATTCAAAAACAACATCCTCAAGCTTCCTTAGGTTCCACTTTATCTGGTCGGATTTTTTCCTCAGCTCCCCATTTCTTAAGTTGAACTGCAAAAATTCCCCATATATTTCATCGATGAGCTCTTTTATCTCGACAGCGCTTTCAAATTTTTGGATTATAACATCATTGACTGCTTTCCTCATCAATTCCCCAGTAAGGTCGCATAATCCGAGGAGGTAGCTTTCATTGTCTATCTTCAAGGCTGCAGCAGAAGGTATTTTCCTGTCTTTCACAAAATAGTAATAGCATAAAGCCTCTGCATATTCCTGCAAAGCTGCCTGGTCTATGTTTGTGTCAAACTTTTCACTTCCCAGGCTTTCCTTTTTTCTTTTTATTTCTTTTACATACTGGTCAGCTGCCTTTAGGTCATTCCTATGGAGGGCGTAAATCATTTTTTTTGATGTTTGTATTATATCCCTTGATTTTTGAATGGTATCTTCCCTTTTGGCTTCAAAGGCATCCATCTCTTTCCTTATTTTTTCAAATTCTTTCTTGTCGAGCATTTGATTATGTATTTTTAGCTGTTTTATAAAGCTTTTTGATTTATAGGCGTTATTGAAAAGCCCTCGCTTTCGCTCGGGTGCCACTTGGAAATCTGAAATTTCCAGCGTCCCGTTCGCTTTGCTCAAGGGGCATCGGCTCGCACTTAATGTTTTAGCTAAGGCTGGCATTCTCCGCAGGAGCCGTCCCTCTGG
>CAYTDO010000085.1:0-6032 GCA_964436645.1 uncultured Methanosarcinales archaeon | reverse complement strand
TTACTTCATGGAGCAATAAGAATTATGCAGATATGTATGCTGCTGTGTCAGGCGGATTTAAGAAAATAGAGCCAACTGCAGGCGATTTAAGGGCATTTAAAATCTATGCAGAATCTCAGAACATCCAAGGGGTTAATATATTATCAATTAAAGAAAAGTCAAATGATGGCAGAACAGCTTCTGTCGATTACTCAGTGGAGTTTTTGCTTTCAGATGGAAAAAAAAGCAAATTTGATGGAACTTACACATTAAAATACAGAAATGGGGACATAATCCCGGGATGGAAATTGATACATCCATATGGGGAAAATATAGACACTTCCTGATAATGTTCGACAGAAAAGGAATTGAGAAAAAAGCTTGGCGAATTAAAGTAAAATGATCAATGCTGAAAAAATTGTGACTGGATTTATTGTGGTAGTTATTATTATAGCAATATTTTCATTATTTTACGTTTCAAAGTCTTTATTTTTTCCATTAGCTACGGGCAATGCCATAGGCAATGCGATGGGGCAAAAAATGGGCAGAATGTCGCTTACACCTTTTGATGTTAAATTGGCTAAAGAGTTTATGGATAAGAACAATGATGGAAAGTGCGATTCTTGCGGCATGGATGTGGATTTATGCATAGACAGCGGGCAGCTTCAGTGCAATATGGATTCAAGCTCAACTATTGGCATTTTAGGCTCACAGCATATACATGCTGATTGGAAAGTTTACATAAATAGCAAAGTTTTAGATTTTTCTGATAAAGCCCATATGGAAAGGATGAAA
Organism: uncultured Methanosarcinales archaeon; assembly: GCA_964436645.1. Lineage (GTDB taxonomy): Archaea > Nanobdellota > Nanobdellia > Woesearchaeales > GW2011-AR4 > JACPJP01. The sequence goes on along the minus strand of CAYTDO010000085.1, from coordinate 5,258 downwards.
AATAATCAGCCAGTAAGCAGCTTTATTCATGTAGATTCCGGCTCTCCTGCTCCTGAAAAAACAGGAGACATTTTGCATATGCATGCTAAAGGAGTTCCATTATGGATATTTTTCGAAAGTGCAGGGATGGAATTTAGCAAAGATTGCATAACTTTAGAGAATAAAGAAAAATTTTGCAGCGAAGGGAATAAAAAATTAAAATTCTTTGTCAATGGCAAAGAAAGCAATGAGTTTGAAAATTATGTATTCAAGGACTTGGATAAATTATTGGTAAGTTATGGCGATGAAAATGAAGAAGAAATAAATAAGCAATTAAATTCAGTAGCCGACTTTGCAAAAAATCATTAAAAATGAAAAGAAAAACAATTTATTTGGCAATTATTGTTATCTTAGCAGTGGCTGTTGGACTTTTTATCTTATTTAAAAATTTATCCAGCCCGGATAATGCTTTTGAAGTGCCTAAACGGCCAATTCATTGGCACCCCAAGCTTAAAATCATAATTAAAGGTGAAGATCAATTTATTCCGGTAAATATTGGAATAAGCATAGGAAATAATATAGACAGCCAAATAAGCGGAATGAGAATGTCTCCGGTGCATACTCATGAAAGCGACGGCACTCTGCATCTTGAAAACAACAAGCCATGGCTAAAGCCAGATACATTAACTCTTGGATATTTTTTCAAAGTCTGGGATAAAAATTTCAACAGCTCGTGCATTTTTGATTATTGCAACAGTGAAAATGCAAAATTGACCATGACTGTAAACGGCCAGCCAAACAATGAATTTGGCAATTATGTGATGCGTGACAAGGATGAAATAGTAATTGAATACAAATAAAATGGAGGTAAAAATGGGAAAAGGAAAAAGCAAAGGCTGTTGTTAATCAATGTCGAATATTATTTTTTAAATTTTTTGGATAATGGAGCTATTAAATGGTGTATTGCAAAAACTGTAAAAATCACAGATGGATGATGTTTTTGTGCTTTGCGCCAGTAATACTATTCGTATTCCTAACTATTTTCCCCCCATAAATTCGCGTACCTATTAGTGTTTGGATTTTTAATCTGCCCGGTTTCAATGGGCTTGATGATGTATTTTATGAACAAAGAGCATAATCACAATGGCGAAAAGAGCACGAAGCAGAAAATTAAAAGTTAAATCGTTAGTAACTGGCATTACAACAGCTTTAATCATTTTCCTAGTCTTTGGAATAGCCACAGTTCTAATCAACAATAGATTTTTCATAAGGATGACCCCTATACATTGGTACGATTATGCATTTCTTATTTCAACATCGTTGCTGTCGGGAGTTTACGCAGGGCTTTGGTATTATAAAAAGAATAACAATGCATCTACAAACAATAAATGCAATTACACTGCTGCTGGTGGCATTGTTACAGGCCTTTTTTCATTTGGATGCGCAATCTGCAATAAATTGCTGGTATTCCTGCTCGGATTAAGCGGAGTAATGAGTTATTTCATCCCAATCCAGCCAATTTTAGGGGTGTTAAGCATTGGCTTACTTTCATTTGCCGTCTATACTCTATACAAAAGTTTGCAGAATTCAACTGCAATAAACTAACATGATAAAAACGAGCCTATTTATTATTGCATTTTCAATATTTCTTATAAGCTGCGCTCAAAATGATTTTGAGATAAAAACAAAATCAGTTACTCAAGAGCTTAACCAAGTAAGCGAATTAGGAGCTGAAGCTGGAAATATTCCATATGATTTCTCAGTCTTAACAACAGATGGAAAAACAATTGTTTTGGGAGATTTTTTGAGAAACAAAAAGCCAGTCATTGTCTACTTTTTCGCGACATGGTGCCCTTGGTGCGCTAAGGACTTTGAAGCTCTATCAAAAGTTTACAAAGATTATGGGGATAAGGTAAGCATTGTAGCTATTAGCCTAGATTTGAATGAAGGTTTAGAAATAATAAGCAAGTACAAAAAGAAATATCCTGTGCTTGAAAAAACAATGTTTGCTCCTGGACAAAAGGAAATACTTGTAAACTATAGGGTAAGAAAAACAACTACAAAGTATGCAATAGGCAGAGATGGAAAAATAACGTATGCTGGCTTAGGCGCTTTTAATGAAGAGCAATGGAAGACATTGCTTGATGCTCTAGTAAACAGTGAAGAAGCCAAATCTGCTGGCAATTTGCCAGTAACATCCGAAAAGGTGCCTGTAATAACAAAATAAAAAAATAACAAAGAAGGAAGAATAAAAATGCGCAGAAAAATATTAGCAATTGGTATAAGATTGATGCTAATAATCATAGTAGGATGCACTGGAAATTTAATGGCTCCTGAATCAAAAGCCTCTGCAAATAGCAGAAATGCTAAATCAACCAATGATTTGGAATCAAAGTTTGCTTACTTAAGCGCTGCAAAAACCAATTTTTGCGCAGGTCCGTCATTCATAAGCCAGAAATTGGATGATGAAAGACTGCAGGGCTCGTGCTGTTCAAAGATGGACTTACACCTCTATCAGGAGCAGGCCGATGGCCTCAGGAAATATTCGGAGATAAACGAGATTCCGAAGGACCCCTATGACATTGAAGTCTCATTAGCAAAGAAGCTTCTGGAATTTCAAAAAAATATAAGGCTTGATGCTTTGCAGCAAAAGGCTTATGATGATGCTATGAATCTTTCGCATGAAGGCGGGCCATGCTGCTGCAAGTGCTGGCGTTATGACGTGTTTGAAGGGCTTGCAAAATACCTAATAACCGAGCTTGAGTTTAGCGCGGAACAGGTTGCGGAAGTGTGGAATTTATTAGATGGCTGCGGAGGAGAAGGCCATACTAGTGGAGTGCATACTTGAAAATGCGAAATCACAATTATAAAAATTTTATAACAGAAAAAGCTGCTGCCTTATCCAGCTCTTTGTCTGGAGCATTAAGCTTCTTAGGCGGCTATCAAGTTTGCCATAATGTTTGTTTAGGAATAATTGCAGCCCTTTCATTGATTGGCATAACAATTGTTGGAATGCCGCTGCTTTTTTTGCAGAAAGTAGCAATACCCTTTTGGATAGCTGCTGTTTTTCTGTTTGCGATAGCTTTATTGCTTTTTTTAAAAAAGAAATGCATTTCAAAAAATTTGCTAATGTTTAATCTAGGAATAATAATAGCAGGCACTCCTTTCAAGTCAGTAGAAACGTATTTATTGATATTCTGGATAATTGGAGGTACTTTGGTTATGTTAAGTTTGTTATTTTACATTAAGGGAAAGATTGCAAGAAAATGAAAAGTATACTCATATTTGTGCTTGTATTTTTATTTACTATAAGCCTTGCAATAGCAAACGGCGCAGGCAACGAAATAAAAAAGGCTGTAAATGGCTTTTCTTTCGAGTTTGGAATAGAGCCGAAAGAGCCAAAAGCTGACGAAAGGGCAATTATGAGCTTGTCTATCCATAACTCTTCCACTAAAGAGCCGCTTAATACGGGCAATTTATGGATTAGGATATCAAAAGGCAATGAAATACTTTTTACATCTAATGATTTTAGAATTAAAGCAGATGGCCCGATGTTTTTTGGATATACTTTTAAAGAAAGTGGAGTATATGCTATAGATGTCTCTGCAAAATATGACGGCAAAGATGTAAAAACAAATTTCACTGTAAATGTCAAAGGCAGTGGAAATTTTATTTTCAAGAGCCTTATTATATTGGTTATAGCATTTGCATTAGGATACGCAACAGCTAAATTTTTAAATAAATATAGGAAATAAATATATTAAAATGAGTAAACTAAAAAAATTTATAGAAAAAAACAAGAAATACTCAACAGACCTAGTAAGGATAGCTGTTTCTTTAGTCTTCCTATGGTTTGGCATTAGCCAGCTTGTTAATCCGGAATCATTTTTGGGATACGTGCCTATATGGCTTTATCCTCATGAGCCTCAAATGATGCATGAGCACCCTATGCAGTTTATGCACAATATACCTGCCATCCCTATACCTGCAATAGTAATGCTGAACGGAGTTTTCGAAACGATTTTTGGAATTTTTTTAATATTAGGCTTATTCACAAGAATAGCAGCTTTTTTATTAGCACTCCATTTATTGGCAATTTCCCTCTCTTTAGGATATAATGACATAGCTGTCCGGGATTTTGGATTGGCTTTGGCAACATTGTCTTTGGTTTTTTCTGGTGCAGGAGAATTTAGTTTGGACAAAAATTTAAAGAAGGATAAGGAATAATAAAACATGGAAAATGGAAAACATAAACTATTTGAAAAAATAGTATTATTGATAGCATTTGCAGGGCTATTCTTGCTCACATCCTGCGGAAATTATCCAAGTGAAAACACTTACGCGGATAGTGCTGCAAGCGCTAACGGAATGATGGAAGATGGTATGATGGGCCCCGGAGGCATGATGGGAGACAGTGCTCAAAAATCCGCCGCAGCATCTTCTATAGAATCTAAATCTATAGGCAGGAGCATAGCTGGGCTTAATAACGCGAAAGAAACTTCTATAGTAGAGCTTTCAGGCTTTCAGGCCTATAATATTGAGGCAAAGCCTGTAGCAAAAGAAATAAATGGAAATAAGATTAGGATGTTTGCCTATAATAGCCAAATTCCGGGCCCAATTTTAAAAGTAAAGCAAAATTCTGCGGCTTATATTAATTTTACAAATAATTTAGATATTCAAACAACAACTCATTGGCATGGCGTAAGGGTAGAAAATAAATATGATGGCGTTCCGGATGTCACTCAAGAGCCTGTAATGCCTGGCGAAAGCTTTCTTTACAAGCTGGATTTTCCAGATGAAGGGATTTATTGGTACCATCCGCACGTGAGGGAAGATATGCAGCAGGAGCTTGGGCTTTATGGCGCAATAATTGTAGAGCCATCTGATAAAAATTATTATAATAAGGTTGAAAGGGAAATTGTTTTATTCCTTGACGACATAAGCATGCAGGGAAAAGATGTAACACCATTTTATAATAATTTCACGACCAATGCTTTGATGGGGAGGTTTGGCAATATAATGCTTGTCAACGGAGCGGAATCATATAACCTTGAAGTGCAAAAAGGCGATGCCATAAGATTTTATATAATAAACGCAGCAAATTCAAGAACCTTTAATTTTATGGTTGAAGGCCACAAGCTCAAAATTATTGGCAGCGATTCAGGAAGATATGAAGATGAGTTTTTTGCCGATTCCCAAGTGATAGGGGTTTCTGAAAGGTACATAATAGAAGCGTTGTTTGAAAGCGAAGGCTCGTTTAATATTATTCATAAGACTCC
>CAYTDO010000084.1:0-9036 GCA_964436645.1 uncultured Methanosarcinales archaeon | reverse complement strand
CTGCTCTGCATCTTCTTCCAGTCTTTTCTTTACCCTGTCAACAACAGCGTCTGGCTGGACGGCAATATACTTAATTGGCTTCCCAATCTTCATTATAATAAATCCTTTTTTCTCTAATGACTCAAGAACATCATAGCATCTGCTTCTTGGAACTCCGGAGATTTCCGCTAATTCAGATGCAGCAGCTACACCCCTGCTTAATAAAGAAGTCCATATCTTTATCTCGTAAATGTTTAATTTGAACCTTTCCCTTAATTCCTGCAAGGTTTCTTTCTGCAATAGCATTTTGTAACTAAGAATGGATTACTTATATTTAAAGGTTTCTAATTTATTGTTACTTTAGAGTGAGGACACACTAGGATGATTCATAAAGGGGAGGCTGGAGCAGCGTACCTCTGCAAAGCACCTGCAATTTTGTTAGCAGCAAATTGTAAATATCTGCCCTCTGTGCTTCCTCCAAAAAATAGTGTTCTGAAAATATTTAGTCCTGGCGAAGGATTAGCTTCAAGAAAATAGAAATTTCCTTTAGTATCTTGGAGCCAATCTTGGCCAGCAATCACAACGCCATATTTAGTTAATTCTCTTCCAACTAATTGTGCCAATTCCTTTAAAGGTTTAGGTATATCACGTGCGTCAGGATCAATACCATGGTCCCTTAATACTTGTTGGTTACGTTCATTTAAGCGTCCATAATATCTGGGAAATACCTCTATCTGTATTCCTCCTGCCGAATAATTTGAAACTATAGGATGAGTATTTACAGCACTAGCTAAACTTTGATAAAATTCTCTAGTCCATCCATTTCCCGCCATGGCATCTGCTTTAGTTTGCCCAGAAGCGTTGATAACGCATCCTAAAATTTCGCCACCCACTGTAAATATTCTATAACTTGTAAAACTATCGCTAGGTGTTTCAATAAACTCCTGCACAAAATAATTTTCAGGTTGTATAACAGACCTAATGTGTTGCGACATACGTTTTTTCCAACTTCCATTCGGTATAATATACCTAACAGTATTTACCCCCCTTTCAAGGAAAGTTGGATTTGGTAAGTAAGCTAATACTAGTGCTCTCATTTCTGGCGTCAATTCATCACCAAACAATATTTCTATCTGGCTTCTATCTAAATAAAAAACACCTCGCCCTAGGGAACTTCTTCTATGCTTTAATACAACAGGCTTATCTTCAATCCCTTTTTCAAGATATTCTTGAACTTCCATAGTTTCTGGTATTGGAATGCCTGCTTCTTCCATTCTCTTTGCTATGTAAAACTTATCCTGAGTAAGGAGATGGGACTTAGGCTGATATTTTTCAAGTATTAAGCTACTTACCCTTGAGGCTAAATCTTGACTCACAGAAGGATTTCTTCTCATGAGTCCATAGTTATGAAAAATTAAATCCGCTGATTGAAGTTTTTCTTCAAGAAGACTTAATTCATCTTCTAAATTTTTTCCAGAAGGCCGGTATATTTCAACTTCTACTCCTCCCTCACTTAATATTGTAAACAAGCTTTTCCATCTTGGCACAGGCCTTTCACTTAATTTACCAAGTCCTGGTAGTTGTGGCAAGTGTCCAACTAGAGTTCTATACAATCTAGTCCGAGGATTCCTTGTTAAACTATCATCAAAAGTGGATAATACTGAGTTTACCATATCAAATAAGTGGGAAAATATAGTATTTAAACCTTTCCATTTTGTTGTTACTTTAGAATGGTAAAATATGAGCCCGGGAGGATTCGAACCCCCGTCAATCGGTTGCCTCCTTCTGGCCGAAGCCGACCGCACTATCCAGGCTATGCTACGGGCCCATAGGCTAACAGTTTCATTATTTAATTTATAAATTATCCCCTTTATTTCAATACCTTTATAATTTTATTATTTTTAGCTTAATCTTATGGACTATAAAAAAGTGCTGGACGAGCTTTACAGCCTTGATGTCAAAAAATGGACTTTAGGATTAGATAGGATAGAGGCTTTGCTGAAAAAGTTAGGCAATCCAGAAAAAAAGCTTAAGTGCATCCATGTTGCAGGCACCAACGGAAAAGGCTCTGTCTGCGCGATGATTTCCTCAATTTTAGTTGACGCAGGATATAAAGTTGGAATGTATACGAGCCCTCATTTAAAAAGATTCAATGAAAGGATTAGAACAAATAATAAGATGATTTCAGACAAGGATATTGTAACATATTATTTAAGGGTAAAAAAATACGTTACAAATCAAAGCTTCTTCGAAATAACGACCGCAATGGCCTTTCTTTATTTTGCTGGCAAGGAAGTTGATTTTGTTGTTCTGGAAGTCGGATTAGGGGGAAGATTAGATGCTACTAATGTTATAACTCCATTAGTCTCAATAATAACAAACATTGGACTGGAGCATACAGAATTTTTAGGAAATACAACGGGGAAAATTGCATATGAGAAGGCAGGCATAATAAAAAAGAATATTCCAACAATAACAGCAGCCGAGGGCATTGCTTTAGCTACAATAAAAAAAATTTCCAATGAAAGAAATTCAAAATTATGCATTGTAATCAAAAAAAATACAAGCTACAGAATAGGCCTAAAAGGAGAATTCCAAAAGCTCAACGCAGCCATGGCTATAGAAGCAATGGAAATATTAAAAAATAATTATGAGGTAAAAATCAAAAAAAGCAATGTAAAAAAAGGCTTATTGAATTCAAAATGGCCCGGAAGATTGCAATTTTTAGAAAAAAATGTGCTTGCCGATTGCGCGCATAACACTCATGGAATTAAAGTTTTAGCAAAAGAATTAATGCGTATTGACTATAAAAATTTAATAATGGTTTTGGGCTTTTCAAAAGACAAAGACATAGTGTCAATGGCAAAAATAATCAACCCCGTTGCAGATAAAATCATTTTGACAAAATCCAGCAATGAAAGGGCTGCCGAACCATCTTCAATAAAACAATATTTCAATAAAAACTCGATAATTATCAACAATCCAAAACAAGCTCTAGATTACGCTAAAAAGATAGCTAAAAAACAAGATTTAATTTTAATTGCAGGCTCTATATTTTTGGTCGGAGAGATTATTTAATCCTTACACATTCCAGATTCCTTGGAGCTATTGTCTCAACTCTAAAGTTCTTATGCAGTGTAGAAGCCAAATCAAGGCATCTTGAGCTTTCTCCGTGGTTTACAATTATCTTTTTAGGGCGGGGCTCGCACTTTGCTACGAAATTAAGCAGCTGCGTCCTGTTGCTGTGTCCTGAAAATCCTTCAACTGTATGGACGCTTAATTTTATCTGCACAATCTCGCTGTTGCTTCCAGCCCCTGCAGTGTATTCCCTTTCTCCTCTTTGGATTCTTCGGCCTAAGCTGCCTTCTCCCTGGTAATTTACAAATATCATCGAATTCCTTGGATTGTCAGCCAGATGCCTCAAATACTCAACGGATGGGCCTCCTTGAAGCATGCCGGAAGTAGCCAAGATTACGCAGGATCCTGTCTCTTCAATTATTTGCCTTCTTTCTTCCTGGCTGCCAACCCTTTTGAATATATCGGAAAGGAAAGGATTCTGGTCTTTATGGAATATCAATTTCCTGATTAACCCATTCAAAAATTCAGGATAAGCAGTATGGATAGCAGTTACGTCCCATATCAATCCATCAATGAAGACTGGCACCTTATCCATCATTCCAGTCCTTACCATGTTTTCTATGACCAGCATTATTTCCTGGCTTCTTCCGACTCCGAGTGTAGGTATTAAAACCTTGCCGCCTCTTTTTACTGTCTCATGTACAATAGTTTTTAATTCCTCGTCGCTTGTTTGCTTTTCTTGGCCAAGATTATCTTTGCCGCCATAAGTGGACTCAAGCAATAAGGTTTCCAGCCTTGGGAAAATAGTTACAGCAGGATCTAACAGCATGGTCTTGCCATATTTCTGGTCAGCAGAATACAATATGTTGTGCAAACCGTTCCCAACATGAAGATGCACCATTGCGCTTCCTAAAATGTGGCCAGCATTATACAAAGTGATTCTAATATCTGGCGTTATATCGGTAACTTCATCATATTCCAAGGTTATGGTGTGCTTTACCATTTCCTTGATTTCTTCTGTGCCAAAAATTGGATCCGACCCATCCGTCCTTTGGATTTTTACATAATCCAAAAGCATTAAGGAAGCAATATCCCTTGTAGGCTCAGTGCAATAGACTGGCCCTTTATACCCATACTTGAAAAGATATGGCAAAAATCCGCAATGATCAACATGCGCATGGCTTAGAATAACTGCATCCAATTCCTCGATGTCAAATTCCGGAGCTTCCAGATAAGGATAAGGCTCCTGATTAGAAGCTACATCTACTCCGCAATCCATTAAAACGCGGCTTTCCGGAGTCTGCAAAAACAGGCAGCTTCTTCCAACCTGCCTGCCGCTCCCTAAATAGCTTAATCTTATCCATCCTTCTTTTTTCTCCCTTATCCAGCCATCATAAATCCTATGGCCAACTTTATCCAAAAACTTTCTCCTATAATCACTGTGCTGATAAAGAACTGCTCTTATAGTTTCGATAAGCTTAGATCTGATAGCAGGCTTCCTGTTTATCAAAGGCACCCACAAAGTATTGCTCCTTATATCTCTTAAAAGAGAACCCTGTTTCCCTATTGCCAAGCCCGGCTTTTCAGCCTCTATTATAACTCTGCTTCTTTGAGGGTCAAATATCACCTGGTCAACGCCGGCTTCAGGGGGTATAATTTTCCTTATTTCCTGCTCAGCCTTCTCCATATCCATTGTTATGCTTGGGTCCGGCCGTAATTCTACTCTCTTCTTTATATTGTCAACTATCTTTTTAATAAGCCCATTATTGCTTAAAAAGAAGTCTTTATCCTTAGTGTACAACACTATGTTTGCGCCCTCAAAATTTGCCTCGCTTATCTTGTCTGCAGGCAAATTCTTAAGGATTTCTTTTATTATGTCTGTCATTTATGACACCCAATTCAATTTAGAACCTGTTAGTTCCTAATAGTTCCCTCCCATTTCATTTAAAAAATTACACAATATTTAATGATTTAAAAAGTGCTTTGGCTAAACTTTGAGAAACTGCCAAATTCTTTACCTTTTATATCGTAAAACACTATGCTTTTGCTAAAAATCAATAACACCTATTGCTTGTTCATCCCTTTAGAATATAATTAGACTTCTACCCTAGTGTTTATCTCTCTGGAAAAAGCTTTCTTGATCCCATCTTTAGTGATAGTGAACACATCTATGCCATTGCCCGAGGCTATATCTCTCTGCAAGGCTGCGCTTAATGCCTTTACGCTTAATTTGATGCCCTCATCTATGCTCATGTCTTTTTTGTATAATGTCTCTAAAACACCATAAACCATTACGCTTCCTGAACCTGATGTAGTATAATCATCTATGTCTGCTATGCTGCCATCAGGGCTTAAATCATAAACATGGAAGCCCGAATCATCTTTTCCTGCAATTATAAAATGTGAAATGCCCGGGATAAGGCTTAATTTCCTTATATTATTGTAAACAAGCATCGCTAATAGATTTGCAGCTTCTTTTACTGTGCACTGCCTGTCAGTCCTTATTTGTTTTAATTTTAGCTCTGCCTTGATATATTTTACCAAAAGCTGGACATCAGAAACAGTCCCGGCTACCGTGACTGCAATACTATCGCTTATTGTCATTATTTTTTCAAAATTCTTGTTCGCTATAAGGTAACCTGCTGTTGCCCTTCTATCTGCCGCTAAAACAATGCCATCTTTGCAAATCAAAGCGGCAGTTGTTGTTCCTGTTTTTAAAATATTGACTTCAACCATTTTTTATCTTCAGAAATCTCTTATTTAGGGGATATTCATGTTGTATTTAAATATTGCGATTTTCCTGCCTGAAGTAAAACCTTCCAGAGTAATCAGTTCCATTTACAGAATTTTTTGTTACTTCAAGCTCTTCTCAAACAATTCATTCATTGCTGAGACAAAATAGCTGCTTTTTATCCAGACGCCAGAGTGATTTTCAGGATTCTTGTCACCCATAACAAAAAATATTTCCTCATTATCGATGCTTACAAACCTTGTATCATGCCTTGTAGGCATAAAATTAATATTGCCCAGTTCCTTTAGGCTGCTTGCAGAGTTAGTGTAGAGCTTTACGCTGATCTTTTTCCTGGCAAGGTTTTCTTTGACTTTTTTAAATATTCGGACCTTGTTTTTTATGCCCTGGTCATTTGTTACTATAACGACGTTTTTCTTTGCCCTTTGCATCATGTCCTTAAGAAATTTATTTACACTGGTTTTTCCAATGATGGAATCAGTTACGTTTTCCACATCAACCTTTTTGACTCCCGTCTTATGCAGAAGCTCAAGTTCCCTGAATATATCTGTCTCGCTTAGTTTTGCCACATCAATTACCTGCTGCTCAGCCTCGGCCCTAAGATTTTTTTGGACTCTGTCCAGGACAGCTTCCGGCTGCACAGCAATATAATTGATAGGCTTTCCTATCTTCATTATTATAAAGCCTTTTTTCTCAAGGCTTTCAAGAACATCATAGCACCTGCTTCTAGGGACTCCAGAAAGTTCTGCAAGCTCTGATGCTGCAGCAACGCCCTTGCTCAGCAGGGAAGTCCATATTTTTATTTCATAGATATTAAGCTTGAATTTGTCTCTTAAATCGTTTAAAGTTTCTTTTTGAAGCAGCATTTTATAACTAAGAATGAGTTACTTATATTTAAAGGTTTTTATTTTATTGTTACTTTAGAGTGGGGACATAAAAGAAAGATTTAAATACAATTTTGATATACACCCCCTCATGGTCGATATTAAAAAATGGCCTGGAAGGATTGGATGGACACTGGTAGGCGCAACTATAGGAGCAACTATTGCTTTACCAATAAGTACTATTTACATAGGGCGAGAACTAAAACCATACATAGAAGAATTTCAGGCTCAGCATAAAGAGGAAAGAGAAGCACTTACAGAAATGATTTTATCACAAATGGAGTTTCCTCCACTCCCTCCCCCAGTAATGCAAGATAACTCTTTTGATTATTGCCAAATTAGTGGGGAATCTGATGATGTTGATAGGGAAAATGCCGGGGAGGATATTAAACCGGAAAAACTTTTCAAGGGAAGTATCAAATCAATTGACGATTTAGTTATTTCCAAGGGGGATATTACTAATTTTAAGCAATCAGACCCTGCCAACAGGTACCAAGCCGTGTTAGTTGGAGTAGGTTATACTGATGATAAAACCCTTCATGAGGATTTAGGCAATGCAGTAAACCAGCTAAGCAGAATGTATGCAAATTTTAATATTGATTTTTCTTATCTCGGGATTAAAGCGCCAATAACTATCGATCGCATAGAAAGAAGCCCCAGGCTTCCAAATGAACAAGAAGCAGTTTATTGGTGTCAAAGTTAAATAAAATTATACCAGTTGATAGGGTAATGATAATATTAAACACCAGCGAAAGTATGGGCACTGCTGTTAATGTAAGTTTGCATAAGGATGCTGCTAGAACTGATATTTACCCCATTGCCTCAGGCCACAGTCCGCGTACCTTACGTACACAGTCTCATGAATTTGGACATGGAGTTGGTTTGCATGATGGATATGAGCGCTTTTATCAAAAAGAAGAATTTGGAACATCAGAATTATTCAGAAGGCCTAATGAGCTAAAATATCCTGTATTGGGCGCACTGTCGCATGTAGATCCTATAATCGGAAGTACTGGAAATGTTTGTGATGGAACACCAGTATATACCTTTTTCCCGGGCTCTTTTAATATAATGGGACCTGGAAGACTCACAGATGACGGAGCAATATTAAGCAGATTAGAGCAAGGTTTGCCTGTATTTAATCCACTCCAGGAGCAGATTATAAGGTATACCATCTCTAAGGCGATTGTAAATAGAAGAAATTAGAAAATAAGAATAATATAAAAAAGAAAAAATCAAAAAGAAAAGAAAATTTAATCCTTTCTTTTCCTTCTTGCTACGGCAACAACTAAAAGTATTGCAACCAAGACAAGCAGCACTTCTCCGACTATCAGCGCAACCAGGAATGATTGGCTCTCGAAGACTGATCCTTCATCTTCTGTAAGCTGAGGGGCTGTTACTGCTCCTGCAGTCACCAAGTTTCCTACATCCTGATTAGTAGGGGGGGTTACAACAACAACATTGCTGTCTTGAGCCCCTTCATCAGTTGTGTCAGAAGTGTCTGTCTCCTTATCTTTGCTTGAAACTTCACATTCGCTGACGGTTAAGTCTGCGCTTTCAGTCTTTGAGGTTCTTCCAGTATTATATGTCACTTTGGAGATTATTGAGTAAACTCCTGGATCAGCGTCCTCTGGCACTGCAAAGGTGAACGTTTTTGTGAATTTGCTGTCATCATCAAAAGCATCCTCGCTTACGTCAAAGGTTTCCTTTAGGCTTATTGCCAGCTCTTCATTGGTTATCTCCAAGATTGCGTCTTCCTGCTCGTCTGAGCCTGTGTTAATCACGCTTGTTGACATCTGTGCGTTCCTTCCGCACTTTACTTCTGAAGGTGTCAAAGTGTTGCTCAAGAATCTTAATTCATCATTTTCCTTCTGCACTTCAAGGGTTAATCTCATCTCAGATTCCTGGCTTCCGTTCTTGTCGGTGTCGCCTTCAACAGTTATTACAACATCAAAGTCATCTTCGTCAACTTCCAACGGTATCTCAAACTCTATGTCTATATTCTCGTTATCGTCTGCCTTGACATCAAATGACTTGGATTCTTCCTCTAAGTCGTCTCCATCATCTATGCCTTCAATTGTGACAGTGACCGTGACATCTTCTATATCTACGTCTTCATCATCTGTAAAATTATTGTATAGTTCAATAGAAAACTTTACTTTTGAGCCTGGCTTGGCTTCCTCGCTTATGGAGTCTCCATCCTCAAGGTTCTTATCGCTTTTGCTGTCGACTTTTACATCAACATCTGTTATCATCAATTTGCAATTATTTCCTGTAGCATCTGTGCACTTGCCGATATTCACTTCACCGGCCGCAAATGCCATAGGCACTACCATAATAGCCAAC
>CAYTDO010000083.1:0-2799 GCA_964436645.1 uncultured Methanosarcinales archaeon | reverse complement strand
CCACTAATGGCTTAACTTTGCTTAAAATCAATGGCTTATTCATGATGTGTGTTTCTACCCATTGGTTGCCGCTTTCTATTGCAAATGTCAGTTGATAGCATCCTGTCTTTGCAAATTTTTCAATCAATAGTTCATCCAAAGACCAAACAGCTATGCCTTGCGGGGTGCACCAAACAAATTTTAATTCTCTTCTTATAATTTCGTCCATAATTTCATGCGCTCTTCTCCTGTTTAAGCTGAAGTTATCATCGCAAAAATGAATTTCCTCTATTCCATATTTATTAATCAGCATTTCTATTTCGTCAACAACTCTCTTTGCAGACCTTACCCTGAATATATTTCCCCAAAAATTCGTTGTTGTGCAGAATGTGCACTTGGCAGAGCATCCCCTTGAAGTAACCACCTGGCTTACCCTGTCTTTCATTGTATAAGGGGATTGCGGCAAATTAATTTTAATGTATTTCTCCATATTCAATAGGTGCCTTGCCGGATCCGGCAGTACATCCAAATCCGGGATATAATTTAATTTTTGGTTCACGAATATTTTCCCGTCCTTTTTATAGCCCAAGCCGTCAATTGCAGAAATATCTTCCCCATTCATCAATTTTTGGATTAAATGCAAAGTTGTAAATTCGCCCTCGCCCATAACGACAAAATCTATATCCTTATTTTTCAATACGTCCCTAACTGAGTAAGTTGGGTGGGAGCCGCCGACAAAGATAGGTATATTGGGATTGAATTTTTTTACTAAAGAGCATACTCCAAGCACATTTTTGTCCTGCGTGGAAAACATCCCGGAAACTCCGACAAATTGAGGGTTGAAATCGGTTATTACCTTATCAATATCCTCGTCATTCAGGCCCACCAATAAGAATTCACCCGTGCTTTTTTCATTTTCGAAGCCTTCAACATAAGCATCGAGAATTTTAACTTCAAAGCCCTGTTGCTCCAGCAATGCCGCTATGTAGCCAAGTCCCAGAGGAGGCATGCATCTCTTAAAATCCCGGTTATATATGGTATAAGGGGGCTGTATCAGCAGCACTCTTGTTTTATTGCTATTCTCTGTTTGCATTATTTATACACAGCTGTGCCCATATACTATAATATTTAAAGTTTCCTATTTCCCCATTCCAGGATTTAAATCAAAAAAATTATAAATAATCAAAAAAAGCCAAGAGTATAGTTGTAAAGTGAAGGGGTGGTATAAATGAAACTGACGCCTCAAGAGAGGGATGTATTAAGGCAAAGATGCCTTAACGATACAGATGTTAATCTGGACAGGTTAATAGTGCTGACAGAGCAGACTATGGCAAAAAAGTTTGAAGAAGAGATTAAGAGGGCAAAAGACAAGATACTGGGCATGGTCCAGGATGCTAATGCCGGCAGGGAAATAGGAGATTTAATCGACAAGACCCTCCTATCTGACAGCAAAAACGTAAGGCTGATTTAAGTCGAAATTAACTAAAATTGAGCTATTGCACTATTGGAGCACCATAACAATGAAAAAATTAAGAGTAGAATATGATAAAAGCAAGTGCATAGGCCAGGGAAATTGCGCAGCGATAGCTCCATATCATTTCAAATTACTGGGAAAGAAAGCAACTTTAAAAAATTCTGATAAGATTGGCAAGGAAGTTTTTGCTCTGGACATAGAATGTGATAGTGATGCCTCAGGAAGCATAATAAGCGCTGGTGAAGCCTGTCCGGTAAACGCAATAAGAGTCATAGATTCTGAAAGAGGAGAGGACATTGTAAGTGTGAAAGTTAAAGAAGAAAATATTAAGGAGATTATAGCTAAGTATGATGATGAAAAAGAATTTGTCCTTGACTCAGCCGGCTATTTTCTCATCAGATTGGACAGGAAAAATAAAAAAATTGAGGTTGCTTTTTGCAATGATAAAAATAATATAGTCCTTAAAGCCACTGGAAAAAAGCCGATTGATATATATCAAACAATAATAAACAAGGAAAAACTTGCAATAAGGAAAGACCATGCCGCTTATCTCGGAAGAGAACTGCAAAAAGCGTATCTGGCTTTAAGATATAATCTTGAATATGTGCAGGATGATGAGCTGGATATGGATAAGAAAGCAGATTAATATTATTCTCCTTCAAACTGCACTAAGGAGTGCAATTTATGGCCTTTTCTTTCTATTTTTTCCCTGCCGTGTAAATCAGGAAGTTCTACTATGACTGCACATTCAACTACTTTGCCGCCAAGTTTTTCTACTAAATTAATAGCAGCGGCCATAGTTCCCGCAGTAGCGATCAAATCGTCAATAATCAGCACTTTCTGGCCTTTTTGTATGGCATCCTTATGTATTTCTATAGTGTCTGTTCCATACTCAAGCTCATATTCCTGCTTTTCGGTATCTGCTGGCAATTTTCCTTTTTTTCTTATCGGGACAAAGCCTTTGCCCAAAAGATAGGCAAGCGCTCCCCCTAAAATAAACCCTCTGGAGTCTATTCCTACAACCACATCGATATCTTTATCCTTATACCTTTTCACAAAATCGTCGATTGTAAGCTGCAATCCGACAGGATCTTTAAGCAATGTAGTAATATCCCTAAACATTATGCCCTTCTTAGGCCAATCCTTGACGGTCCTTATTCGGGATTTAATTGGCATAGATTTTTATTCTCCATAAAGAGTTTAAATATTTTGTTGTAGGATTATTTTAATATGATGTTATTCATTGGGCTTCCATGAAAATGCAGGTTAGCAGCCTTGAGGTCGAGCCCCTTGCTAAGCACATCTAAAGAGGCCAAGGGGCCGCTCCGTGAGATGCGACGAGCGGC
>CAYTDO010000082.1:0-31142 GCA_964436645.1 uncultured Methanosarcinales archaeon | reverse complement strand
GTTCCTCTATCTTGGATATTGATGTTTTCAATGGTCTTGTACATATTGCCATCATCAAAAAGGAAAAGCCCCTCGTATCTGCTCGCGGGATTTTCTCTCAGAAATAGATAGCTGCCGCTCTTGTTGGCAAGCATGAAGCCTACATTTTCACTGGCCTTTTTTTCTACCGATATTTTATCGAATTTATGTATTACTTGCAATTTCCACCCTTTTATTTGAATTTAATAAATGGTTAATTTAAGGTTTAGTAACTACTATAATGTAACAAAAATAGAAAGATTTATATATGCCATTTTATCTTATATTTGCTATGCAAACGACAGATGTATCCCTATTAGAGCAAATTGCCAATGAGTTCAATAGTGGGGAAAGCGCAAGAAACCCTCATGAGTTATTGGGTTTAATGAATCAGTACTATATTGCTAATAGCAAAAGCCCTTTAGCTCATTTGGATGATATAAATAAAGGGCATGCAACTAGGGGTTTAGGGGGCATATTGGGATTTAAGCTGAATAATCCTAGACAAATGGGGCAAAGATTAGTTGAGCTAGGAATATTTTCGCAAAGATTAAGTGATTATTCTCCGGAATTGTTGGAAAAAATAATTGGAAAGGTTATTGGAAATGTTTCTACTCATAACTTTTCATCATTCTACATGGCAGAAGATAATAAGTATGCTGAAGCGAATAAGAAAGTTATTGCTACCTCGCCGCAAATGAAGGATTATTTGTCTGGTAAAGGCATAGCTCATTTGGATGATATAAATGCCGGGAATGCAACTAGGGGTTTAGGGGGCATATTGGGATTTAATTCTGGTAATCCTAGACAAATGGGGCAAAGATTAGCTAAGCTTGGAATATTTTCGCAAAGATTAAGTGATTATTCTCCGGAATTGTTGGAAAAAATAATTGGAAATGTTTCTAACCCTCGCTTTTCATCATTCTACTTGGCAGAAGATAATGAATATGCTAAAGAGAATAGGAAAGTTATTGCTACTTCGCCGCAAATGAAGGATTATTTGGCTAGTAAAGGCATAGCTCATTTAGACGATGTAAATAGCGGGCATGCAACTGGTGGTTTAGGCGGCATATTGGGATTTAAGGAGGGTAATCCTAGACAAATGGGGCAAAGATTAGTTGAGCTTGGAGTGTTTCCAACAGACTTATCAGACTCTTTTTATGATAATGTACGAGAAAGAATATGTGAAAATTTTGTAAATAAAATTGGTATAAGTCAATTTTCATCATTTTACACATCAGCAGACCTGGATTCTACTATTCTGGAATCTAATCGAAGGGCTATTCTTGCCTCAAAAGCAGTCCAGAATTTCTTTAGTGAGCAAGGATATAACATGAATGACTCTAGAACTATGACTAAGGATGTGGAGCTATTCCTAAATAAATATTTCCGCACAAAAAATATAGAAGAAATATTAAAACCTCAAGAGAGAAGTGAAATCCCAAATTACAGGCGAATCCACAAAGAATGGAATCTTGAAGAAGAAAAAGTTCTTCAGAATGCTTATGAGCGTTTTGGAGGAGATGAGGACAATTTCAGGATAATGCTAAATTTAAATAAAACAAATCTGCAAGAGTTATTTGGCGTTTCTTATAGCGCTATCATAAATAAATGCCAACGAATGGGATTTATGTCAACGAATGGTTATGGCGGCTCAAAAGAGACTGGAACTCCTAAATATGCTTTCCCAAGCATACATGCAGAAGAGTTTCCTGATTTTGTTAAGGGATTTGAAAACTATGCAACATTGCTGACAAAAGGATTAGTTCCAGCTGCAACTCCTGCTTTTGCCTTTGAGTCAGCAGTGCATGAGCAGTTTTATCATGCGACCTTGCCCGTGCACTATAAGGGTGTAGATGTGGAGAAGTATAATCCAGCTGAGCAAGCTGTTATAAACGCTGCGTGGCATTATATTTCTGATAATGCCGGCTTTGACAGAAAACAGAATGGAGATATGACAATAAGTCCTTCAACAGAACAAGGATTGGATCCAGTAATATTGCAAATAGAAGGAAATCCTAATCCCTTTGTGCAATTGATTTTCAGGAGAAACTTTAATCCGGATAATATTATATTAACAACAGCAATAGAATTAGGCGGATTAAATCCCAAAAGCGAATTGTACTTTTTTAAGCATGAGAAGCTCCCCACATATCAAAATACGAGAGTTTAAAGATAGCATTTCACTTAAACGCATTCTCAACAGCTAAATTATGCGCATAAATATAGTTTTTAATCAAGCTGCCCCAGTCTGCGGTTGTTGCTATCTTTCTTGCCTGCAATTTATTTGCAATCCTTTCGTTTACATTAAAATTTGAAAAATCAAGCATTATTTTTGCAAGCTGTCCAATTATGTCGTCATCTTTTTTATTCAGCCTGTTCAGGACAAAGATTCCGGGAGTTTTTTCCTGGGCGCATTCCGCGCAAAAGTACCTTCCAAAGCCTGCCAAGTCTGTTGTAACGCATGAAACTCCTAAAGCTCCTGCCTCTAATGGAGTGTAGCCCCAAGGCTCGTAATAGGATGGAAAAATTCCAAGGTGGCAGCCCTGCATGCTTTCATAATAATTCAAATTTAATAAGCCGTCTGCGCCGCTAAGGTATATGGGGTAGTAGATGACTTTGACTGGATCCTCTTTTTTATTGTCTAATCCGGATTCTGCAAGGCATTTAATAATTTCATCACTTTGCTCATTGTAGATATCATGCGTTGAAACTGGAGGATTTCCATTTCTCTTTAATTTCATTATTTTTGATTTTATCTGCGACAAAAAGTCATCGTCAAAAATGCTTTCTTTCGTTATTGTTTTCTTGTCTATCAGGGAATATATTATATTTTTCCTGACATCCGGCATTATCTCCTCCAAAGTATCAATTATATCCTGGTAATAGGTCTTGTTTTCAAGAAGCTCGGGCTTTATGTTCCTTATATTTGCAGGGACCCAGATGAATGCTACAATAGTCTGGCTTGATTTGGCTTTTTTGAGCTTTTCATTAAGCCTTGCCAGGGATTTTATGAATACGTCAATCCCCTTGTCCCTGAATTCATATCTTCCTGAGATAAAATAGAATAAAGTCTCTTTGATGTTGAAAGAATAGTAGGGAAAGAAATAATAAAGCAGAAACTCCCTGATTCGGTCCCTTTGTATGCGGTGCTTTATTGAGATTTCCTCGAATGTCGGGAATTTTTCAATATCGAGGCCGTTGAATAGCAATGCTTTTGGCTTTACCTTAAGCAAATGCTCAGCTTCCATGCCTGTTATCTCGCTTACTGTTGAAAAAACATCTGCATTCATTGCAGCCTGCTTTTCCACCTGATGCTTTGACTCAACATGGTAGTTATAGGCTTCCTTGTCAGCATCTATCTTATCCCAAAGATTGTACAAGTCTGCATTTGCGCTGGCCAGAGTCCTTCCGATAACAGTTGCATGTGTTGTGAAGACTTTGCCTAGTTTGATGCTCTTTTTCTTTAGATATAGCAATGCAGTGCCTGAAAGCCATTCGTGGAATTGCGCAACGCATTTTCCGTCAAAAGATGATACTAATTTTTCTATTAGCTTTCCAGCTGCATATCCCCACACAATAGGCTCATTGTAATCCTCGGACGCATTAAGAGAATCTATCTTAAAATTATCCCATAAGTCCTTCTTTATGCTGTTGGTTTCTTTCTTATAATTATCGAAATCGATCAGTATGAGATTTGGCTCTCCTTCAATCAGCCACTTCCCGCAATGGCATATTATTCCTTCTTTTTTCAATTCATCAAAAGCGCCTTTCAGTGTTTTATCCGGAACCTGCTCTTCAAATTCTCCCAGGGCTTTTTTGGCAAAATAAGGGCCTATAAGAAAATAATTTGATTTATACTGCTCGACAACTCTTGCGGCTTTTGACTTGACAACTGTGTATATGCCCCCTACTTTGTTGCATACTTCCCAGGACACCTCAAAAAGAAAGTCGGCTTTGGATTCCATATAGGTATTCCTCTGGATTTTCTTTATAAATTTTGTATACTACTCATACATAGAGTCACCAAAAGATTAGTTTCGGCTCATAGTCAACATTCACTTCTAAAAAAAGCTTGAAAAATTTAAATCAGTAGGTATAACTAAAATGATATTAATCTCTATCCATTATAGCCTATAGTTCATACTATCAATAGAAAGACTTAAATATAACTTTTAATCCTGATATACTAAAATGGCTATTAGTAGCGTAAACAGTAAAAGGACTTTTAAGGATCTGAGGAAAGAAATCCTTCTCTGCATGGCAAATGGCCAGATGACTGTAAATGAAGTATCAATCAGCGCAAAAATAAACTGGAGGACTATCAATAACCATTTGATATACCTTACAGGGAGGGGGCTGGTCCGGGAAGTGCTTAATTCTGCTTATGTAAGGATTTACGAATTAACCGAGGAAGGCAAAAATTTCCTTTTGACCAATGTCTCCAGCAAAATCAAGATTGGGGACGAGAAAAAATATGTGGTAAAAACCGCGAGGATAACCCTATTATAAAAAAATAAAAATGAAAGTCTTAATGTTTGGATGGGAATTCCCCCCGGTAAGCTCGGGGGGATTGGGAACAGCATGCTATGGCCTGACGCATGGCCTGAGCAGGAAGAATGTGGACATCACTTTAGTCCTGCCAGACTATCCTCATGAAGGGAAGACTGATTTTGCAAAGATAATATCCGCGAGCATGATAAAGGTCAAGAAGGTAAATTCGATGCTGATGCCTTACATGACTTCCCACTCTTATTCGGAATCAAAGAGCAGGGTAAAGTCAAAAATTTATGGCGCTACTTTGTTCAATGAAGTGGATAGGTATGCAGAAGTTGCGAAGAAGATTGCATTGGAGGAAGATTTTGAGGTCATACACTGCCATGACTGGATGACATTCAAAGCTGGGATAAACGCAAAAAAATTGAGGAAAAAGCCTCTTGTTGTTCACGTGCATGCAACAGAATTTGACAGGACAGGGGGGAATGGAATAAATGAATATGTCTATAAAATAGAAAAAGAAGGCATGGAATACGCAGACTCAATAATTGCGGTAAGCAATTACACTAAAAAAATGATAGTTGACAAGTATGGGATAAACCCAGATAAAATCAATGTCGTCCATAATTCTGTTGAATTCAAGCAAAAGGCAAAGCAGGAAAGTTTCGGCATCAAAAAGAAGGACAGGGTTGTATTGTTTATGGGAAGATTGACATTGCAGAAAGGCCCAGATTATTTTGTGTATGCTGCAAAAAAAGTCCTTGAGCATGAAAAAAATGTCAAGTTTGTCATATGCGGGAATGGTGACATGGAGCCTTTAATCGTAGATAAAGTGGCAGAAATGGGATTGGCAAGCAACGTTTTGTTTGCAGGATTTTTGCAGGGAGATGATGTGGAGAGAGCTTACAAGATGGCAGATGTTTATGTCATGCCTTCAGTATCAGAGCCTTTCGGCATAACTCCTTTGGAGGCAATGAGCAATGGAGTTCCTACAATAATATCAAGGTCAAGCGGTGTTTCAGAGATAATAAAACATTGCCTGCTTGTGGATTTCTGGGACATAAAGGACATGAGCAGCAAGATAATTTCAATTTTAAGGTACAGCCCTTTGAAGGAAAGCCTTAAGGAAAATGCTTTTTCAGAGATAAAAAATTTTAATTGGGATGCTCCGGCTGAAAAATGCCTGGAGATCTACCGCAAGGTTATCGGAGGAATTGTCACATGACAAGGATAAGATGGTAAGCGTTTGCCTTTATTTCCAGGTGCACCAGCCTTTCAGGCTTAGAAGGTATAATGTGTTTGATATAGGGACAAGTTCGCATTACTTCGATGATGAAAAAAATAAAGAAGTGATGCAAAAAGTTGCTAAGAAGTGCTACATTCCTGCAAATAACACCGTACTTGAGCTTATTAAAAAAACAGATGGAAAATTCAGGGCAAGCTACAGCATAACCGGGACTGCATTGGATCAGTTCAAAGAGTATGCGCCTGAAGTATTGGACAGCTTCAAGGAATTGGCAAAGACAAAATGCGTTGAATTCCTGGATGAAACTTACCATCATTCTCTTGCATTTTTCTATTCAAAAGAGGAATTTAAGGAGCAGGTCATGATGCACAACAAGGCAATAAGGGACTTGTTTGGATTCTCCCCAAAAATATTCAGGAATACTGAGTTGATTTATAACAATGAAGTTGCAAGCTTTGTGGAAAAATTAGGGTATAAGGGTGTTTTGGCTGAGGGGGCTGACCATATACTTGACTGGAGAAGCCCTAATTTCATGTATAAATCAAAAACTAATGGAAATATAAAGCTGATGCTGAAAAATTACAAGCTAAGCGATGACATTGCCTTTAGATTTTCAGAGAAAAGCTGGAAGGAATTTCCGCTGACAGCCCCAAAATTCGCTTCATGGGTGAATGCAATCAACGGAAATGGCAATGTTGTTAATCTGTTCATGGACTATGAGACATTCGGCGAACATCAGTGGGAAGACCGGGGCATTTTCGAGTTTTTGAGGCATATGCCCCATGAGATATTGAAGCATCCTGACAACGAGTTTTTGATGCTTAATGAAGCTGTGAAGAAGTATGAGCCTGTATCTGAATTAGACATGCATAATCCGGTAAGCTGGGCTGATGTCGAGCGGGATTTAAGCGCGTGGCTTGGCAATAAGATGCAGACAGAAGCGATAAAAGAACTTTACTTAATGGAAGCAAAAGTCAAGAATTCAAATGATAAAGAGCTTATTGGCAGATGGAGGAAATTGCAGACCAGCGACCATTTCTATTACATGTGCACGAAGTGGTTCAATGACGGTGATGTGCATAAATATTTCAATCCTTATGACAGCCCTTACGAGTCTTTTATTGCGTTCATGAACATAATGAATGACTTAAAGATCAGGGTAGGGAATGAAGAAAACAAAATTAAATCATAAAAATAAGAGGTGAAAAAATGAGAAAATCAGTAATAAAAAACCCAAAATCAGGGAAAAAATCGGATAAAAATATTAAAATGCCTTCCAGCGCGGCAAAGGCTGCTGAAGAGCACGTTGTTCCGTTTGAGTTTTTGCCGTCTTTTGGGAAGGAGGAAGAAAACTCGAAACTAGGGCAAAAGAAGGGATATGAAGTTGTAGCTGTCAAGAAGCTTTTTACAGAAGCCGCTCCGCATAACCAGTTTTTTGTTTCTGATGGAAGCGTCATAAAAAATGTGGCGGAGCTTGTTGAAGCTCTTGAAAAAATGCATGAAGACACATATAAATTCCATGCAAATGAGCAGAAGAATGATTTTGGGAATTGGGTAAAGGATGTGTTCGGGCAGCACGATCTTGCGGAAAATTTAAAAACTGCAGTGTCTAAGGCAGACGCACAGCTTGCTGTGGCAAAGAATTTGCTTAAGGAGCTGCTATAAAAAAGAGGTGGGAATATGAACAAAGAGGAAGCCAGAAGGATTCTGGACGGGACTGATGGAGACAGATGCTTCTGGGTAAATAACGGGCCTGTGCTCAGGAATCTAGATGAGATGCACGAGGCTTTATCCAAGATGAATAAAGAGACTTTTATGCATCATGTGAATGCGGAGAAGAATGACTTCAGCGCTTGGGTAAGGGATATTTTAGGCGACCAGAAGCTTGCTCAGGATTTGTCGAAAGTAAAATCCAAGAAAGGAATGGCTTTGAAGATAAAGCAGAGAGCGCAGTACTTGAAGAAAGCGACGGCTTAAAAGGGTTAGGCTAGGCTAATAATTTGCAGATATCATTTTATTGGCTTAATGATGTTTATTCTTACAATTTTAAGCTCGCGCATACTCACTAGCGTTCGCAGCTTTTAATAAATTAAAAGCAATGGCTCGCATTTATTCTTGCTATCTAACTGGGCGGAGGCGCAGTGAATTGCGGGCGACGAGCTAAAACGTCGCTCGTCGCATCTCACCCCTCGCTAAATATTCTTGCTTGCAGAACTAATTTTATAGCAGATACTATTTTTTGCTGAACTTCTCCCTTAATCTCTTCTCAACTATCTTAGGAACTAAACCGGTTACCTTGCCGTTGAACATCGCTATTTCCTTGATAATGCTTGAATTAAGGTAAACATAATCCTCTTTTGTCATGATAAATACTGTTTCGGTGTCGCTGTCCACTACTCGGTTCAGCAAAGCCCTCTGAAATTCAAATTCAAAGTCTGAGACAGCCCTCAAGCCCCTTATTATTATCTTAGAATTCTTGCTTTTGGCGTAATCAAGAAGCAATCCTGAGAAATTGTCAATTTCAAGATTTTTAAGATGCTTGGTTGATTCCTTGAGCATCTCTACTCTTTCCTTTGAGGAAAATAGGGGCTTTTTCCCGGGATTATCGCCTACTGCCACTATTACTTTGTCGAATATCTTCAATGCTCTTTCTATGACATCAATGTGCCCGTTAGTTACAGGGTCAAAGCTTCCAGGATAGACTGCGATTCTCATATCTTCATAGTATTGTTTTGGGGTTTTTAAGTTTTGTTATAGTTTTTTTAACTTGGCTACCATATCTTTAATTTGCCCTTCAGTCTTCTCTATTTTCCAGCTATTATCAACAACAAAATCAGCATATTTTAATTTTTTTTCTATAGGCATCTGGGATTTTAGTATATTCTTAATTTCTTCTTTTGTATGTTTCCCTTTGTTTAGCAATCTTTTAATTTGTATTTTTTCATCACATTTTACCACAATAATTTTATCAACCATGCCCTGCATTTTGGCTTCAATTAGAAGCGGGACATCAAGAACTATTTTTATTTCTTCATTATTTTCTTTTTTTTTGGTTTTTTGAATATTTTTTTTATTGCTGAGTTTTATTATTGAATCTATCCTATTTTTTATTTCCTTGATTATTATTGGATGCGTTATTTGATTGAGCTTTTGCAGTTTTTTGCAGTCGCTGAAAACAACCTTTTTTATTTTATTCCTGTCTAAAGTGCCGAATTCTTTCATTATTTTGTTTTTTAGAGAACTGTCTTTTTCGTATATACCATGGTATAATTCGTCTGCGTTAATGACCTCAAAGCCATATTTTTTAAGAATATCAGAAACTGTTGTTTTTCCGCTTCCAAAACTTCCAGTTATTCCGATTATCATTTAAGCCTCTATTTGCAGAAAGCCCACAAATTTGGAATAAATTTCTTTATCTTTTATGGATTTTAAATACAATGAAATTGCTTCTTTTGTTCTTTCCATTAGTTGATCAATGGTTTGGCCTTGTGTATGGCATCCCGGCAGTTCAACCACTTGAGAGGTATACCCTCCATCTTTATCCAGTTCAATAACAACAGTAAATTTTTTTGGCATTGTATTAATTCTGTATAATTTATTATTTAAGAATATATCGGAAAATCAAGAATCTGCCATTTTCTTCGCCCCAATCTTAGCCAAAACATTCTTGTGCATCCTTCTAAGGAACTCCACCCTTTCCTCTATCTTCAGTATGTCAGACACTCCCTGAGCTACGAGATTAAAGGCGAATGGGCTTGGGATTGTTGTTGTTATCTCTTTTATTCTAATGTGCTTTTCCTCTATGCCTTCTATTATCTTCTGGGCGCTTTCTGCATCCATCAAATCTTCCAGGACTTCCCTTCTTGCTTCCTTCAAGATGGAAAAGTCAGGGCTGATTCTTTTTACTGCGCTTATCAGGATTTGAGACGATATCTGCTGCCTTCCGACTCTTTTAGTATGTCCCTTGTAAGTCCTTAATATCATCAGTGCCCTCATTGCGCAATGGCGGAATCTTCTTTTCAAAATCTCTGAATGGTCTATTGCTGCGTCCAAGACTTTCCTGAATTCCTTGGATTTTAATAGTTTAAAAGCGTGCATTACATTGACTGATTTTTCAGAGGATATGTAAAAACCATTGTCGCTGATGCCAATCTCGGCATCCCTATGCTGAGTCCTTGATATTGCAAAAGCAATTGACCTGCTTAAACAGTCATTAACTCTCCGGCCATACAAAGTGTGGAAGATTGTATGCTTGATTCCCCGTTCATTTGTGTAATGCTCGACTATTATAAGGCTGTGGCTCGGTATCTCTGCATAATTAAACTGCTCATAAAAATAATTGTATATTGATTCTGCTGCATTATTGTCCACATAGACATAGCTGTTGATGAAATCTATGATTTCCTGCTTGCTTTTTTTTGCGCAGAAAAGCTCGTTAAGAAGTTTTCGGAATCTTCCAATCTCCAAAGCCAAATCAAAGCTCAATGGCAGCATCTCTGAGAACCATGAAGGGACATTCGGAAGCCTGTTGACAGAGGCGGTGACTTGAGCGGTCATTCCCCTGCTGAACTTGAACTGGTAAGTGTTGCCTCCAAGCACAAAAACATCTCCGGGCCTTAATTTTTCCAGGAAGGCTTCTTCTATCGTGCCTACAACCAAGTCTCCTATCTTGACTCTGACGGAAGTTTCGTCCGGAATCGTGCCTATATTGGTCATGTAAAGGACACGGGCCATCTTTCCTCTTCTTCCAATCATGCCGGTTTCTTCATCATACCATATTTTAGCGTAAATGTGCCTGTCTTCAAGGGAAATATATTTTCCGGCAAGATATTCAATAATCTCCATAAAATCTTTTCTCGGGAGATTATGATAACAATAGGAATTTTTTATCAAATCAAACAAGTCATTGATGTGTATTTTTTCCTCTATTGCAATGCCAAAAATCTGCTGGGCAAGAACATCCAATGCATTTGTAGGAATATGAATTTTGTCAATCTTTTTTTCAATTGCGCTCTTTAATAGCACTGCGCATTCGATAAGGTCGTCTCGGTCCAAAACTATAATTCTTCCTTTAGTTATGTCATGCAGCTTGTGGCCGCTCCTTCCGATCCTTTGCAAGGCCCTGGCAACTGATTTAGGAGATGAAAGGCAGATGACAAGGTCAATGTACCCTATGTCGAGTCCCAATTCCAGGCTTGTAGAGCATACAACACATTTTATTTTTCCCTCTCTAAGGTCGTTTTCCAATTTGTGCCTGTGGGTTTTGCTCAAACTGCCATGATGGGCACCTATATTGCTTTCTGTGTAAAATTTCGGAAACTTATCCTTTAGATTATGCACAACCCTTTCTGTTGCAGACCTTGTATTTGTGAATATCAAAGTGGTTTTATGCTCCTGGATCATATTGTGCATCAAAGAGTACATGGAGTAATGCATGCTGCCATGCTCGGTGTCTATCAAATCCGGGACTGGGCTCAGCACTTTTAGGTCTAATTTTTTTATGAATTGCACATCCACTATTTTGCATGGCCTTAACTCGGTATTTTCATATCCAACAAGGTACTTTGCTATTTCCTCCAATGGGGCTATGGTTGCACTTAATCCTACCCTAGTCATTGCAGGGCTTAATTTTTGAAGCCTTTCCAGGCTTAAAGATAGGTGAGTTCCTCTTTTGTTTTCAGCCAATGCGTGTATCTCATCAATAATGCACCACTGCGCATCTTTTAATAATTCAACAAATTTGATGGAGGAGAGGACTATTGCAAGGCTTTCTGGAGTTGTAATCAATATATGCGGGGACTTTGCAAGCATTTTTGATTTTTCATATGATGTGGTGTCTCCAGTCCTTGATGCTACCCTTATGCCAAATTTTTTTCCGGCAACCTTTTCCATTTCTTCCAGTGGCTTGATGAGGTTAACTTTTATGTCCTCGCTTAGGGCTCTTAAGGGAGAAATGTAGACGCAATAAACCTTATCTTCAAGAATTCCTTTTTCGCTTGAATCTATCAATTCATTCAGTATTGAAAGGAAACCAGTCAAAGTTTTTGTGGCGCCGGTTGGAGCTGAGATTAAGATATTATTTCTTGAATGTATTTCCATTACTCCGTAAAGCTGCGGCAATGAATATTCTTTGAATTTCGTGAAAAACCAGTTTTTAATTATAGGATTGAGTATGTTGTTTATCTGTTCAGGCTTGTAGGGTTTTTCTATTGTTTCTATCATCGTCATAAGATATATTTTTCTATATTGAAAATAAATGTCAATAAATTAAATGTTGACTATGAGAATATACAAATCTATAAAAAAGTTTGGTATGGTGCCAAAGCAAAGGTTTTGAAGAGGGAATGTCAGCATAACAATCTTTTTGCGGTTCATAAATTCACGTACGTTTTAGAAAAACGTCGCAAAAAGTAGGTTATGCGAACATTTATAAACCTCCGCTATAACTCAGTTGTTGCGCTAACAAAGTTAGCCATTCTATTGCCGCAAGGCAAGAAGAAAACATTTTTATTAGTTTCATTAAAAAATAATGATAAGCTGAGAATATAGGCGCCGCCAATGCGCGGCGCATTAATGCGGCCCGCATTGGGGCCGCGTAAATAAACTCGCTTTTTGATTTTAAAATAAAAAAACAAAAATAATAAACTAAACAAAATGGCATCTGTATACGATTGCGACCCTTCGGAATTAATTGAGAAGGCTGCTGAAGAGCTGAAGAAGATAAACAATATCAAGGCTCCACAGTGGGCATCTTTTGCCAAGACCGGAATGCACAAGGAAAGGCCCCCGATGAGGAATGACTGGTGGCATGTAAGGGCGGCTTCAATTCTAAAAAAGATATATATTCTCGGGCCGATAGGAGTTTCAAAGCTTAGGGCCCATTATGGCGGCAAGAAAAACAGAGGATACAAGCCGGAGCACTTCTATAAGGGCTCAGGAAACATAATCAGAAAGGTAATACAGCAGCTGGAGAAGGAAGGATTTGTCAAAACTGACTTAAAAAGCCAGCACAAAGGAAGATTAATCACCGCTAAAGGAAAGAAATTCCTGGATGCTGTCGCTTCAAAGATATCAAATGTTCCCGTTCATCCAAAGAAAGAGGAGAAAGAAGCAAAGAAGGAAGAAAAAGAAGTAAAAGAGCAAAAGCCTGCTCAGGAAAACGCTGCAAAAGAGCAAAAAACTGCCCGAGATAAGCCTGCAGAGCAGAAAGCACAAACAGAGATAAAATCTGCAGAAGAAAAGCAAAGCTCAAAAAAATAAAAAATGGATGAGCTGGAAGCGATAAAAAAAAGAAAGATGCAGGAGCTGAGAAGAAAACAGCTCGAACAGATGCAGCATCAGGCGCAGGAACAAGGGCAGCTCCAACAGCAAGTCCAGCAGCTTGAGATGATGGTCAGGCAGGCCTTGACGAAAGACGCGCTTGAAAGGTACGGAAACCTCAAGACGGCATTTCCGGAAAAAGCTGTTCAATTGCTTGTCATATTGGCCCAAGCATTGCAAAGCGGCCAGATAAAAACTATTGATGACGAGACTTTGAAGGAAGTCTTGAGAAGATTAACACCGAAGAAAAAAGAATTCAAGATAAACAAATCATAACATGGCGCGATACAAACATCCAAGCAGGAAGAAAAGATTGGCAAAGAAAGAAGGGCAGACTAGATGGGCTCCTTTCTGGACCGTGCCTAAGATATACGGCAAGGGAAGGAGAGTTCATCCTGGAAGGCACACTCAGATAAAAAGGA
Source organism: uncultured Methanosarcinales archaeon (assembly GCA_964436645.1). Lineage (GTDB taxonomy): Archaea > Nanobdellota > Nanobdellia > Woesearchaeales > GW2011-AR4 > JACPJP01. Next base: position 17,639 of record CAYTDO010000082.1, on the reverse strand, counting down.
CTTGGAGAAGGACTAAGACAAAGGCTTAGATTGGCAATAGCTTTTCATTTTTTATATTCGCATTCAATAAGCAATACTAAAAAGCATCATTTAACAAATTATATAACAAAAATTAAATGAATAATCATATTCAATAAAAAGTAATCAATACTAAAAAATAGCATTCAAAAAATACAATCCCAATAAAAAACAATATTAAAAAATCATACTCAAAAATAAAACTTAAAGAAATAATAAATACTAAAATCAACAAAAAAATATTCAAAAAATAATTACCTATAAAAATGGCAAAAAAGGAAGAATCCAAAAAAATCCTGGAAAGAGTTTATAATGTTCCTCTTAGACGAGAGTATCTAAAGGTTGCTAACTGGAGAAGGACTCACAAAGCGGTAAAGGCGCTAAGGGAGTTCATAGCAAAACATATGAAATCTGAAGATGTCATCATAGGAAAATATGCTAACCAATTTCTATGGAAAAATGGAATAAGGAATCCCCCCCATCATATCAAAGTCAATGCTGTCAAGGATGAAAATGGCCGGGTTGTCATTGAGCTTGTAGAGCTTTCTGCAAGGGATAAGAGGGACATAGCTAAGCATAAGGAAGTTTCAACCAAAAAAGAAGAGAAAGCAAAAGAAGAACAAAAGCCTGAGGCAAAGAAAGTAGTGGATGTGCGGGCAGAGAAGATAGAAGAAAAGGTTGAAGAAGTAAAGAAAGAGAAAGAAGAGAAAGCAAAAGAGATAGAGAAAGAAGAGCTTAAAGAATTGCATAAAGAGCATCCTAAAGGACATCAGCCTCACGGCCATTCTGCGCAGCTAAAACAGAAGCAGCAAATGGAGAAGAGGCCTACAGCGCCTAAGAGTGTTTAGATTTCTATAATAACCGCAACCATTAAATACTGATATTAATTTTATAGCTATTAACGTAATCAGTTTGATTGGGGTTTATTTGGTCATTTCGTTACGTTTTTAAGGCCCGTCACGAGAGTACCTATGGGAGCTGTCGCTAAATGCAAGCGATGAACCTAGGGGTTAGTGTTACGGGCTACATTAACTTTATAAACCCTGAAATTAAAAAAGAACAAGCTTTAGAACTTTAAAATCATTTTTATCACTTTAAGTTGCTTGTTACGGAGAATTAAGCGTAAATAAGCTAGATTAGGTTAAATTAGAGTAAAATAAAGCTTGTTCTTAAAACAGTATTCGTTGGAGGATTGATTAATATGGGTAAAATTAGCCCAGTTTCAGCTAAATATATAGTACACGCTACTATCGAAATCGAGGGTGTTGTTGACAGGCCGGATGTCATAGGAGCTATATTCGGGCAGACAGAAGGCCTTTTAGGAGCAGATTTAGAACTAAGAGAGCTTCAAAGGTCCGGAAGAATAGGAAGGATAGAAGTAAATACTGACACTCGATCCGGAAAAACAAAAGGAGCTATAGATGTTCCTTCTTCATTAGATAAGGCAGAGACAGCAATAATAGCAGCTGCTCTGGAAATAATCCAGAGGATAGGGCCTTGCAATGCAAAGATACAGACAAATAGCATTGAAGATGTAAGGGTAAGCAAGAGAACTTTCGTCATTGAAAGAGCCAAGGAATTGCTAAAGAACCTTCAAAATACTTCAATGCCAGATTCCCAGGAAATGGCAGACGAAGTGGCTCATTCCGTAAGAATGATGGAAATAATCGAGTACGGAAAAGACAGGCTCCCAGCAGGCCCGGGCATAGATGAAAGCGAGGATATAATTGTTGTTGAGGGAAGAGCAGATGTTCTTACTTTGCTAAAGCAGGGATTCAAAAATGCAATAGCAATGAACGGGACTTCAATTCCAGATACTATTGTAGAATTATGCAAGAAGAAAGTTGTAACCATGTTTGTTGATGGAGACAGAGGCGGAAGCCTGATTGTAAAAGAGCTTACATCCCTTTCAGATGTTGACTTCGTTGCAAGAGCTCCAGACGGCAAGGAAGTCGAGGAGCTGACAAAGAAGGAGATACACCAGGCTTTGAGGAGCAAAATAACGGGAGAACAGGCCAAGCTTGAGTTTGTAAGAGAAGCAGAATCTCAGCAGCAATCTTATGACAGAAGGCCGCAACAGTTCCAAAGGCCAATGTCAAGGCCTAGCGAAAGAATGTCAACTGAAAGGGTCAGCGAAAGGCCAGTTGAGAGGGTCAGCGAAAGGCCTGCTGAAAGGCTGAATGTAAGGCCAATGGTGCAGCAGCAGACTGCTCAACAGCCTTTTGCAAGGAAAGTTGTAGTAACACCGGAGCAGAAGCAAAAGTTCAAGGAACTGCTTGAAAGCCTTATAGGAACAAGGGGGGCCCAGGTCATGGACCAGCAGCTTAATACTCTTGGCAAGGTTCCGATAAGCGAGCTTGCAGCCACAATAAAAAGCCTGAACAATACAGCTTATGCAGTAATATTTGATGGCGTTGTTGACCGTGATCTAGCCAAAGCGGCAGAAAGCGTCAATGTAAAATATTTGGTTGGCATGGATTCAAAGATAAAGCCAAATGAGACCAGATGCAATGTGTTGACAGTTGCAGAGCTTTAAATAAATTTTTTATTTTGTTTTTTCTTATTTTTGGTTATTCGTGATTTCTAAGTATTGTAATACTATGCGTGAGCGTAATGAGTGAACAGGTTTGAGTTCTAAAAAATCAATTTACCATTAAAAAGTATTAACACTTATTTTTATATTAAGTTAAAGATTTTCTCATTAATGGCAGAGCTAAAGAGAGCGCTAGGCTTTTGGACAATTCTTGCACTCGCTATATCATCAATAATGGGCACCGGGATGTTTTTTGGCGCTGCTGTCGGGGCAAGGCATGCCGGCAATGCTTCCTTGCTTTCATGGGTAATACTTTCTTTTGTTGCAATCTACATCAGCATGTTTTTTGCAGAGCTTGTTGTTTTATTTCCCAAGGCCGGAGGGATATATGAATTCTCAAAACGAGCTTATGGAAGGTTCACTTCTTTTATAATAGGCTGGCTGGCCTGGATTGTTGGAAACCTGACAACTGCATTGCTTATTGTAGCGGCTATCGACTATCTCATGCCTAATCCTGCGCAAGCTACATTAAAGATGATGGTAAGCATAGTGCTGATAGTTGTTCTTAACATGATTGCGTTTTTTGGAGTGGAGGCAAGCGGATTTGTCGTCACAATCCTTACTTCATCGGCAATAGCGCTTATACTTTCTGTTATTTTTCCAGGAGTTTTTATCATGGATGCTGGAAATTTATCTCCATTTTTTACAATGGGCTCGTTATCCATTCTAACAGCAATCTTCTTTATTGCAGAGGCTTTCTTTGGATGGGAGTCTGTTACTTACTTAAGTGAAGAGACAAAAGACCCGGAAAAAATAATACCAAAAGCATTAATTTTTGGAACAGTAATTGTAGGAATAACTGCAACTTTGCTGTCTACTGTCTCTCTTGGTATCGTGCCTTGGGAGATACTTGTGGCTATGCCTGCCCCCTTGTCTTTGGTTTTCGAAAGGATTTATGGATCTTTTGGGAATATACTTAATTATGGCATCTTTGTTGCGCTAATAGGCTCTGCTGCAGGCGGCATAATGACAATGCCAAGACTGATACTTGCGCTGTCGAGGGACAAGCTATTCATTTCGCAATTAAGTGAGATCCATCCGATTTATAAGACACCGTACAAAGCAATTTTATTCCAGACAGTAATCAGTCTCCTTATATTTGCGATGGCATTTGGAAATTATACGAGGCTGCTTACATTATTGCTTCCGCTTGGATTTATAATGTACATCCTTGTGGTGCTTACTGTCCCAATTTTACGCCGCAAATACCCTTATGCAAAAAGAACATTTAAAGTTCCATTTGCACATATTGGCTCTTTTCTCCTCGCGCTATTTTTAAGCTCCTTGATAGGGGTATGGATTATAGGGCAGGAAAATGCCCTGGATATATTGCTTTTTGGAGCATCTTTTATTTTGATAGGCATACCCATTTACCTCTTGCTCGAAATTTACTATAACCCTGATTTTATAATAGGGGTAAACGATGCACTGGCATTTTTTACCTTGCTGACGGAAAGATTCATACTGCCAAAGGGTGTCAGGAATGAGATACTTACCTTGCTTGGCGATATCAAAAGCAAGACTGTGCTTGAGTTTGGGTGCTCAGTTGGAACTTTAACCTTGCATCTGGCAGAGAAAGTAAAACCAGGAGGGCGGGTTTTTGCCACGGATTTATCTGAGAAAGATCTCCTGATAACACGCAACAGGATGATAAAAAAAGGCCATTATCATGTGATTATCATACATGATGAGCATCAGGTCAACAGGGTGCATCCAGATATACCTCATGTTGATGCGATAGTGAGCATAGGGATGATGGGATACCTGCAGGATGTAAAAAAAGTCTTAAGGGAAATGTGGGAGCTTTTGCCTTATGGGGGGAAAATTGTTTTTGTTGATTACGCAGATTTTTTCAAGGTCATACCAAATGTTGAATGGCTGAGCAAGGATAGCGTAATAGAGGAACTTTTCAGGAATGCCGGCTTTTCTGTTTACGTTAAAAGGCAGAAAGGGATGTTCTGGAATTATGTGTATGTTTACGGGATTAAGTTTAATAGGGACATTCCTTATGTTTGAATATTGCAGCTATTAAGAATAATATTCTAATTTTTGAATGCAACTGATGCATCTCCGCTGCAATCGTCAAATAGCCTTCCATGCAGCTCCATCGCAAAATTCCATTATCTTGCTTCCGGAATTATACCTTACCGCTCCTGCAGTGTCTGCATTGCACGCTGCTCCCGTATTGCCTAATTTTACTTCTCCTGCAACATCAAGCTTTGCTTTCGGGGTTGTTGTGCCGATGCCGACGTTGCCGTCCTCGTTGATGCGCATCCGCTCTATTACGTTAGCATTAATCGTATGAAAACTAAGATATCCTTTATTCGTGACTCCAATAGATACCACGCCAGACTTGATTTTGGCTTGGGGAACATACCTGTCAAATGTATTATCTATTGCACCAAGTGTAATAGAGCCGCCATCATCAGTTGCGGCTGTTGTGGTGTAAATGGCGAGATTAGCTCGGTTGATATGGGCAGGATCCTGCCCAAGAATCACTACCGCATCTGTAGGGCTGAATACAAAGGGGTCATTGCTAAGGGCTGTAGACCCAAACAGGGCACGTGGCACTCTCACATCCAATCCTGCCTTTGGACTCGTTGTCCCGATGCCGACGCTGCCACTCGCTCCTGCCCACAGCACATCTGTGCCCCCATCATTCCCCCTGACATGCAACCCAAAGTCAGTTGCAGTGTTAGACCCAACTATTACCATCAATCCGCTTGCTCCTGCTGCGGTGTCCTGGTTATATATTGTGCCGATACGAACCCCGGCAAGAGATTTTCTAACATCAAGCAATGTCCCAGGCACCGTCGTCCCGATGCCGACGTTGCCGACAGCATCTATAGTTAATCTTGTTAAGCCAGCAGTCGCATCGTAAATCCCAAATTTTCCTACACCAATGCCGCCTAAATATCCTGCTGACACTAATCTGTAATCATGGCCTCCAACTTCAGTATTTTTTAAGCTGAGAAACAGCTCATTGTTTTTTTCAGCCATTATATTCCCTGTTTGGACTGTAACCTCAGCCGCGCTTGCAATTACTGACAGGCAGACAAATAGAACTATTGCCAAATGGACATTTAATATTGCTGAATGATTCATGTTTCCTCTTTTGTATTAATTATTTTCATGTTTATTATTTAAGGATTTCCATTTTGAGTTAAAACACCCTTCAAATAAAGGTTTCCTGAACTGTCGATGTAACTTACTGCATTTCCGGCTGAATCCCTTACAATGAAATCACCGGATGCGGGGCTTAATGAGGGCTGAGATTGAAATACATTCCCCCTTAGGGCCATATTGCCATTGCCCATGTTTACCAGCGCGACTGCGTTTCCCGTTTCATCCTTGACTATGAATTCGTCCTGGGAAGAATCGACAGGAATGGCATTTGAAGTCAGCGTGCCCTTTAAAGATGCGCCTCCACTCTCGCTGAAAGATGCTGCAGTCCCACCTGCGGATCCTTTTATTGAAAATACTTGGATAAGCGAGCAGATGCCGCAATCCATGCTGCAGGTGGAGCATGATTCCTGGCTTTCGCAGATGCCATTGCCGCAGTTTGTTTCAGAATTGTCCAAGCTATCCTTGCATCCTTCATCAGTAAGGTCTGTCTTGCCGTCGCCATCATTATCCTTTGCATCGTTGCACTCTGTTTTGAATACTATTGATTTCTGGAGCAGCAACCTTATTTCCGCATCCGTAATAGTTCCCTTTGATCCACAGTCGACAATAGTTGGAGAATCTTTACGATCCACATAAAAGCTGATTAAGTCTTTTATTTCATCATTTGAATAATCGCTTGCAGAGGGGTCGTCCAGATAACCCATCACAATCGACCTTAGCTGCACTCTGAATTCCTTGGCCGTGTCTATCAAAGGCGGGCAATCCGAAAAGGCAGGTTGCGCAAATAAAGATAAAAAAATAATAGGCAAGATTGCCAACAAAAGTATGCTTCTTTTTTTACGCTTAATCAGTTGCATTTATTATACCTCATCTGGCAGCAGCATTTTGTCCCGGGAAGAAAGGTCTCGTCCAGCTGGTCGCAAAGCCCTAATGACTCTGCATTGGCGCATTGAATCTCATCAAGATTGGCATTGATGCACACAACATTATTGTCCTTGCTTATCTCGTTGTTTGGCACAAATATGTCCCCGCAAACCAGAGGTAGGAAAGAAACATGCTCCTTGTCAGCATAAGTCACGACAAGCTCCCTGTTTTCCACAATCCCTATATTGTAATAGCTTCCCCCTACTTTTATCGGAAGCTCAAAACTTCTTTTATAGCCGTTTGAAGCTGACCTTGCAAGGTCTATCTCGTTTTTTGCCATTGATGAAAGGTCTTCTGCAATCTCAAGCCTCTCTTTCTCTTTTGTTTTCAGAACATTTGATGTGGCAACTGCAATAAATCCCAAAAATATCAGGAACATGAATGCCATGAGGACAATGAATTCTATGGCAAACTGGGATTTGGATTTGTTCATAAAGCCTCTTTTGGATTATCTGATTTTTTACAATTTAATTGCCAAGCAATCATACTTTAGATATCATCACTTGGGTTATTTCTGCAGGATTAACAAATGCTTCAATTTTTATTTTTTTAAGGCCGCCACTCTCAAGACCGAGAAGATTGCATTGCACTCCGCTCACGCATTCAGGGGCTGGATCATCAGTAACTAGCGGGATATTAGAAGGTGAAAAGAAAACAAGCTCTCCCTCTCCTGATTCTGACAGGACTTTGAAAACAAGTTCCCTGCTGCGCAGAACCTTGACTTCAAGGACTTTTTCCGGCATGTTAAACTCCAGAACAATCTTTGCACTTTCTCCCGAGAAAAAAACAGTTTCTGCAGTATCCATGATAGTGTTGCCTATTTGAGTCAGCTGCGAATCCATTATCTCATCATTTGATTTAGATGTGAATTTGAAAAAAAGATATGTTGTCGGGACTATTAATCCCAAAGCCACCGCTATTATGAGCAGGTATTCCACGGCAGATTGTGATTTTGAATCCATGCTAAGTCACTACAACCTCTATCGTTCCTTTTACAATGTGATCCACATTAGCAGTGGCAGGGCAGCCTGTTGTTGCAGTCGCGCAATATACCATTGTTATATCGGCATCTGTCCTTTCCCCGCTCTTAAAGGCCTCGCTGCTGCATCCCTGAATGGTAAAGTCGCAGTCCAGGCCCGGATTCCAGTCAAATGCTGTTAGGTCTCCTGCTGGAGCATCTCCGCATTTAACTGCAATCGAGGCAGGAGCAGTGTTGCAGGCCAAAGGTATTACATCATCATTTTTCACGCTAAAGCTTTTTACCCTTATAATCTCGCCGATATTGTTTACCAGATTGAATCTTATTTCATTGCTTGGGGCCCCTGCAAAAGCGAATGCAGTGCATTCAAATTGAGATGGGAAGGAGCATTCCTGCGGCAGGAATTTTGCGAAATCAAGAACGCCAAAGTAGTACAATGCTCCCAGAGCAATCATTATTGCCAGAAATGCCCAGGCATAGGTTGTAAGAAATTCTAATGCTGCCTGGGATTTTGATTGCAACTAAAACACCTCTTTACAGGGTTGTCATTGTAGGTGTATTATTTAAAAGTTTGGGTTGATGAAAAAGGATACAAAAGATAAATGAAATTAAAGATTAAAAAAGATAATAAGAAATTAAAAACAAAAAAATAATAAGAAAAATCTATTGAACTGTCGTGAAGACTTCTCCAAAGATTTTCTTTCCATAGGTACTGCCGGAGGATGTTGGGTAATAAGAGATTTCAATATTGAATTTGGCTTTTTCTTTTTCCACAAGCGCGGTTCCCGTAGCACAATCTGCATGGAAATTTATAGTTGCGTCTGCATTCCAGATATAGCCCGGACCAGGAATATTAGCATTTTCAATCTGAGCTGTGCAGGCTCCAGCACTAGTAATGTCAGTTGTTACTGTTGCAGCAGTTACAGTGACTTGTGTCCCGAAGTTATTTTCCAATCTTGATGTAAGGGTATTATCAATCACATTGTTAACAATTAATAAATCCTTGCTGCATCCTACTTCAGACCCAAAGTTGCATCTGTCAGGCAGAAGCTTTGATGGGCTTAAAACGCCGAAGTAAGCCAATGCTCCTATCATTATTATGATGACTAGGAATGCCCATGCGTATGTTGTTAAGAATTCTAATGCTGCCTGGGATTTTCTTGAAGATTTTGCCATTTTAGTCAACCTCTTTACATCATTTGTTTAAAATAGTGTTCTTGTTGATTGTTTGTATTTAAATATTTCTATTGTACTGAGGCGAAAACCTCTCCGAACACGACTTTTTTATAAGTTACGCCTGCTGATGCAGGGTAATATTCAATTTCCAGGCTGAATTTAGATTTTTCCTTTCCAACCAGAAAATTGCCAGTTGAGCATCTTGCCAGCAAAGTTATGGATTCATCTGAATTCCAGCTGAATGTTGTTGGAATTAATGGATCCGGGTCAACTGGTTCAAGGCCTGCGCCAGTGCCATCCTTATCCATCCATACTACACAAGTCCCAACAGTGGTTATATCGGTGGTTGTCTTAGCATCAGTGACTATAATGGAAGTTCCAAAGCTATTTGCTAATCTCATGCTGATAGTATTACTGGGAGAAGATACCCTGTTTATTACCAGCAGGTTCTTATCGCATCTTATTTCCGACCCAAAGTTGCACCTGTCCGGCAATAATTTTGAAGGGTTAAGGACGCCAAAATATGCCAATGCGCTCATCATTATCAGGATTACCAGAAAAGCCCATCCATAGGTTGTAAGGAATTCTAATGCTGCCTGGGATTTTCTTGAGTATGCCAAATTTATTACCTCTTTTTAGACTGTTCGAGTATTTTCCTTATTTCGACAACTAAGCTAAATGTTATCAATACTACAACAATATTAGTATAAGCCAATCCGATGTTTATAGATTGAAAATTTCCTGGTGAAAGCCTAGAAGACAGATAGTTGCCAAAAACTACTCCAATAGCAAGGATTACTAAAGCTGCCACTGCAATAAACACCCGTTGATACTTGTACTGGAACATTAATTATAACCTTTCAATTAGCCATATTTAAATGTTTTGTTTGTGGAAAATTGAAAATTTATGTAACCGTCGTAAGAATTTCCCCTTCTGCAGCTCTTTTGTAGTTCGAGGTTGATTTTAAAATATGGTATTCCATTGTTAAAAATAATTTTACGTCTTTTCCTTTTACAGAGCCTGATGCTCCCGTATTGCAGGCTGTCCACTCAAGGTCTTTGGTTTCATCCGCGGGCCATGCAGTTATAGATGGAGGCGTGCATGCCAATTGCACTATTGAGTCGCTCTTTAATGCCATTGAGTCTATAGAGATTGAATCGCCAACGCTATTTTTCAATTTCAGCCTTACAGTCCCGTCAGTTCCGTCGGTGCCGTATGCAATGCTATAGTCTATGCAGTTTATTTCAGAGCTGAACAGGCACCTGCTCGGGAGAATTTTTTTCGGGCTAAAGACCCCAAAATATGCAATTGCCGCTATGATTATTAAGATCATCAATAAAGCCCAGCCATAGGTTGTAAGGAATTCTAATGCTGCCTGGCTCTTTTTCATGGCTTTATCATCTGATATCAAATTTATATAAAGCTTTCTATAAAAAATTGGTTAGAAAATAACTCTTTTCAAAACCAAAACATTATATAATAAAAGTAATTCTAATGAGATATGGATTTTACAGAGCCGAAAAGAGGCAAGGCAATGGTTGCGCAGGCATCAATACTAAAAAGATTTTTTGCTTTCGCAATGGACATTCTTTTTGTGGAATTTGTGATATTATTTCCTTTCTCCAGGGTCCTTGAAAAGATAGTGCCGCAGGAAATCTCCATAAGCGAGGCATTTAATCTTTTAAGCAGCAGCTACTATGAATCCTCATTGATAATCATCGGGCTTTTTACAGCCATCCCTACAATAGCTTATTTCGTTTTATTGGAAAGGGGGTTCGGGCAGACAATTGGGAAAAAACTGCTGAGGCTTTATGTGGTCAGCGATAAAAAGGAGTTTAAAACATGGCAGGCTATTGCAAGGAGCTTGTTTTTAATTCCAATATTCCCTTTTGTCCTCTTGATGCTTATCGACCCTCTTGTCATGCTTTTTAGCAGAGAGCACCAGAGGCTTTCGGAGATACTGAGCAGGACCAAGGTTGTTGAGAAGCATTATATTTAGATAATCAATCGGCTCATTTATCCAAAACAATAAAAAATAGGCTAATAGTAGATAATCAATAAAACTCCAAAATCAAATTTTTCAATAAAATAATAAACAATATAAACAACAACAAAGATAACATCTAATAAAAATAATAATATCGGGAAAATTCCAATAAGAACTTTAACTTCAAACATAATATAGCATACAATGAAAGAGCAGAAAAGCACTTGGTGGCGGATGGCAAAGATAGTCATATGGCTTGTAGTGCTAAGCTTCTTCCTCTCAATAATAGCTTCATTCTTCATAGGGGGTGATTTTGAAGCCCTTGGCGGCAATGTCGCGGTCATAGAGATAAACGGGCCAATAGTCATGGAATCGGATGACTTTCTTTTTGAGAGCGCCGCATCTTCAGAGGACATTGCAGACCTCATCAAAGAAGCAGATGAGAATAATGGCATAAAGGCAATTGTGCTTGCAATCAACAGCCCAGGAGGCAGTGCTGTAGCTTCAGAGGAGATTGCAAACGAGATAAAGAAGACAAATAAAACTACGGTCGCATGGATAAAAGAGACCGGAACATCTGGGGCTTACTGGATTGCATCTTCAACTGACCATATTGTGGCAAACAGGATGTCCATAACTGGGTCCATCGGAGTCATTGCATCTTATCTGGGCTTTTCAGGATTTATACAAGATCATAATGTCACTTATGAACGGCTTGTTTCAGGGAACTTAAAGGACATGGGCAGCCCATTGAAGGAAATGACGCAGGAAGAAAGGATGCTATTCCAGAAAAGCCTGCAGTCAATACATGATTACTTTGTTGAACAGGTTGCTGAAAACAGGGGGATGAGCAAGAAAGATGTTGAAAGGCTTGCTACCGGGCAGTTCTACATCGGGGAAGAGGCAAAAAAGCTTGGGCTTGTTGATGAGCTTGGCAGCAAGGAAGAGGTTGTCAATTATATTTATGGCAAGATAGGGGAAGATGTTGTTTTTGTGGATTACGAGACAGACAAGGGATTTTTTTCTTCGTTTGGAAGCGCAATAAACAGGAATTCATTCTATATCGGAAAAGGGATAGGGAGCTCTTTGGTGGCTAAATCTAATATGCCTGAAAGGATAATGACATAAGATAACTAGAGATTACGTTAAGGTTTCTTTCTCAAAACTTTTATAAACTTGCCCCATTGCCCTGAACTTATTGGATTTTTATCTTCATTGGGCGGCAGTTTAACATGAAAAAAATAGGGATAGGTGCAATGGTCTTATTTTTCCTAGCTTTAAGCCTGGCTTTCTCTGAAAATATCGAGAAAAACAGCGATGGGGAGAATAAAGTTGATGGGGAAGTCATTGAAGATCTTAAAAATGATGGAGGGGCTTCGGTCATAGTTGTTCTAGAGGATGATTATGGTGTGTTGGATAATTCTGCTAAGCAGAAAGATGAATTTGAGAAAAAAAAGCTGATGATAGGGGGGCAGCAGGAAAAAGTTTTGGAAAATCTGGAACTAAAAGATGAAAATGAGGCCAACCAAAAAAATATTGGAATTTCGTCTGCTGGCGGCTATGATTTTGAATTAGAAAACACATTTTCAGTAGTAAATGGCTTTAGCGGAGAAGTTACTGAAGAGGGGCTTGAAAAATTAAAAAATGACCCTAATGTAAAAAAAATTTACCCAAATAGGCCCATAAGATCTTTTCTCAGCGATAGCAAGAACATCGTAAACGCAACAAATACATGGAGGCTGATTTATAATAACACCAATCTTACAGGCAAGAAAGAAACTATCTGCATCATAGACACTGGCGTCGATTATACCCATCCTGACTTAGGAAACTGCGCAAGCACTTCCAATATAAATGATAGGTCATGCGGGAAGGTTATTGGTGGGTATGATTTTGTAAATAGCGACCAAAACCCTATTGATGATCATGGGCACGGTACGCATGTTGCTGGAATAGTGGCATCAACAAATAATCCAAATACTGGAATTGCTCCTGATGCAAATATTGTCGCGATAAAGGTTTTGGGTTCAGATGGAACCGGGACTGGAGCTAATCTCATCAACGGAATAAACTGGTGTGTAGATAATTCTTCTATATTCAATATAACTGTCATAAGCATGAGCCTTGGGACAACAACTCTGTTCACCAACTATTGCGATAACAGCGATGCAGGCACTGCGGCGGCCATCGATGCCGCGATAGCAAAAAATATTTCAGTCATAGCAGCAACGGGAAATGACGGCAGCACAACGCAGATATCAAGCCCTGCGTGCATAAAAAATACAACTGCGGTGGGTTGGACTAACAAAGATGATACAATGGCTACCGGCAATCGAAATAGTATAACAGACCTTCTTGCTCCGGGATCGAGCATAACTTCCCTAAATGATGGTGGTGGGACGGAAAGCCAAAGCGGCACATCCATGGCAGCGCCTCATGTTGCAGCTGCATTTGCATTATTGCACCAATATTTTAGATTAACAGAAAACAGGAATGCGACTCCGAATGAAATAATGCTGAAACTTAATGCGACCGGAAAAAAAATATCAGATTCCAGCGGTTCCGGATTAACATTTTCAAGAATTAACATTTTTGCAGCAATAAATTCTTCCGACAGGATTGGACCGAATATAACAATAATCAATCCTCAAAATAATTCCGCAAGGACTAATCTTACTTTTATTGTAAATATAAGCTCTTCTGAAATCCTGGCAAATGCAACATTGGAGATAAACAATACAAACTATACAATGGCTGGCTCTGGAAGAACCTGGAGCGCAAATATAAGCACACTAAGAAATGGCACATACACTTACTTAATTTATGCAAACGATAGTTTTGGCAACAAAAATGTTTCCGGGATATTTACGGTAAATATTGATTTAATGCCGCCTTTTTGGGCGAATAATTGGACTAATGTTTCTGATATAAATAATATAAGGAAAAATGATGTTTTGCTGTTTAATGTTACCTGGAAGGACACAGTGGCTGTGTCTGGATTCATATTCAGCTGGAACATAAGTGGAACATGGCAGAATATTACAAACGGAAGCTTAAACAGCAATAATGAAGATGCAACAATAATACAAACAATAAATGCGACGAGGGGAAATATTGTAGGCTACAAGTTTTATGGAAATGATTCTGTAGGAAATTTCAATGAGACAGATACATGGGTTTTTCAAATAGCTAATACAAACCCTCAGGCAATAAACCTTTCCATAAACTCCTCTGAGGAATCCAATAGGACAAATGAAACATTAAGCGGGATCTTTTATTATTCTGATGCAGATAATGACTTAATCTCGGCAAACGAAACAAAATGGTACAACAACAGCGTTGAATATAATCTATCAATAAATAAAACAACAATCAACCCTGAAAATACGACGAAAGGCCAGAACTGGACTTTTTCTGCAAGATTATTTGACGGCTTCAACTGGAGCGAATGGGCAAACAGCACAAAGGCAACAATAAAAAATTCAGTCCCGGAAATAAACATGAGCGCAACAAGCATAACAATAAATGAGACGCAAAAGATTAACATAACTGCAAATGCCTCCGACAAGGATGATGATGCATTAACCTTTACGATAAATGACACAAGGTTTTCAATGGTCGGCAGATATGTCATGTGGAACACAACTCTTGCTGATTCAGGAGATTATCCTATAAATATAACTGTAAATGACACCGAAAGCACTGACTCAATAATAATCAGTGTTTCTGTACTTGATGCTCGTGACTTGGACGGGGACGGCAATCCCGATTTTAACGACACTGATGATGATAATGACGGAATCCTGGATTTAAATGATTTCTTAGAAGGGAACCTAAGCAACATAAACTCAACCTTTTCATTGAACCTAACAATAAACGGAACTCAAAATTTATCCAAATTATTTAATGGGACTTTTCCGATAGCAATAACAACAAATATTTCCAATAATATCTCTAATTCGACGCTAAGACTGGTTGAGTTTGATTTTACATTCAACTCATCAAATGTATTGGATATTGGCGGGTTAACTACAAACTATACATTCAATGGATTTAGCGGATTATCTTTGAGGGGGTTTACAAGGCCCTCATCCGATTTTACAAAAAATTTCACAATAGACAAAATAAATACGACAGCTAAATCTATATGCATTAAAGATGCGGATTCTGGATTTGAAAGCATAAGCAGCGCATGCAGCGGAGCCAATGAGTTTTTGATAACATGCAACAATAACACTCAAGGGCAGTATACCTGCTATGATATGGGCGGCCGCTATAAAATCACCGGATTAAACCACTCTGCTGTAAAGGAACTTTGCGTAGATAGCGATGGAGACGGCTATGGAACTGGATGCACTCTAGGATCGGACTGCAATGACAATAACGCTGGACAGACAACATCGTGCTCTTCCGATAGCGGTGGAAGCTCTGGTGGCGGGGGCGGAGGAGGTGGTGGCGGAGGAGGTGGTGCATATACCTGCAACATGGAATGGAAATGCAATGATTGGACAGCATGCGAAAATGGATGGCAATTGATGGATTGCACTTTTACAAAGGTCCCTCAGCATACTCAAACGGAGCAATGCGCTTTGGAGAGCGAAAAGCCGGAAAGGGCAAAGAAATGCGTGATAGTTCAAGTTCAGGAGCAAGTTAACAAAACTGAGGGGTCAAAGAATGTTACGCAGGATCAAAAAAATGCCTTAAATGAAAAAAAATCAAAAACTGAAAATAAAAAAAATGCATTTAGCGCAATCACCGGCGCAATAACAAAAGCATTCCTTAATATCAAGTCATCCTTTGGAATGAAAAAAATAGTTGCCTTATCTGTGATTGTTTTGATTGCTGGCCTTGGCTTAAAAGTTTTCTATGATAAAAAAAGAAATGCCCAGAATAAATGATTAATTAGTTGATCTTATTGCATAAAAACACTAAACCACCTTAACTTCCTCGACATCAAAATATCTCTTGACAATATCATTGATCTTTTGCAGGTTTTGCCTTTCCCTCCCAATGATTCTTCCCTTGGATTTGGCGTCATGGCAATAGATGCTTAGTAGCTTGTTCTCTTCCCTTATATCTTTTGCCTGCGTCGGGTAGATAAGATTCTGCAAAAACTGGGCAGGATTATTGCTGAACTCCACAAGCCTTATGCTTTTTTTAATAAGCTCTTCCATCCTCTTGATGTTGGAGCCGTGCTTCCCTATGGCCTTGCCCATGTCATTCTCTTCGATAACAAAAAGGACGCTTTCATCGACAATGCAATCCTTAACCTTGGCATTTGTGAAAGACTCAAAGATTGAGATGTACTGCATTATGTCAGCAGAATACTTTATTCTTGTCAATTTCTCTTAGCCACCTTTAAGAACAGATAAGACCGATATGGAGAATGGCTTCTTACAGATTGTGCCGAGCTCTTCATTGCTATAGCCAAGCTTTACAGTCTCAATGCTGCTTAGGCCTGCATAATAATTAATATCTTCCATGGTTTTCTCGGAACAGTTTGAGCTTAATAATATTTTTTCCACCTTTCCCAGCTTAAGGCCCTTTATGGCCCTGTCTGTGCCGATAATTACTTTCTTTTCTTTCAACATCTTCTTGATGTCTGTTGATGTGGTTAATTTTTTCTTTGCCATTTTATTTTTTTATTTGGTAAGATTTATTGTTTTTTAAATTTTTGTTTTTTTTTTGATTTATTTGTTGTGAAATTGAGTGAGGTGTTCTGCCGGTTGCCGCCGAGTTCGCACATGGTGCACCTTTTTGTAATGACCGACCTTCATCCCCGTAGGGGGCATCCCCCTTGAAGCCGGTTGTCTTGTTTTGTAATTTTGCTCACAAAAAGGCGGCAACCTTTAATTATTCTTCATACTCTCAATTTTAATCCTTCTTTCCTTTGAAATCAGCAACTAAATCCGGTATTCCAGTACCAACTGGAACGACCTGGTTAAGCATGACGTTCTCGACAACTGAGTTAAGGTCGTCAACTTCGCCTATCAATGCTGCATTAATGATATGCTTGATTGGTGTCTCGAAGCTAGCTCTTGCCAGGGCAGATGCCTTCTCGCTTACGACACCATATCTTGTTATTCCCTTAACTTCTCCGGAAAGGCACATTGTATCTGCGACCAGCATGATGTGCCTTATATCAACATTAAATCCCTGGTTCTCGATCACCTTGTAAACTTCATTTATTATTGCCTGGCGTGCAGCCTCTATTCCTAAAACTTCCTGGATCTCGAATATGTTGTTGGTTATTGTCCTGAATGAATCGACGCCTTCAAGCTGCAAAACTTCTGCAAGATTGGAGCCAGCGGTCATGATTATATACTCTTCGCCCCTCTTTACAGGCAATACCTGGGAAATTCCCGGAACACCTTTGATATGGATTTCCTTGATCTTTTCCTTTGCCTTGTAGACTTCGTTGAGGCCTTCTTCCTTGCTCTTGCTTTTCAGCAGAATTGAATCCTTATCATCCTTAACATTAAAGCCCTTCAATTCTTTTGCAATAATAGCAGCTACCTGCGAGGTTGTAAGAGACAATGACTTCATCTTCTCCTTGTCAAGGACTACCTCTATCTGAGAATCAACAAGGCTTATTGAAAACTGCAGAGTGATATCGTTAAGCTTGGTCTCTTTAAGCGAAAGAGCAAATTCCCTGATATCTTTTCCTTTTGAATACGGCTGCTTCAAATATATCTCCATTGACGGAGTTTCCAATTGCTTTCTGCCATCAAGGATTTCAATTATTCTTGGAAGGCCTAAGGTGACGTTCATCTCCATTACACCAGCGAAATGGAATGTATTCAAGGTCATCTGAGTGCCCGGTTCTCCAATCGAT
>CAYTDO010000081.1:0-6506 GCA_964436645.1 uncultured Methanosarcinales archaeon | reverse complement strand
CCATGATTACGGGAGGGTATGACCTTAAGAAAAGCCCTGATGCCCCAAAAGAATTTAGAAGCTATGGCTTTGCCTCAGGCCGTATGAGGGATGTGACCAACGTATGGGCGTCCGCATTGTTATGGGGATTTGAAAATGGCTATCCTCTTCCATTTAGCGAGAGAGGGCCTACACTCATAGGTCCATTTGCAATGGATTTAGCCAAGCTTAGAGCCAGATACGCCGCAGACAGATTTGATATTACCAGACACCTGCCAGGAAATTATTAAGATTATAATTGGGCTTAACTCTATATCAAGATATTGCAGATAGAAAAAATAAACGCCGCGGGGGAGACTTTCACCAGCTTTTTTGATTTTGCGTAGCAAAACCGCTTTATGCGGTGCCGGAAATCCGAGATTTCCAAGCATCCCAGGTTTTCCCAGGTTTTTGCGTTAGCAAAAAGCTGTTTTGAACTCCCGTATCCTTGCGGATAGAGGATAATTGTGGCCATTTTGTAAGGTACCTTTAAAGGCAATGTCCTTAGCAATCTTACGGTTTCTAAGAGATTTTAGAAATCTCCGCAATGGCCGGGCTATGCGACCGCGGCATCATACAGCCCTGCCAATTAGAAATTTCAATTTCATTTATAAAACTTATTGTATTGACCTTATACTGCTGACTTCATTTGGGATATAGCCACTCCAATCAATACATTTTTAAATAAAAAAAGAACTAAGGATAGAAATGAAAAAACTGCTTTTGCTGCTTATTATACTCCTTATACCAGCTCTTGCTTATGCTGATGAGGATGACTGGTTCTATCGAAGTGAGAATTTGATTCTTGATGTCAGTGTTTCTTCGGAGGCTTCAATAAACACTCCATTATCGGATTATGACCTAAAGTACATAAATGTAAACCTGTCCCATTACCCTTACGAGGATTTTGACCAGGAAGTCATAAGCTTGGAAACTTTTCCCGATGCAAAGATAGAAGGCAATGCGATGCTGTTCGCGTGGGACAATCCTAAAGGCAAGGTAAGCTTTGGATATGATGCAAAGATTAAGACCGGGAACCACATTGCCAAGATAAAGGAGAAGATAAAATTCCCAATACTGGAGATTCCCAAAGAGATAGAGCAATTCACAAAGCCAAGTGAAATCATAGACTCGGATGATGAAGATGTTAGAGGTTATGCTTCCGAACTTGCAGAGGGGGAAGATGATTTATATGTAGTTGTCAATAAAATTGCAGAGTGGACGAAGTACAATATAGAGTACAACTTAAGCACTTTGACGGCAGAAGTGAGCCAGAAAGCATCATGGGTCATGGACAACAGGAAAGGCGTGTGCGATGAGCTTACCAGCCTTTTTATCGCGATGCTAAGGTCCTTGGGGATACCTGCAAAATTTGTTTCCGGAGTTGCTTATACTAACAGCGAGCTTTTTGATGAAAATTGGGGAAGCCATGGATGGGCAGAGGTCTATTTTCCGGGCTATGGATGGGTTCCTTATGATGTCACATATGGGCAATTTGCATACCTTGACCCTACTCATGTCAAGCTGAAAGAATCCATTGACAGCGGCCAGCCTTCTGTGCAATATAGATGGATTGGCAGGAATGTAGATAAGAATGACCTGATTACAAAAAAACTGGATATAAATGTGTCTGTCGATGAAAAAATAGGCAGAGTGGAAGATGTAGTTAACCTTGAAGCCTCTGCACAAAAAGAGAATGCAGCTTTTGGGTCATACAATCTGATAGAAGTTGTTTTAGAGAACCCGGAAGATTATTACACATCTACTGAACTTTATCTGTCAAAGCCCAAGGAACTTGTGGTTATTGGAGACGACTCCCAGAGCGCAATCCTGAAGCCAAGCGAGAAAAAAAGCTTCTTCTGGATTGTCAAATTGAGCGAGGATTTGCAGGATAATTTCATCTATACAATGCCTATCACTGTCAGAACTTCCAGGGGCGGCAGGGCTGAGACAAGCTTCAAGTCCAAAAAAGATGATATCAGCTACTCATACAATGAAATGAACAGCATACTTCAGCAGAAAAAAGAGGAAGAAGTAAAAGCTTATTCAAGGGAAGTTAACCTAGATTGCAATCTGGAGCATAAGGAATTTTATTATTATGAGGAATCAAAGCTAAATTGCCTGATAAAGAATGAAGGCAATGCGCCCTTGAGCCAACTTAGCGCCTGTTTTGAAAACGATTGCCAAAAAACAGACCTGGGCATTGCGCAGGAAAAAGAATTCAATTACACAATTAACAATGCAACGCCGGGAAAAAAAGAATCCGCATTCAAGGTTGAGAACAACTATGTTTCAAAGGCAGAATATATGCAATATATTGTTTTAGATGCGCCAAAAATAACTATAAAGGAAATAAAGGCTCCGGAATCGGTAGAATATGGTGATAAATTCAGCGTTGAATTTTTGCTTAGCAAAGAATCGCTCTCTATACCTAAACACGTCAAGATAAATTTTGCCCATGATAACTTGGAGCAGGCATTGGAGCTTGCAGAACTTTTTGAGAACAGGAAGATTGTCGTTAATATGGAAGGCAAGGAATTGAGAAAAGGACTTAATGAATTAACAATTTCTGTTGAGTATGAAGATGATAATGGTGAACAAGGCTTAGTGCAGGAATCTTTTGTTATAGGGCTTGTGAATGTCGGTTTTTTTCAGAATGTTATCTTAAATCTTAATCATTTTATTAATTCCATATTCAGATAATATATGCTTTTTTGTGTAAAATTTTTAAATCAGTGGCGATTTTCCCTATTTATGGTATCAGGGCAACGAGGAAATATTGGGGTTTTAGATAGGTCTGCGCGTATAACTGGGGCAAGAGCAGAACCTAAAGAATCAGATGGGAAAGGATTGGCAAGAGCAAAAAGCTCGTTGACGGTAATCAAGAATCCCTCTTTGGACGGCTATCTGGGAATTTTAATGGCAGGCACCACTATATTGAATGAAAATGGCAATGAAAAATCGTTTTTAAATGCGTACGCAATCCAAGCTTATGGGGATATTGTAGGCTCAGATATATTACATATGGACATTGCAAAAAGCGAACGGAGAAGTGGAAACCCACCCCTGTATGTGGTGAGTTATCCTAATGGCGGCCGGTATCATATTGCAAGCCAATTGCCCCATGAGATATGCAAGATAACTGATGGGGAATTTAGAAAGTTTGAGGCTGCTTTAACATCTCCTAATCAGCGTGTCGTTGAACTAACAGGCTTAGTTAACAATATGGTCCAATTAATAGGGCAAAGAGTGGATGCTTTTTCATTGGATAATGGAAAACTTGTTCTTCCCCAGAATTATGCAAATACAAGGCTTTAGTTTAGTTTAAAATTGCCCCCATATTTTAACCTCTCAAAATTATTGGATTTAATGCGTGTTAGGTTTCCTTACCCAGAATTTTCCCCTAACTCAATGTGGTTCTGGCTGGAAAATTCAGGGCTGTAAGGTGGAGCATTTGCAAAGCAACTGCAGAAATTCAGAAACCGGCAATAACTATATATGCAAGTTTAGTTAAATTATAATCATGGCTGAGTCAAAAAGTAATTTCTTAACATTAGGTGTTGACAAAGACAACGCTTTTCATCACATTAGAATGGCATATGCGGCAGGTTCTATAGTAATAGTTATTTCATTCATTGCTGTCTTAATCACAATATTTTATAAGCCAATTTTAGGACTAGATGCCTGGTCATTAGCAGATGTGATTGTTATTGCTATTTTAACATATGGAATATATAAGGAAAATAGAATTGCGGCAGTTATTATAGCTATTCTATGGCCAATAGAAAAAATTGGGCAATTTATAAGTTCAGGGGAGGTTCCACCTATTTCTATGATATTTTCAATTCTTTTTGAAATTGCTTTCATAAGAGGAGCAATAGCAACTTTTCTTATTGATAGAAAAGAAAAAAAGAAAAATAAGAAGTCCACCTCTTCCAAAAAATAGGTTTTTCTCGATTGAAACTAACAACACATATATGTAAATCACTGAATTTAAGGGTTTTAGCCTTTTTTGGGATTGAATTTTAAAACTCATATCGCGATTTTTTTATATCTTTTTTAGTTCTTAATTCATCTACTTAAGATATATTATGATTACTTATTATTTTATTATCCATATTGTAAATAAATAAAATCAATACTTTCTAATTTCTTTTCAATATAGTAATTTATTAAAAATTGCAAAAATTTATAAAGTTAGTCTTTAAGGAGATAGTATATCATACACCTATGGTCAAAGAAAACCAGCTGCATTTTGAAAAAATAGTTCCGGATACTTCTGTCATTATAGAAGGCCTGCTTTCGGATAAGATACACAAAGAAGAGATAGTTGCAAAGCAGATTATAATGCATGAGGCAGTTCTTGCAGAGTTAGAGCATCAGGCCAATCTTGGAAAGGCAATCGGGTTTTTGGGATTGGATGAAATCAAAAGGATAAAAGACCTTTCCGGCAAGAATAGTTTTGAGCTTTCTTTTGGAGGGATAAGGCCAAGGGCAGCAGAAATAAGGAATGCTTCTTTAGGGGAAATTGATTCTTTGATAAGGCAGCTTGCTTTTGACGAAGATGCTACTTTGATAACCTCCGATAAAGTGCAGTCAGAGGTTGCCCTTGCAAGAGGCATGAAGGTAGTTTACTACAAGAAGCTTGATAGGGGGCTTCGCAAGTTGAAGCTGGAGAGATTCTTTGATGAAACAACCATGAGCGTTCATTTGAGGGAGAATGTAATGCCTTATGCCAAAAAAGGAATGCCCGGCAGCTGGCAGTTTATTGCTTTAAGGAAATCTCTGTTGAAGCAGGAAGAAATAAAGAATATGAGCCGGGAAATAATAGAGGATGCCAAATTAAGGAAGGATGGATTTATTGAAATTGAAAGGGAGAGTTCGACAATAGTACAGCTGGGCATGTTCAGGATTGTGATAACAAGGCCGCCATTCTCAGACGGGTGGGAGATAACTGCTGTAAGGCCTGTAAAAAAATTAGACCTCAAAAGCTATAATCTAAGTGAAAAATTAATGAAGAGGGCAACAGAGCAGGCAGAAGGAATTTTAGTTGCAGGAAGCCCCGGAATGGGAAAGACTACATTTGCGCAGGCTCTCGCTGAATTTTATGCTGACCAGGATAAAATCGTTAAGACTATTGAGGCTCCAAGAGACCTGATTTTGCCGGAGAAGATAACCCAATATTCGATAAGCCATGGGGATGCCCAGGAGATACATGACGTTCTTCTTTTATCCAGGCCGGATTATACTTTTTTTGATGAGATGAGGAATACAGATGATTTTAAATTATTTGCAGATTTAAGGCTGGCGGGAGTGGGCATGGTCGGTGTTGTGCATGCCACCAGCCCGGTAGATGCTATCCAGAGATTCCTCGGAAGGATAGAGATGGGAGTGATACCTCAGATTGTTGACACTGTTTTTTTCATAAAGAATGGATTTGTCAACAAAGTGCTCTCATTGAAGATGATGGTTAAAGTCCCTTCCGGAATGACAGAAGCGGATCTTGCAAGGCCGGTAGTTGTTGTCAATGATTACGAAACCGGAAAAGCTGAGTACGAGATTTATACTTATGGAGAGCAGACAGTGGTAGTTCCTGTGCAAGAGAGAGGAGCGCAGCAGAGAGGAGTTCATAGGCTTGCCAAGGAATCCATTGAGCAGGAATTCATGAAATATTCAAGAGATGCCCAAGTAGAGGTCGCTAGCGATAACAAATGCATAGTTTATGTTCCGGAGAGGGATATTGCAAGGATAATAGGCAAGGAAGGCAAGACTATAACCAAGATAGAAGAGGATTTGGGCATGAGCATTGAGGTCAGGGAGTTGGGCAGCAAGGATTCGGATAATAATCTTAGTTCCAATGAAGATGACTCGCAGCAAAAATCTTCAGAAAAAAAAGAAGAGAAAGGAGAAGAAGCCCCATTTAGCCTTGAGATAGACAAGAAAAATATTTACCTTAACATGGACTCTAAAATGCAAAATGAAGATGTTGATGTTTATTTAGGGGACGAGTTCATAATGACAGCTAAAGCAGGAAAATCAGGAGCGATAAAAATAAAGAAGAAGAATAATATCGGGAAAATGATTTCGGAAGGGATTGATGGCGGGAAGAAAGTTTTTATTTACACATAAAAACCAATAGTTTATATAAAATTAATCTTTTTCTTTAAAATATGATTTTCGAGCAGATTCAAGTTGGGCATATGCAGAATTTTTCTTATCTGATGGGAGATGAGAGAACAAAAGAAGCTGCAGTTGTAGATCCGGGATGGGATATTGCGAAGATTTTGGCTATTGCGAAAAAGCATGATTTAAGCGTAAAGCATATTCTTGTGACTCATTCCCATTACGACCATATTGATTCTATCAAGGAAATTACGGATGCCACTAATGCTACTGTTTATGTGCATCTGAATGATTCTGCGGAAATAAAAAATAAAGGAATAGAAAAAATAAAAACTGTCGATGAAGGGGATGAAATTGCTGTTGGG
>CAYTDO010000080.1:0-16651 GCA_964436645.1 uncultured Methanosarcinales archaeon | reverse complement strand
TAGGATGGATCAGATTAATTTTAGTATAAAGGAAATTGAAAAAAAATATTCAATCTTAATAGGCAGTTCAATATCCTCCTCGCTAAAGGGCTTTCTGCAAAAAAATCATAAAGGCAAAAAGATAGCTATTGTTACAGACAGCAATGTCAAGAATATCTGCAATGAGAAGATTATAATACAATTAAATGGGCTAAGCCCTTCCATTATAGCGGTTCCTGCAGGAGAAAGCTCAAAATCAAGGCAGGCAAAAGAAAATATAGAAGACTACCTTCTTGATAAAAAATATGGAAGAGATACGGTTATAATTGCAGTAGGGGGTGGCGTAGTTGGAGATTTAGCAGGCTTCATTGCTGCAACATACAACAGGGGAGTTCCATTAATCCATGTTCCAACAACTCTGCTTGCGATGGTTGATTCTTCAATTGGCGGCAAGAACTCAATTAATACAAAGCATGGAAAAAATCTTATAGGAACTTTTTGCCAGCCTGATGCAGTTTTCATAGACTTGGATTTTCTGAAAACATTGCCTCAGGAAGAATTTTCCAATGGAATGGCAGAGATAATAAAAATGGCTGCCGCTTCAGATAAGGAATTGTTCTTATTCATCGAAAAGAATGCTAAAAAAATAATTGAGAAAGACAAAAATACGCTATTGAGAATAATAAAAAGGAGCATTGAGCTGAAGAAGCAGGCTGTTGAAAAGGACGAGAAAGAAGACGGGCCCAGGCAGATACTTAATTTTGGGCATACGGTTGGCCATGCTCTGGAGTCCTGCAATAATTATCAAATGAAGCATGGGCATTGCGTAAGCATAGGGATGGCAGTAGAGGCTAAAATATCAGAGCTGCAAAAATCCCTGAGCAAAAAGGAAAGTGAAAAACTAATTGCAGTTTTAAGCGCATTTGGATTGCCTACTAAGGTGGGAAAAGAGATAGATATTGAAACAGTAATTGAAATGATGAAAATTGACAAGAAATCGCGCAATCAAAGGCCAAGATTTGTCATCCTTAAAAATATAGGCAAGATAAAATCTGACAAGTCCAATTTCTCTTACGAAGTGGACGAGAACATAATAAAAAAGGCCATTGAATTGTGCAAAAATGATTGAAGTAGTTCCACTTAAAAAACTGAATTCTAGAGTCAGAGTTCCGGGCAGCAAGTACATTGCCAACAGGGTTTTGCTGATAGCTGCATTGGCTGATGGAATTTCTTTGATAAAAAATATACCGGAGAATGAAGATATAGACGCGACTATAGAAGCATTAGGGAGATTCGGCATTAAAACCACTAAAAAAAATGAGGCAATAACAATCCATGGCACTCAAGGAAAAATAAAAAGCCCAACAAACAACATTGATGCAAGGAATTCCGGGACTTTGATGAGGTTTATTGCTGGCTTTGCCTGCCTTGCAGACGGAAAAACTATAATAACTGGAAGCGAAAGGATAAAACAGAGGCCTATTGATGATTTATTGAAAAGCCTGAATGAGTTGGGGGTAAAATGCAATTCATTGAATAATGGATTTCCCCCTATAGAGGTAATCGGGGGGGCTTTAAAAGGCGGAAAAACAAGAATTAAAGGCGATATAAGCAGCCAGTTCATCAGCTCATTATTGCTGGTTGCTCCATATGCAAAAAACGATGTGGAGATTATTGTAGAGGGAGAATTAGTCTCAAAAAGTTATGTTGATATGACTATCAGATTGATGAAGGAGTTTGGCATTGATATCCAGAATGAAAACTACAAGAAATTCAGAATTAAAATCGGGCAAAAGTATAAGGCAAAGATCTACACAATACCTGCTGACTGGAGCTCGGCAAATTATTTCTTTGCAGCTGCTGCAATAGTTCCTGGGAGGGTGGAAGTTGAAGGCATTGATTTCAGCGAAAAAGGAGAGTCTGGATTCATCAATCTTCTGCAAAAGATGGGGTGCGAAGTAAACAAAAAGAAAAATAGTGTTGAAGTTATTGGAAAATCTGATCTTAAGGCTATGAACGCAGATATGTCAATGATGCCGGATTCTGCACAAACACTGGCAGCTGTGTCTGTTTTTGCAAAAGGCGCAACAAGGATAAGAAATATCGGAAATTTGAAATTTAAGGAATCTGACAGGATCAATGATACTGCCGAGGAATTGAAAAAATTAGGGATAAAGGCTATTGCCAAAGAAGACGAGCTGGTAATTGAAGGAGGCATTCCAAGTTCTGCTGTCATTGACCCGCATAATGACCACAGGATGGCTATGAGCTTCGCTCTTGTTGGGCTGAAAGCTCCGGGAATAAGGATAAAAAATCACGAATCTGTTGGAAAATCTTTCCCTAACTTCTGGAATAAGCTTGAGGAGATTGGCATCAAATTAAAAATGCCTAAAAATATAGTGCTCATGGGCTACCGTGGAACAGGGAAAACTTTTACTGCGGGATATCTGGCAAAAAAGCTTGGCAGAAAGATTGTAAGCACCGACCGGGAAATTGAAAAAAAGGTTGGCAAAATAAGGGATTTCATCGAAGAAAATAATTGGGATAAATTTAGGCAGGTTGAGAGCGAGGTCATTAGAAGCATCAAGGGCAATAATTTAGTCATTGATTCGGGCGGGGGCTTTATTGAAAGGGAAGGGAACATTAAAAAACTGAAAGAGAATGGGATAATAATCTGGCTGAAGGCCAGCCCCCAACAAATAAGGAAAAGGATAGGCTCGGATGACAATAGGCCGTCATTGACAGGAAAAAAATCTTTTGCGGATGAGATTGAGGAAATACTGAAAAAACGCAATCCCATATATAAAAAAGCTGCAGATTATGAAGTGGATACTGATAAGAAAACAATTTCCCAGATTGGAGAGGAAATCTTAGAGCTGATAAAAGATGAAATGTGAGATTTGCATTCCTATAACTGCGGAAACAGTTGAGAGGGCTTTAAATGATATAAAGGAAGCTGTGAAGGTTTCTGATTTGATAGAGTTGAGAATGGACTTCATTAAGAATATTGATGGGAATAAATTAAAAAAATTATTAGGGATCAAAAAAAGAACAGTAATTGCGACATGCAGGCCTAAAAGTTTGGGCGGAAATTTTGAAGGCAGCGAAGGAAAAAGAATAAATTTATTGAAAAGTGCTGTTGAATTAAAGGCGGATTTTGTTGATATTGAAATAGACTCGAATAAAAAAGATATCATTGAGCTGATAAAAAACAAAAAAAATACGAAAATAATAGTTTCCTATCACAATTTTAAAGGAACGCCTTCATTGAAAGAGCTCCAGAAACAATATCTTGAAATAAAAAAACTAGTGCCGGGCCTAATAAAAATAGTCACGAATGCAAACTCCATTAATGATAATTTTATAATTTTTGATCTTTTAAGAGGTAAAAGTGATTTGATTGCTTTCTGCATGGGCATTCGCGGGCAGATTTCAAGGATTTTAGCGCCAAAATACGGTTCCAGGCTTACATTTGCATCCTTGGAGGGAGGAAAGGAATCGGCATCCGGGCAGATCTCAATAGATGAGATGAAAAATGTCTACAGTATCGAATTGATTGATGAAAAAACCCAGCCAATTGGGGTTATAGGGGCATTCGCTGAAAATTCCATGTCTAAATACATGCATAATGCATGCTTCAAGGGAAAAGGGGCAAATTTTGTCTACATGCCCCTAAAGGTCGCTGAAGGCGAGCTTAAAGAATTCATGAGCAACTTCCGAAAATTCCAGTTTAAAGGCGCATCGGTCACAATTCCCCACAAGATTGAGGTAATGGATTATGTTGATGAGGTTGATGATACCGCAAAAAAAATCGGGGCTGTAAATGTCCTAAACAACGAAAATGGGAATATAACAGGCTACAACAGCGATTGCTATGGCGCCATGGAAGCATTAAAGGAAAAAACTCCTTTAAAAAATAAAAAGGTTCTGGTCATAGGAGCTGGAGGCGCGGCAAGAGCCATAATTTACGGCCTGAAGCAGGAAAATTCGTTGATAACTGTTGTCAACAGGACAATCAATAATGCGCAATTATTGGCTGAAGAATTCGGGATTGAATGCGAAGAAATAGGAAAAATGGGGGAGCTTATAAGAAATAATAAGATAATAATAAATACTACAAGTGTCGGAATGGACCCAAAGCCGGATGAAAGTATTATAAGCGAAAAAGATATGATTGGCGGTAAAATAGTTATGGACATCGTTTACAAGCCGATAGAGACTAAGCTTATAAAGATTGCAAAAAAAGCAAAGTGCATCACAATAACTGGGGACAGGATGCTTGCTTACCAGGCTATAATGCCATTTAAGATGTGGACAAAAAGAGAAGCGGATTTTGATTTGATGGAAAATGCTCTTTTAGAGCAGATAAGGAAAGGTGAATAAAAATGGATTCATTTGGCAGGATATTCAGGATTACTAATTTTGGAGAGAGCCATGGGAAGGCTATAGGGGTTGTAGTCGAAGGATGCCCTCCTTTGCTTGAACTGAGTGAGGAAGATATTCAATCTGAATTAAACAGAAGGGCTCCCGGGCAGAGTGAGGTTACCACTCAAAGAAAGGAGCCGGATAATGTTGAGATTCTTTCCGGAGTATTCAATGGGAAAACAACGGGAGCTCCAATAGCCATGATTATATTCAACAAGGGCTATAAGAAAGAGGACTACAAGGAGCTTTCGAAAGCCTACAGGCCATCGCACTCAGATTTCACGTGGGAGTCAAAATACGGAATCAGGGATCCGTTTGGCGGCGGGAGGACTTCAGCAAGAATGACCGCAGGAAACGTTGCAGCAGGGGCAATAGCAAGAAAAATACTCAGGGAAAAATTCAGCACAGAAATAATTGCTTATGTCAAGAAAATAAAAGGCATAGGGGCAGATATAAATCCAGACTCAGTTTCAAGAAAGGAAGTAGAATCCAATATAGTAAGATGCCCCGATAAAAAAGTTGCATCCAAAATGATATCTTTGATAAAAAAAACCCAGCAAGATGGGGATTCTTTGGGAGGGATTGTGGAATGCGTTGCAAGAAATGTCCCGGCAGGATTGGGAGAGCCGATATTCGACAAGCTGGAAGCTGACCTGGCAAAGGCAATGTTGGACATAAATGCAACAAAAGGATTTGAGATTGGCTCTGGATTCAAGGGAACTGAGTTATTTGGGAGCGAGCATAACGATCCTTTTTTTGTAAAAGGCGGGAAAATAATGACAAAAACCAACAATTCAGGAGGCATCCAAGGAGGAATATCAAATGGGATGCCCATAATATTCAGGGTTGCATTCAAGCCAACATCAACAATAAAAAAAGAACAGAGCACTGTCAACAAAAGCAAAAAGGAGATAAAGCTGGAAGCCCAGGGAAGGCATGATCCTTGCGTATTGCCGAGGGCAGTCCCTATAGTTGAGGCAATGGCAGCTTTGGTGTTATGCGACCATTACTTAAGGCACAGAGCCCAATGCGGTGACATTAAATGAGTATATTAAAATTGAGAAAAGAAATTGATGAGATAGACAATGATATTTTAGGATTATTGTCAAAAAGAAAAAATGCAGCCAAGAAAATAGCTTCTATTAAAAAAAAACTGGATAAGCCAATAGTCGACAATCACCGGGAGCAGCAGATAATTGACAGGTTAAAAAAAATAGCAAAGGAAAAAAACCTGGATGAGGATATTATTATTTCTTTGTATAGGATTATAATAAAAAACTCAAGAGATGAGCAGAAGAACAGCGAATAAAATGGAAATAGGGATCATTGGGTTTGGAAGGTTTGGAAAGCTGATGGCAAAATATCTTGCAGAAGATTGTAAGGTCTATGTATCCAGCAGGTCTGATAAATCAAGGGAAATAAAGTCTGTTAATGCGATTCCATCAACTTTTGAGCAGGCATGCAGCAAGGATATAGTTATACCCTCGGTTCCAATATCTGAATTTGCAATGACGCTGAAAAAAATCAAGGATTTCATCAAAAAAGATGCATTGGTGGCTGATGTATGCTCAGTAAAAGAATATCCTGCAACTTTGATGGAAAAGCTGCTGCCAAAGAATGTCCAGATTCTTGCCACGCATCCAATGTTTGGGCCGGATAGCGCTGCGGATTCCTTAAAAGGGAAAAAACTTGTATTATGCAAAGTCAGGATAAAAGAAGAATTATATAAAAAAATAAAAGATTTTGCAAAAAGAAAAAAACTGGTTGTAGTAGAGACCACCCCGGAAGCGCATGACAGGGAGATTGCGAAATCGCTGATTTTGACTCATTTTATAGGCAGAGGCTTGATAGATTTTGGCGCTGCTGAATTGGATATAGACACCCAGGGATACAGTAAGATGATGGAAGTCATGAGTTACGTAAAAAATGACACATGGCAGCTTTTTGAGGATATGAACAGGTATAATAAATATTCAAAAAAAATCAGGAAAGATTTTTTAGCTGCTTTAAGCTCAATTGATAAGAGGTTATAGGAAAAATGAAAGTTGCTTATCAGGGTATAGAAGGAGCCTATAGCGAAGCCGCCCTTTACAAGCACTTTGGAAAAAATATAGAAGCAATAGGATATGATGAATTTGAGGATGTTTTTGAGGCAGTAAAAAAAGGTAAAGTTGATTATGCAGTCCTTCCATTTGAGAATACTATTGCAGGCAGTGTAGTCAGGAATTATGATTTGTTAATCAATGAAGATGTTTTTGTCATGGGGGAAATTTTTCTTAAGATAAGCCACAATCTGCTTTCAAATAAAGGAAGCTCCATGAAAGACATAAAAAAAGTGTATTCTCATCCGCATGCCCTGGAGCAGTGCCGCGAGTTTCTGCGGAAGCATAAGATGAAGCCAATTCCTGAATATGACACAGCTGGAGCAGCGAAGCTTGTTAGGCACAGGGGAAAAAAAGATGAAGCTGCGATAGCCTCTGAACTTTGCGCGGAAATCTATGGCCTAAAGCTATTAAAAAAAAGCATAGAGACAAACAAAAGCAACACTACCAAATTTTTTGTCATTGCAAAAACTGAGAACATTCCAAAAGACCTGAAAAAAGAAAAGACCAGCATTGCATTCAAGACAAAACACTATTCTGGAGCGTTGGTAAACTGCCTGCAAAGGCTCTCTAAAAATAACATTAATATGACCAAACTGGAGTCGAAGCCTATTCCAGAAAATCCCTGGGAATATGTGTTTTATGTTGATTTTGAAGGAGGCATCGATGATAAGAGGGTAAAGCTGGCATTAAGCGAGATGGAAGCAAGCGCATTATTCATAAAAGTGCTTGGAAGCTATCCTGCAGGGAAAAAAGATTAGAGAATCAAAACATATAAATAACACTATTATCATTATTAGAGAAATAAAATAAAGGGGCTGTTAATGAACAAGGAAAATGAGTTAATTCTCTGGTTTAAGGACCTTACAATAGAGGATGTGCCTCTTGTTGGCGGCAAGAATGCTTCACTAGGCGAGATGTATGTAAACCTTGGCAAAAAAGGAATTAATATTCCAAATGGATTTGCAGTTACAGCTCATGCATATAGATATTTTCTGAAAAAAGCCAAGATAGAGGAAAAAATAAAAGATATCCTGTCTGATTTGGATACTAAAAGCATAAGGAATCTGACTGAGAGGGGAAGAAAAGTAAGGGAAATAATTTTGCAGTCAGAATTTCCTGAAGAGCTGGTGGAAGCTATTGCAAAGTCATATGAGCACCTTTCTAAGGGATATGGAATTGAAACTGATGTCGCTGTAAGAAGCTCCGCAACTGCTGAAGACCTTCCAGATGCAAGCTTTGCCGGGCAGCAGGAGACTTACCTAAACATTAAGGGAGAGCATTCATTGCTCGAAGCATGCAAAAAATGCTTTGCCTCATTATTTACCAATAGGGCCATTTCTTACAGAGTTGATAAGGGCTTTGACCATTTTGAGATTGCCTTAAGCATTGGCGTCCAAAAAATGGTTCGGTCAGATTTAGCTAGTTCAGGTGTCATGTTTTCAATTGATACTGAAACGGGGTTCAAGGACGCTATATTAATAACCGGGGCATACGGGCTTGGAGAAAATATTGTGCAGGGGGCAGTAAATCCCGATCAATTCTATGTATTCAAGCCGACATTAAAGCAGGGTTTCAAGCCCATAATAAGCAAAAAATTGGGCAACAAGCAGGTAAAGATGGTTTATAGTTTTGTTGGAGAAAAACATACCACAAAAAATGTGGAAGTTTCTGAAGCTTATAGGCATAAATATTGCATCAATGATGAGGAAATACTAAAGCTGGCAGAATGGACAGCAATCATAGAAGACCATTACTCTAAAAAAGCTGGAAAATTCAAGCCCATGGATATTGAATGGGCCAAAGATGGAAGAAATGGAAAGTTGTATATTGTGCAGGCAAGGCCGGAAACTGTCCAAAGCGTCAAAGATGTCAATATTTTGGAAAAATATGTCTTAGAGCAGAAAGGAGAAGTTTTAGTTGCTGGATTAAGCATTGGAGACAAGATAGGGCAGGGCAAAGCGCATATAATCCATAGCGTAAGAGATATTGAGCAGTTCAAGAAAGGCGAAGTTCTTGTAACGGAAATGACTGATCCGGATTGGGAGCCAATCATGAAAATTGCAGCAGCAATTGTTACTAATAGGGGGGGCAAGACATGCCATGCAGCGATTATTGCCCGTGAGTTAGGAATACCTTGCGTTGTTGGAACGGGAAATGGGACTGAACATATAAGGGCAGGGATGGGAGTGACTGTAAGCTGCGCAGAGGGAAGCGATGGCTTCGTCTATAAAGGGCTTTTAAAGTATAAAGTGGAAAAGACTAACCTTAAGAAAATAAAAAAGCCAAAGACAAAAATAATGATGAATCTTGGAAATCCAGAGCAGGCCTTTGAGTTAAGCTTTTTGCCTAATGATGGAATTGGACTGGCGCGGCAAGAGTTTATAATAAGCTCTTACATAAAAGTCCATCCTTTGGCTTTATTGCATTTCGATAAAATCCAGGATGAGCATATAAAGAACGAGATACTAAAAATAATAAGGCCTTATGAGCATGACAAGGCAAAATTCTTTGTTGATAAGCTTGCAGAAGGCGTTGGAACAATAGGTGCTGCATTTTATCCTAAAGATGTGATTGTTAGGCTATCAGATTTCAAAAGCAATGAGTATGCTAATCTAGTGGGCGGCGCCCATTTTGAGCCCAAAGAGGAAAATCCCATGATTGGGTGGAGGGGCGCTTCCAGATATTATTCAGAAAAATACAAAGAGGCATTTGCCCTTGAGTGCAAGGCTTTAAAGAAAGTTAGGGATGAGATGGGCCTTACAAATGTAAAAATTATGATTCCTTTCTGCAGGACAGTCGAAGAAGGCAAGAAAGTCATTTCGGAGATGGCCAAGCATGGCTTGAAGCAGGGAAAAAATGGCTTAGAAGTTTATGTAATGTGTGAGATACCTTCAAATGTCATTTTAGCGGATGAATTTTCCAAGATATTTGATGGGTTCAGCATAGGGACCAATGATTTAACCCAGCTTACTCTTGGATTAGACAGGGACTCAGAATTGGTAGCTCACATTTATGATGAGAATAATGCGGCTGTCAGAAAGCTGGTTTCACAAGTAATAAAGAGTGCTAAGAAAAATAAGAGGAAAATAGGAATCTGCGGGGACAAGCCATCTTCGGATACAGGTTTTGCTAAGTTTTTGGTTGAGCAGGGCATAGACTCTATGTCTTTAACTGCTGATGCCATTCTTAAGACTACTTTAGCTGTGTTAGAAGCTGAAAAGAGCGTTAGGAAGAAGAAATAGCACTGGACATTTGCGCGTCAGATTTATAAAGTAATTAATTCTTAATAGTTTCTAGGGTTTAATTCCCCGCCCTTTAGGGCGTCGGGAGGAGGTCATTTTATTTCTCCAAAACTAAAATCTTCCTGGTTAAATTGCCATGAACATAGCAGCTAAATTCTTTTTTTATCTTTAACTTTGAATTTTTTATCAGTTTTTTGTAATTGGAGTAATCCGGGAATATTATAATCGCGCGTTTTCCAACTATTTCTTCTAATTTTTTGACTACCTTTGAATAAAATTTATCAATAAAAGGGGTTATTTCTTTCCTGTTGGCTTTTGTAACCCTTACATTCTCCATTATGCATGCATTCAGCCCATAAGGGAGGTCTGCTGCAATATACTTGTATTTTTTATTAATTTTAAAAAAATCTTTGACTTTTAAATCATATTTGATGCCGTAATAATTTAGGTTAGTCATGGATTTCCAGACCATTTTTCTGTTTAGGTCATACCCTTCTATCTTCATACCCATCAATCCCGCTTCCAGCAATATCCCCCCTGAGCCGCAGAACGGATCCAGTATGATATCACCTTCCTTAGCGCCTGTAAGATTTATGATTGCCCTTGCAAGCTTAGGATGCAAAGATATAGGGCTTGGAGCTGGCCTGAGATGCGGCCTTCTTGACTGGAAGTAATGCTCCAGGTTTTTTAAAAGGAGGCAGCAATAGGCTCTTTTTTCTGTGAAGAAAACATTGATTTGTGTTGAGGGATTTTCAAGGTCGACTTTAGGGTTTTTTATTTTTCTCCATATAAATGATGCCAGGTATATTTCTGAGGACAAGTTTTCAATTTCTTCGGGTTTTTTGGCATCCTTATTGTTTTTGTTTTCAATATTTTTATTATTGCTATTATTTTTATTTGGGATCTTATTATTTGTTTTATTGGATTTAACCTTTTTATGTGAAGATAACTCATTGTTCATGCGTATTGTTTTTTCTTTTATTGCGCTTATATTATTGACTCTGACACAAAAACTGCCCTTATAGATGCTCTGCCAATCAAAATTCTTGAATTTCTCAATAAACTCAGTATAAGGGGACTCAAACAATAAAGAATGGATGGAATTAGTGTAAGCCAGCCTTTCGTATAATTTATTGGCTGATTTTTTATTTTTTATATCTGCAATTAAAATGTTATTGATGAGTTTGCGCTTTTTTGAATTAGTTAATGATAGAACTTCCTCTGCAGCAAGCTCTACAATTTCCTTAGACAGGACAAAGGCATATTTCATAATAAAAGAAAAAGACTGCTGTTTAAAAAACTATTTTGTTATTCTTCGGTAGCCAAGCCATATTAATATTACCAAAATGATTCCAAGTATTATGAATCTTCCATAATCTGGAAGGTCTGTCCAGTACCTTACTATGCCGTACAATATTGTCAATACGCCGCCGCCCATCAATCCGGCGCTAACAGCAGCCATCCCTAAAGCAAATCCGACAATAAGGGCTATTATCCCTATTCCTGTCGCTATTATGAAAACATTCCTATTGTATTTTTCATTTACCTTTTGGAATTCTTCCCTGCAGTAAAAGTCAACGTCGCAGTAGCCAGATTGCTGTTTCTGCTGGACAGTTTCACAATTAAATGTTATATTTTTTCCAGTTTCTCCAATCTTATTGCAGATGTACTCATTTGAACCTATTGGCCTTTCCGGCATTGGCTTTTCAAACTGATTGCTTGCCCATTTGCCATTATTTGACTCGCAAGACTCCTTAGCAGCTATTTCCACATAATTTCATTGAAAGCAGAAATCCTCGTATTGTGGAGCTTTGTAGAAAGTGGCTATTCCAAATCCTACAAAGAAGACAAAAACTAATGCGATTGCAATTGCTAATAATACTTGCTTGAATCTAGACATATGATGACTTAAGTTCTGTGAGTTTAAAAATTATTTGGTTTTTATTTAATAGTTTTCATTACTTTTTTTCCATATAGCAAAATATTTATACTAATTATTAGTTAGGAAGGTTATGCCCAAGGGAAGACCTGTAAAATCAGAGATAAGGCAGAATATGGTAGAGATATTATTCTACGTAAAAGAGGGGTATGGGTATGAAATCTATAAGGCATATGTTTCAATATTCCCAAAAGTCACCATGAGAAGCATTTATTATCATCTGAAAAAAGGATTAGTGTTGAACGAATTCAGAGTCAGCAAGGTTGAGAAAGAAAAAGGGAATTATTCCTGGGGAGGAGAAGCTGAGAAAACCTATTATAGCCTCGGAAGCGATGCAAAGCCAGTTGGGAATGCAAAGGTAAAGGAGCATTTCGATAAGAAAGGGAAAAAGTAAAAACCAGTCCATTATAAAACAGATAAATCGAAAAATACTCATTCCCTTAACAATTTCCTAAGAAATCCCATAACCGCAAATGCCTCTCTTTTTGTGAGCATTGCCTTGCCGAAAACCCTTTTCCAGACTTTCTTTTGGGTGTCTTTCTTTTCCGGAGTGGAAAATTCAAGCTTGTCAAGAATCTTATCGATATAGCGCAGCATGATTTCCTTGTCTTTTTTAGCCGCAAATATTATGTGGGAGTTTGATTTTTCTTCTCCAATTTTCTTGTATAACTCATACAACAGAATGGATACGGAATGGGAGATATTCAATGCAGAATATTCTTTGGAAGATGGAACTGTGACAAGAGCATCGCACTGGCTTATCTCTTCATTTGTCAATCCAGACGCTTCTCTTCCGATTAAAATTCCTATCCTTAATTTTTTATAATCAACGCCTGCAATCTTTTCCGCAATCTTTTCCGCATCTATTACATTTCTTGGAATATTATAGTCAGTGCCCAATCTTGATGTAGTTCCAATAAGATAATCCATCTTTTTAAGATAATTAAAGCCTTTGATTTTTGCTTTGGCAAGCACATCATTGGCATGTTTTGCTACTTTTCTGGCTGATACCCCTATTTTGCATTTGGGATTGATCAGAATTAAGTTATTAAAAGAAAAATTCTTCATGGCCCTTGCTATCGCCCCTAAATTCTCCTGCTTCCTTGGCTCGACTAAGATTACCTCTATCATAAGAATTAAAAGATAAAGCTGAATAAGCTGGCTCCTAAGTATCTGAAGAAAGGCAAAAATATTAAGGTCAAAAGGGACAATACCGATATCCAATTTATAGCTGCCCATATTGAAATGCTTTTTTCTTTGTCTTTTATTATCTTGTCCATGAATATTTTGAGCATTCTTGCTCCGTCTGTTATGAAAACCGGAAGCAGGTTAATTAATCCAATGTTGAGGCTTAGGAAAGCAAGCCAACCAAACATCTCCTTGAACCAAAGCAATACTTTCATCAATATCCTGTTTAAAGGAGTATCATTTCTAAGATTTCTTTCCTCTTTAATTATCCAAACTCCCAAATATCCTTGCTCAGGGTCATCGGGGTTTGAAGATGCAGTAAGCTGATATCTGTTGTCGCTTGTAATAACACTTATTCTTTTGCCTGGACCAATGCCCTGCATAGCATTCCTAAAATCGTCCATAGTTTCAACATTCTGGCCATCTATCTGGGTGACTATGCTGCCGTTTTTTATCCCGGCCGATTCTGCCGGAAGGCCTGGCTGGGAATATATAACAACTCCTGCAGGGGCCGTCAATAGATTATTAGACGGATTGATTATCAAGTAAGACAGAATTATAACAAGAGCTACGGTCAGGAAATTTGAGAATGCTCCTGCGGCAAAAACAGAATGCTGCACTATATCCTTTCGCTTGGATAAGCCCTTCTCGTCAGGCTCTACAAACGCCCCTAATATGGGTCCAAAGAAAGCTATTCCTGAATTTTTTACCTTTATATTATGCGCTCTCGCAACAACTCCATGGGAGAACTCATGGATAAGTATTATGATGAACAAAACAATCCACCCAGTAACCAAGGGAAAGACCAATCCGGTTCCTGCGATTGGCAACCCAGGCAAAACAGGGCTGGCTGCAACCTTCGATTCTCCGATAAGGAGCTTATAGGTGGAAAACATTATGAGCGCAAAAGTGACTGCCATTCCTATAAATCCGACAACAACGCCGAGATAACCTAGAAATTTGACAGTTTTGCGTGCCTTGGAGCCAATCTTTTCCATTAACTTAATCCCAAATTGAGTCCTATAAAGAAAGATAAAATTTCCATGCACCTCAAATTTTTTCCTGTTCAGATAAACTACAATAAAAACGAGAATATAAAATAAAATAATAAACTTGTACTCAAGCAATGCTAGAAGAAAACTCATTTTTTCCTAACTGCACGGAATTTTTTTGACTGGCAATTCCTGCATTTTACTTTGCCTTGGATTATTTTCATGCTTGGAGCCCTTATCTTAGCGCTGCATTTCTTGCAGACAAAAATATTCCTAAACTTCCTTGCCTGCGCTTCTGGAAACTTAACCATGATTATTCTCCCTTGACCTGTTTCATTATTTTCTTGTCCATGACTTCCCAGTACATGACATTGGAGCCTTCATTTACCTGGCCCTTAAGCTCTTCAGGGATATCCATATCGAATGTCTCATAGCTTTCAGAATCCATCACATTGGCGCTCTCTCCATTTATAGAGAGGACTTGCGCTGATTTCTTTTCAACTATTGGAATCTCAACATTATCATGGCCGGGCATCACTTCAATTCTTTTTTTGCCATCAACAAGCCCTATTGCAGTAAACCTTGCTTTTGCGTGGCCATGCTTTCCTGATTTTGAAATCTGTATATCCACGACTTTGCATGGAACTCCTTCAAGGAGTACATAGCTTCCTTTCTGCAGGCTTCCAACGCCTTCCATTTTTGTTGACATAAAAATCACCGATTACAATAGAAAAGGGGAGATAACCCATTTATAAATGTTTTTAACTTTTGGCAGCAAGCTTAACATCGCTTGCTTTGACAGTAACCCTGCCGGCATGCTTTGCCAGATTAACCGCTTTAGTTGCTATCCGGTCAGCAATCTCCTCAACCGAATTTTTCAATGCTACCTTGGCTTTATCAGATACTCTTTCAGCTCCGCACTGCTTCATGATCTTTTCCATTGCAGCCAAAGGCAGAAGTTTTGAGCTTGAATTCATATAAACACCTTCTATACTGAAAAACTGTTTCATATTTAAATGTTTTGAATAAAGGATTTAGAAAAATCCCCATATTTTTTTCCTTCTGCCATTCTTGATAAGTAAATCAAGGTTTTTTTCCATTTGCTCGCTATTCTCGAATTTTTTCTCTTCTTCTTTGAATTCCTTTGAATGGTGGCAGGTCCGCCCGTTGCCGCTGCTAAACTTGAATTTCTTGTGCAGCATTTCATGGTACATAACATAATCTAAAGCCTTAAGGTCGTTCAAAAGTACTTTGCTTATAGATATCGTATCGCTTCCATATTCATACGTGCCCAGCCTTCTAATTGAATCATGCCAGGCCAGATTCGGCCTTTCCATGATTCCAAAAAAATAGGCATCATTAATCCTGTTGAACGATTCTTCCAGCAAAGGGTCTGAATTTATTTTTGGAGCGCTTATATGTATGCTTCTCATGAAATTGTCATACAGGTCCATGTTAGTGGTCCTATTTTTTTCCTTGAATATCTTAAGCATAAGCCCCTGAACTAAGCCTATTTGTATCTCTCTGCTGATTCCTTTCCATTTCTTGCTTAAATTAAACTGTATGGAATGCTGAGCAAAAGCTTTTCTATATCTTACGTTGGCATTATATGGCTTGAATTTATCATTGTATCCGAGCTTGAATTTATATCTACTAAGGTCTTTGCTTGGGAACAGCTCTGAGAAAGCTTCTTCTAAAATGCTCATTTTATTTTTAGTAGAAGGCTGTGGTTTTTATTTTTTGTTATATTAAATAGAATTACTTATCTAAGCTCTTCAATGCTTCTGCAATCAAGCCGGAAATATCTATCTTACCGGTTTTATTAGGCATTGTATTTGTGGTTATAACCTGAATGTTTGCTTTTTTCAGTTTTTGCAATGAGTTTTCGACAAAAATCCCATGCACGGCGATGCAGGTAAATCTCTTAGCCCCCAGTTTTCTTATGCTCTTTGCAGCTTCTATCAAGGTGTTTCCGGTGCTTATCATGTCATCAACTAAAACCGGAGATTTACCCCTTGTATCTATTTTCTTGTTTAGAGTCACTTTAACTTTTCTTCCTGAATATCTTACTTTTTCCAGAATAACATACCCGCATCCTATTTTTTCAGCTACTTTTTGAGCCCATTTGTAGCTTTCCCAGTCAGGGCCCACAATCAGCGGATTTTTGATTTTCTTTTTTATATATTTTGCAATCAATGGATTTGAAGTGATTTTATGGGATTTTATCCTGAAGATGTGCGAGAGCTGAGCTTCACGGTGCAGGTGAGGATCAATAATAAAAACTCCATCGAAATATTTGTCAACAAGCCTCGCCATGGCCATTAGGCTTACGCAATCGCCAGGCTTGAATCTTGCATCCTGCCTTAGATAAGGGAAGTAAGGCGCGGCAAGAAAAATTTTCTTAGCCCCTAAATCTTTTGCAGTGTCAGCAGCAAATACTGCTTCCACAACGCAATCATTGACATTGCCATAGAAAGATTGAATCAAGACAACATTTTTGCCCTTGATATCTGCCAGAAACCTTATTTTTGACTCTCCATCTGGGAATTTTTTTACTGCAAGATCAGAATAAGCAGCTTTCAGCTTCCCGGCTACTTTTTTTGCTATATGCCTGCCATGCGAGCACCCAATTATAATCATGAATCTTCCATTGAATTCCCTATATTTATATGTTGCTACATTATTTGGCTTAACAGCAACCTTTTTAAAATGCCTTCTTTTTCTAGTAACCCTTTGCCGGAGTAGCTCAGCCTGGTTAGAGCGCTAGAAACAATTTTAGCG
>CAYTDO010000079.1:0-3831 GCA_964436645.1 uncultured Methanosarcinales archaeon | reverse complement strand
TGATTGCGTTGCGATGAATGTGAATGATCTTGCTACTTTAGGGGCAGTCAGCCCTTTCCTGTTCATGGACTGCATAACCTGCCAGAATAAGATAGAAGAGGATGCTATTACTGGAGATATTGTAAAAGGGATGTCAAAAGGATTGGAGCAGAGCGATGCTTCCAGGATATTAAGGAATTCAATAAGGATAAATTTCGGAAAAGGGGAAACGGCATCAGCTGATGAGTTAATAAGCTCATTTAATGAAGGATATGGAATTGATTTGGTAGGGTCAATGATTGGCTTTATTGAAAAGGATAGGTTTAATAATAAAAAAAT
This sequence comes from uncultured Methanosarcinales archaeon, assembly GCA_964436645.1. Classification (GTDB taxonomy): domain Archaea; phylum Nanobdellota; class Nanobdellia; order Woesearchaeales; family GW2011-AR4; genus JACPJP01. Next base: position 3,513 of record CAYTDO010000079.1, on the reverse strand, counting down.
AAGTGTTGGAGATAAAATAATCGCGCTGCCAAGCTCAGGGGCGCATAGCAATGGCTATACCGCTTTGAGGCATCATTTATTAAAAGGGGAGTTTGAGAAAAGGAATAATTTTAAGAAATTGTATAAGGGCAAATACGATTTAAATGATAAATTTGACAATTCTACAATTGGGAAAGTGCTATTGGAGCCTACAAGAATCTATCTGCAGACAATAGCAAGGATTTCCAAGGACTTTAATGTGGTTGGAATCAATAATACAGGCTATGGGCTGAAAAACTTTAATAGAATTAGTGGGAATTTTGAGTTTTTTATTGATGCTCCCCTAAAGCCGCAGCCCATATTTGAATTGATGCAGAAAGAAAGCGGGTTTTCTGATGAGCAGATGTATGAGACCTTCAACATGGGCATGGGATTCTTTGTTGTCTGCAGGAAGGAAGATGCGGATAGGGTTCTTCAGGCTGCTAAAGATGGAAAGGTTATTGGGGAAGTGAGAAAAAGCAACAAGACTGCAACAACTTTAAAATTGGATAATGGTGGGATTTCTTTTGAGGGGTATTAATCCATTTTAGAATGTATCTTAAGAACTTGACGCTTATTTCTAACTTAAAATACATCAATCAAAAGATTTAAATAGAAGTTGGAGTTATGGAAATTTATCTGGAGCACAATATCTTGTGTTTTTTTGTTATTGGTATACAACAGGTAGTGCTCACGTTGAGTAGTGAATTATCCGGCATTTTTGAAAATAAGAGGTTGATGAAAATGAGTCAAAAGATTTCTGAGGTAAAGAAAAGGGATGGGAGTATAGCTGCATTTGAAGAAAGCAAGATAGCTGAAGCTATCTATCTGGCTGCAAAATCTGTTGGCGGCCATGATACGGAAGAACCAAAAAACCTAGCCCGCCAAGTTGCCCAAGAGCTTGAAAAATCACAAGGAATTCCTACAGTTGAGCAAGTGCAGGACCTAGTTGAAAAAGTGCTTATTGAGGCAGGGCATGCTAAAACAGCAAAGGCATATATTGTATACAGGCAGAAAAGATCAGAGCTTAGAGATGAAAAGATGAAGCTTTTGGAGAAAGAGTTCTTAGATGATGTTGACAAGAGATTTGACTTAAATGCATTGAAGGTCTTGAAAGCCAGGTATTTGAGGAAGAATGAACAAGGAAAGTTAGTTGAAAGCCCTAAACAGTTATTTACAAGAGTGGCAGTCCATGCTGCTTTGCCGGATATATTCTATGATGAAAAGGTCTTTGACATTCATGGAGAGCAGAATGAGTTCGAGATGGAGGGATTTGACCAGAAAAAATTTGATGAGAAGTTTTCTATTGGGAAATATAAATTGAACCAGTATCATATGGAAGGGATAAGAAGAATCTATGAACGATACAATAAAGAAAGAAAGATGAGAGTCTCATGGAGCCAATTCCTTGATTTTTTGGATCAGGGCTTTTTTAACAAATATGAAAAAAATTTGGATGATTTCCTAAATCTTATGGTGGAGAGGAAGTTCATGCCAAATACTCCTGCTATAGCTAATTTTGGCAATTCTTTGGGCATGGGCTCAGCATGCTTTGTCCTGGGAATTGATGACAGCATGGAAAGCATAATGGATACTTTAAAGCACACTGCTATAATACATAAAAGCGGGGGTGGAACTGGATTTAACTTTTCAGACATAAGGCCAGAGGGAGATTATGTCTCTTCCACTTCTGGAGCTGCGTCCGGTCCTTTGTCTTTCATGAAGATGTTTGATACAATGACTGAGGTTGTCAAGCAAGGCGGGATAAGAAGAGGGGCTAATATGGGGATTTTGAACAGCAACCACCCTGATATTGAGAAATTCATTGCGGCTAAAGATGGAAATAAAGGATTAAGAAATTTTAATATTTCCGTTTTGATAATGCCGGAATTCTGGGACTGCTATGGGAATAACAAGCCTTATCCTTTGGTGAATCCAAGGAACAATGAGGTTGTAAGGACAGTTGACCCTAAGGCTTTATTTGAGAAGATAGTTTATCAAGCTTGGGAAAGTGCAGAGCCGGGAGTTATATTCTATGATACTGTAAACAAATATAATCCGTTCTTTGAGCATCTTGGGCCAATTGTAACAACAAACCCATGCGGCGAGGTATTGTTATATCCTAATGAGCCTTGCAATTTAGGAAGCATAAATGTATGGGCTTTTGCAAAGGATGATGAAAATGGAAATACATATTATGACTGGAATGGGCTTAAAGATGCTGTCCACAAATGCACTAGGTTTTTGGATAATGTAATTGATATCAATAAATTCCCATTGAAGCAGATAGAGGAAATGAGCCTAGCTACAAGAAAGATTGGCTTAGGAGTCATGGGACTTGGAGATTTATTATATGAATTAAGATTACCGTTCAATACCGATGAAGGAAGAAAATTCATGGAGAAGTTAATGCAGTTCATTGCATATTACTCTAAGGTTGAAAGCATTGATCTAGCAAGGAAAAGAGGTAATTTACCTTACTACAATAAAAGCTTCTACAAGGAAGGGAGAATGCCTTTTGCCGGCTTTGATTTGCAGGATGAATGGGACTTTGACTGGAACAAGGTAAGCGAAGATGTCAAAAAATATGGAATAAGGAATGGGTATGATACTATAATTGCTCCGACTGGAAGCATTTCCATGATTGCTGGTTGTTCATCTGGAATGGAGCCGGTATACAGCTTAGTGTTTGAAAAGCACGTTAAGGTAGGAAGCTTCTATTATATCGATCCTGCTTTCGAAAGGGCATTGAAGAAAGAAGGATTGCAATCAGATCATATAATGCAGGATATATGCGACAATAAAGGCTCAGTTCAAGGCTTGGAAAGCTTCCCAAAGGAATTGCAGAAAGTGTTTGTGACTGCTTTGGACATTTGCCCAGAGGATCATATAAGGACTTTGGCATCTTTCCAGAAATGGGTTGATTCTTCTATTTCAAAAACAAATAATTTCCCTGCAGATGCCACAATTGATGACATGAAGGAAAGCTACATTCTTGCATATAGATTAGGGTGCAAGGGTGTTACTGTTTTCAGAGATACGAGCATTAAGGAGCAGGTTTTAGTTGCGCCTAAGAAGAAAGAGATTAAGGAAGTTAAGGCTGCTGCCGAAGCTGAAATTGTGCATGCAAACCCTCATCTTGGGAATGGAGCTTCTGCTGCTGAGAAAGAAATGGAGAATGGGCATTTAGTCATGAAGAGCACAAAGCAGAGAAAATGCCCAGAGTGCGGCGCAGACACGCAGATACAGGAAGGGTGTGTTTCATGCAAAGGGTGTGGTTGGGCGTTGTGTAAGTGACTGGTTGCTTTTTCTTTTTTGTTAATTTTTTAAGGTTTTTGAAGTGGGAAAGTTGTATAACATTAGTTATACGACCAAAACCTTTATATATACTCTACATATATACTAAATATAGGTGATATATATGGTACAGGCAATGATAAAAATATCTGAAGAAACTAACCAAATACTGAATATTGTAAAGGCGAAGCATAATCT
>CAYTDO010000078.1:0-39269 GCA_964436645.1 uncultured Methanosarcinales archaeon | reverse complement strand
CTCGGGTTAGCATCGGCTTCAGCCACAAAAGTATTACATAATGAGCCGACATCTCCGCAGGAGCCATCCCTCTGTCGGCTTAAATGTCAATTTGGCAGGGCTTACGCAAGTTGATGCTAACCTACATTTTCTACAGAGCCTAAAAAGCGCATAAATTTAAATACGAGCAAAACTTATTCTTATCATGAAATGCGAAATATGCAGCACAGCTATAAAAACGACCTTCATGGAAAAAGTGCTGGGCACATATGTCCAGGATGAGAAGGGAAAGCGGCATTTGATATGCTTTGAATGCCAGAAAAACTTCAATAATGACAAGGCAAAGATTTTAGAAAATTTTAAGTAAGGCTCCTGTTTCTTATGATTGTCGCCCCGGTAGCTCAGCGGTGCTTTAAAGCGCTAGAGAGCGATGCTTTCGTAAAGCATAGGGCGGGGGTTCAATCCCCTCCCGGGGCTCTTAACTTCTAAGCTTTATTGTTGCGCAATTTTTAGTTTTCCCATGTAAAACTTCAAAATCCTTATTCAGGAAAAATTGTGTAGGGTCGTATTGTGGCACTCTGGCTCCCCAAACTGATCTTATTGAATTATACCTGCTTTTTGACCTTTCCATGAAGTAACCTAGTAGGGGATGAGCAGCTTCTCGGAAATTTCCGTCCATGCTAATATGGAAGGTAGCTGCCCTTTCAATAACGTTGGAGTCCCCCGATTGCTTACAGTCAACATGGTCAATCCATATGCCCCCTATAACATGCGAGCCTTCTTCATCTTGTTTAACTGCTACAATTATAGGCCTCTTGATGTACCTTTGCCTTTCTTCCCTTGAATAGCCTTCATCTAAATTGACACGCTCCGGGCCAGCTTCCAATTCAGACATAAATTTCCAGAAATCCGATATTTCCTGATCAAAAAAAGGTGTTCCATAATATGCCCATTTGGACCTTTGTCCAGCGCTGCTATTATGCACCGAAGCTTCATAAACTTTGGCAACAATGCCTCTTTCTGCATCCAATATCCTTTCTTCAAGTAAAGTCATTGAGCAGCAGAATTAAGTGCTAATTATAAACCTTATTATTTGGTTTAGTCTCCTATTTTCTTAACCCTCTCAACACCATTAATCTTGGAAATAAGCTGAACAACCTCTTTTGGCACCAAGCTCTGCCAGTCCTTATTGTTAAGAATCCCGTTTCTTATTATCGTGCTGGAAACGCCCTCGACCATATTTACTCTTTTTACCTTGTATTTGCCCTTGAAGCACCTTTCCGTCCAGTCATTGCCAGTATAGACTATATCAAATTTAGGCACTAAGGTTTCAATATGCTCCACCCATTTCTTGTCGTCATGAAAATCAGGAATCGGGAATATTGTATAATTGCTTATATTATTTGCTGGCAAAGCCAAGTCAATCATCTCTATTCTTTCCTCGACAGAAAAAGGGTTGTATTTTGTGTGCTTCTCATTGCTGCTGCCAATCCCTACAACCAGCTCATCAACTTCCTTCAAGGCATTTTTTATGTCCTGCAAATGGCCCAAATGGAATGGCTGGAATCTTCCTATAAATAAGCCGAGTTTCATAAGAAAAAAAATATAATAATCATTTATAAACATTCTTATTTCAAACATTAATGGGGTCAAACTGTTTTACAACCCGGTTATCAACACGTGTAATGACCTTTATGTTTCGTGGCAAATTATTTATTATGAGCATCTCCAGCGTCTGGTCTGTTTTTTGATGGTCTAGGTCAGGATTATACTCCAAATCGTCATGATAGGCTCCATTTTCATCCAATGGATCGAAGTATGCGCGTATAAGAATCAAATCCTGATCCTTTATGTATATGCCCCGGACATACTTGTTGAATCCATGGCTGCCGAAATTCCTTATTGTCTCTGCATGCTTTTGGTCAAGCCTACCCATCAAAAATTCCCGGGATTCTGGCTCATAAGAAAATCTTCCAACATGCGCATATGGGTCATTTGGTACGGAATGTTGCGGTCGCATATGCAGAATAAAATCATCAGTTGGGACCCAGCTGTAATAGCCCTGTTGCTGTCGCTCGACTATTCTGGCATCTAACCATTGCCCATTTGTAGCGCGAGGCCCCGATCCTGAGCCGGTATTTTCAGCAATTCTTCCAAGCCTATTTGGATCCAATATTGGAAATTTATAGTCCCAGCCATCAAATGTTGAAATTAAAACCTCATACTTAAATCTGCCATCTAATCTATAATCCTGTGAAGCCATTTATAAGAAGCAGTACTATATTCTTATAAAAATTCCTGACAAAAATATTCCGAAAAGAATAATCAAAAAAATTATTAAGAAATCTTAACCACAAAAGGCATATTCCTCTTGTGCTCATTGGCCTTTACCCTATTAATGACATTCTCAATAGTCTTTCTGTCAAAGCCCCTATCAACTATTTCCTTAACATTCTTGCCGTCAATATGCAACTTTAATATCTTATCCAATTCCTCATAAGAAACTCCCAGCTCGTCTTCATCCGTCTGCCCGTGGTAAAGCTCTGCCGTCGGTGTTTTGTTTATTATTTTATCCGGAATTCTAACAAATCTTGCAAGCTCCCTTTCATCCGTTTTGAATAATTCCCCAATAACTTCAATGTCAACTGCCCCATCGCCATACTTCGTGAAATACCCAAGCAAAATTTCCGTCTTGTTGGAAGTTCCAATCACAAGGGCATTATATGTATTGGCATAATTGTAAAGCAAGACCCCTCTTATCCTTGAAGTGCTGTTCATCTTTGCTATCTTGCTTTGCCCCCATTCAAGGTCCTCAAACCCCTCGAGGAATCTATTGATATGTATCACTGAATAGCTCATCCCTATCATCTTGCACAGCTCAACAGCATCTGCAACATTCTCCTGCGAGCTTAGCCCCATGACAGGCATTATGAGCCCATGCACATTTTCTTTTCCGATTGCATCGGCAACCAGCTTCGCGCAAACAGAAGAATCTATCCCGCCGCTCAATCCAATGACTGCTTTTTTGCAGCCGGATTTATTGAAATAGGCATTTATTCCGGAAATTATTTTTTCATATATGTTTTCAATTTCTTCATTATTCATTTTTCGTGGAGATTAATGTGTAAAGTATTGGATTTTGCTTTAAAAATCTTTTTAAATGGTTCAGTATTATGAGATTAAAATTAAATAAACTCTAAAAATGAAAATAGCAGCTTTAATCTCAGGCGGAAAGGACAGCATCTATTCAGCTTACAAAGCTTCTAAGGATAATGAGCTAGTCTGCATCATATCCTTTAAGTCAAAAAGAAATGATTCCTATATGTTCCACATTCCTAATATAGAATTGGTTAAATTGCAGGCAGAGTCAATGAATATGCCATTGATTTTTGCAGAATCTTCTGGAATCAAGGAAAAAGAGCTAAAAGATATAAAAAAAGCCCTGCAAGCCGCAATCAAAAAATACAAAATAGAAGGCGTTGTATCCGGAGCATTGGCATCAAATTACCAAAAAGAAAGGATAGACAAAATATGCAAGGAGCTGAAGATTGAATCAATAGCCCCATTATGGCGCATCGAGCCAAAAAAATACCTGAAAGAATTGATAGCAAATAATTTCAAAATAATAATAGTCGGGATTGCCGCAGATGGTCTAAAAAAAGATTTTCTCGGGCATGAAATCAATGGCTCTTTCATAAAAAAGATTGAAAAATTAAATATTCATGGCGGCGGAGAAGGCGGAGAGTACGAATCTTTAGTTTTAGACTGCCAGATGTTCTCAAAAAAACTGAAGATAAACAAGTCAAGAATAGAAATGGAGAATGAATGCACTGGAAAGCTTATCGTTGAAGATGCGGAACTGGCTGAAAAATAGCCTTTACAGATTTTTTAGCTTTGAGGATTTATAGATATCCTCTTTATACGGCTTCGCCCTTGCAATCTCCGCATTAATTTCCTTTTCTTCTAACGTTTTTTTTAATTTGTTTTCATGAATTGTTTTCTGGTCATACCCCAGGCAAATAACCTCTGGCTTGTATTTTTCCAAAACCTTCAAAATATCATCTTTATCCCCTAAAACAGCCTCATCAACAAACTCAAATTCTTTAATCCTCTCCAATCTATAATCCTCTTTATTCCTTGGCTTTCTGCCCTTGAATTTTAAAATATTTGAATCCCTTGCAACAACAACAATCAAATAATCCCCGAGCCCTTTAGCCTCCTGCAAATAATGCTTGTGGCCCTCATGCAGTATGTCAAAAGAGCCGAATGCCATTACCTTTTTCATAAGGGAACTAACCTACGCCAATTAATAAACCTTATCAAAAACCGGCGGCATTGAAAAGTTAATGGTTGTCATCAATTGGTAAGCACCTTTAATTAACACATTCAGTTGACAGAGGGGATGCTCTGCTCGGACGAAGTCCGGCATCACCTACGGTGACATACGGGAAACCCGCAAAGTGGGTGCTGAACTCCGTTCAAGCATGTCAACTATCTAACCTTACATTAAGTGCGAACCCGATGACAACCCGAGCGAAAGCGAGGACTTTTCAATGCCGCCCAAAAACCAAATAATTTAAATATTACCGCAAATTACTTAGTAGTATGCAACGAGCTGATTATTTTCCTTGTCGGCAGTAATTGTTCTAGTTATATTTATAGATTAATATCAACAAAAACCAAAATCCTTAAATCAACCAATATCAAAATTTCTGCCCAAGAGGTGTTATTATGCTAAAACTTGGATTTATAGGAACAGGAAACATGGCCAGAGCTTTGATAAAAAGTATGGTCTCCGAAGATGCTCAAATAATCTCAAGCGACAAAAGCGAGGAAAAGCTTCAGAAAGCAAAGCAGGAATTTCATTTAAAAACAACTAAAAATAACAAAGAAGTTGTGAAAAGCTCAGAAATAATATTCTTATGCGCTAAGCCGAAAGATTTCACTGAGATTCTGGAAGAAATAAAGGATGAAGCGAGCAGCAAAATTATTGTTTCAATAGCAGCTGGGATTAAGATAGATTTTATTGAAACAATTCTGGGGGAAAATAAAAAAATAGTAAGGGTAATTCCAAATCTGAACTGTGTTGTGGGGGAGATGGCAGCAGCATACTCCTGCAATAAAAATATCAGCAGCCGGGAGAAAGGAATAATAAAAAATCTCCTGGATAAAGCAGGGCTTGCGCTTGAAACCGAAGAAAAAAATATGGACGCAGTTACAGCATTAAGCGGTTCAGGCCCAGCGTTCGTATCATTCATCCTAAAAGCCTTTGCATCAGCTGGAGAGCAGCAGGGTTTGAGCAAAGAAACTTCCTACAAATTAGCTCTCCGAACATTTTTTGGGACTTCAAAATTGCTTAAAGACACAAATGAAAGGCCTGAAGATCTTATAGCAAGAGTATCTTCCCCAGGCGGAACGACTATTGCAGGCTTAACCATCCTGGAAAATTCCAAAATAAAAAATATAATCTCCAAAACAATAGAGTCTGCTGCAAGAAGGAGCAAGGAACTGGGAAAATGAATGGATTAATCGGGCAAATAAAAAAAGCAAAAGAAGCCTCAATTGCATTGGCATCAATAAGCTCGGAAGCAAAAAACAAGGCATTGGATTACTTAGCAAACTCCATAAAAGAAAATAGGAAAAAAATCATCGAAGAGAACAAAAAAGACGTGCAAAATGCCAGAGAAAGCAATTTTGATGGCTCATTAATCGAAAGATTAGCCCTTGATGATAAAAAAATTGATGAAATAATTGAAATGGTTGAAAGCGTAAGGGCTCTTGAAGATCCAACAGGGAAGATAATTGAGAAAACGGAGCTGGATAAAAACCTAATTCTGGAAAAGACCATTGTGCCAATAGGCCTTATTGCCTCAATATTTGAGTCAAGGCCTGACGCCGCAATACAAATAAGCAGCCTCTGCATTAAGTCCGGCAATGCCGTCATACTTAAGGGCGGCTCAGAATCCATAAATACGAACAAAATGCTTGCAATACTGGTAAAAGAATCATTGAAAAAGGCAAATATTTCAGAAGAATCTGTCCAGCTGATAGGGACAAGGGAAGAAGTAAAACAACTTCTTGGTATGCACGGCCTTATAGATTTAATCATACCGAGGGGCAGCAATAAATTTGTAAAGTACATCCAGGAAAATACAAAAATTCCCGTTTTAGGACACTCAGAAGGAATCTGCCATACCTATGTTGACAAGGATGCAGATATAGGCCAGGCTATAGCTGTTTGCCTAGATGCAAAATGCCAATATCCTGCTGCCTGCAATTCAATGGAAACTTTGCTGGTGCACAAGGATATAGCAAAAAAATTCCTCCCAATAATTTCAAAAAAGTATGAAGCAGCTAAGGTTGAATTAAAAGGCGACAAAGAAACAATGAGAGTAATAAAAGTAAAAGAAGCGGCTGAGGAAGACTGGAATACCGAATATGGCGGTCCAGTCTTATCGATAAAAATAGTTAACAGCGTTGATGAAGCCATATCCCATATAAACAAATATGGATCAAAGCATACTGATGCAATAATAACTGATAACAATATAGCAGCAAAAAAATTCCTTTCATTGGTCGACTCTTCATCCGTTATGCATAACTGCTCGACAAGATTTGCAGATGGATTTAGATACGGGAAGGGGGCAGAAGTTGGAATAAGCACCTCAAAAATTCATGCCCGCGGTCCAGTTGGATTGGAAGGATTGACAATATATAAGTACGTGCTAAGAGGCAAGGGACAGGTAGTTTCTGATTATTCAGAGGGAAAAACTAAGTTTACTCATAAAAGGCTAAAATGAAAAAAAGAATTGTAATAAAGATAGGGACTAATGTTATTGCTGACAACACTGGAAAAATAGACTATAAAATAATGGAATCTCTTGTAAACGACATTGCGGAAATAAGCTCGCAAAAAGAGATAATAATAGTCACAAGCGGCGCAATCGGTTCAGGTATGTCGGAGTTGGGAATAAAAGAAAGGCCCAAAGACGTAAAGATGCAGCAGGCTTGCGCTGCAGTAGGGCAGAGCATACTCATCTCAAAATACGGGGAGTTTTTCAACAAGAGCAGTATAAAAGTAGCCCAGATACTGCTTACATACGACGACCTTTCAGACAAGCAGTCGGGAATAAACATGGGGAACAGCATAAGCGCTTTGCTTGGCATGGGAGTAATGCCGATAATCAACGAAAACGATCCGATATCGATAAACGAGATAGGCCCTTCCTTTGGAGATAATGATAAGCTGTCCGCAATGGTAGCCTGCAAAGTAAAAGCAGATACATTGATTATACTGACCTCGGTGGATGGCCTGTATGATAAAAATCCGAATGAAAAAGGCGCGAAAATTATAAAGGAAGTCCGCGATTTTAATGGCTTCGTCAGCAGTATTGATGGCGCCTCTAATGGCCTTGGAACTGGCGGCATAAAGACAAAGATAGCAGCGGCAAAGCTTGCCGCAGGATGCGGAATAACTACTATAATCGCCAATGGAAAAGTTAAAAGCAATTTAATAAAACTTGACAAAGGCGAAAAAATAGGGACAACCTTCTACCCCTAACTGACTATGGCAACTTTTGAAGACTTCCAGAAATTGGATATACGAGTTGGGAAAATAATTGAAGTAGAATCATTTCCAGAAGCTAAAAAGCCATCTTACAAACTAAAAATTGATTTAGGCGCTGAAATGGGGGTAAAAAAATCCTGTGCCCAGTTATGCAAAAGCTATAGAAAGGAAGATTTGATTGGGAAACTGGTTCTTTGTGTTGTTAACTTTGCTCCAAGACAAATTGGCCCGGCGCTTTCCGAAGTTTTAACATTAGGAGTGCCTGGAAATGATAAGGAATGCGTTTTGATACAGCCAGAAAGAGAAGTGCAGCTTGGTGGAAGATTATATTAAAACTCATGCAACAATTTATAAACCTAGATTGAAAAATAAATAAAAAATGCCAAAAGAAGAAACTCTCGGAATAGCAATAAAAAAGGACCAGGATTTTTCAGAATGGTACAATGAAGTAGTCATAAAAGCAGAACTGGGAGAGCATTCTGTCATCCGGGGCTTTATGATAATCAAGCCAAGAGGCTACTCAATATGGGAATCCATACAAGGCTATTTTGACAAGCGAATTAAAAAAATAGGAGTGAAAAATGCATATTTTCCTTTGCTCATTCCGGAAGAATTCTTCAAGAGGGAATCTGAGCATGCCCAGGGCTTTGCACCGGAGCTTGCATGGATAATGGACCAGGATCAGAAAGAAAAATACGCCCTGAGGCCGACATCAGAGACAATAATCTACGATTCCTATTCAACATGGATAAGAAGCTGGCGCGATCTGCCATTAAGATTGAACCAATGGTGCAATGTATTAAGGTGGGAAGTCAAGCAGACAAAATTATTCCTAAGGACAAGGGAATTCTTGTGGCAGGAAGGCCATTGCGTCTATGAGACGGAAGAAGACTGCGAAAAAGAAACCCTGCTTTATCTAAAAGAATACAAAAAATTATGCGAGGAGCTATTAGCTATCCCAGTCATAGAAGGAAAAAAGACAGAGAAAGAAAGGTTTGCAGGGGCAAAAACAACCTACGCATTGGAAGCCTTGATGCCGGACGGAAAAGGGCTGCAGATGGCAACCTCCCATAATCTAGGGCAGAATTTCGCAAAAGCATTCAAGATAAACTTTCTCGGAAAAGATGAAAAAAACCAAATGCCTTGGCAGAACTCCTGGGGAATCTCAACAAGGTTGATCGGAGCTTTAGTGATGACTCATTCTGATGATAAAGGTCTTGTTCTGCCTCCAAAAATAGCCCCATTGCAGATAGTTATAATCCCAATATACAACAGCGAGACAAAAGAAGAAGTCCTGAAAAATGCCATAAAGATAAAAGAATCTTTGAAAAATTATTCTGTTGAATTGGATGACCGCGACCATTACAAGCCGGGCTGGAAATACAACGAATGGGAGATGAAAGGCGTTCCATTGAGGATAGAGATTGGCCCCAAGGACATTGCCAACAAGCAGGTAGTTGTAGTAAGAAGGGATAACCACAAAAAAGAATTTGTAAAAATTGCGCAATTAGAAACCCAGGTAAAAGAAACGCTTGAGGACATCCAAAAATCCCTTTATGAAAAGGCAAAGAACTTTTTAGATTCTCATATCACTGAGGCAGAAGACTGGAATGAGTTCGTAAAGCAGATAAAAAACAAGAACCTCGTTAAAATTCCTTTCTGCTGCGAAAAAAACTGCGAGGAAAAGCTCAAGGAAGATACTGGAGGAGTCACATCAAGGGTCATTCCATTCGAACAGCCGAAAAACATAGGCAGATGCGCGCATTGCAGTAAAGAAGGAAAAGCGATTGTCATTTTTGGGAAAGCTTATTAGATTTTTCTTATTAGTTTTTATTTTAAAATTGTTTTATTGGATATTTTTATTAGGAAAATGATTATTTTTTATTGAGTTCTTAGTTATTGGTAGCTTATTATTGATTTTATTTAAAGAATATCCACGTTTAAACTTGACGAGTTATTATTGAGAAGTTTTATTATTAATTCTATTTAGGAACTTGGTTTTTATTATTGGGTATTTTTGATTGAATGATTTAAACCTCTTTTATTCGGGCTATTTTATTGAAAACCGCTAAAAAATCACCTTATCTCATACCTTAAAATAGCTGCAACCTTTCCCATATCCCTCAACTGCACTCCTTCTGAAGTCTCTGTTGATATTATCTGTACTTTGGTTCCCATTAGCTTTGCTTCATTCTCAAATTCCTCCAGCTTTTTTTCATCTAGGGCATCAGAAAGAAGTATAGTGTCAACAGCCCCAATCTTTAATTTTTTCATCACATCTTCAACGCCATAAGCTGCCATTTTCTCTTTTGTTGCAAGCGTCTCAAAGAACTTCGCCATGATTTTTTTCTCTTCCATGATGCCTTCCTGGGAAAGCACATCTTCGCTCTTATTGACAAGTTCCTGCAGTCCAAAATCGCCGGTATAGCTTAAGTCCTTTATTGCTATAATCTTGTTCCTGACTTCTGTAGTTATATAGCCTGAATCTATGAAATCATATTTTGTCGGTCCTGGGCCGCCTACAATTATGCCCTTGAGATTCTTATTGCCCAAAAACTGCTCTTTTAAGTATTCCGCAACCTTCTTGAAATGGTCTATCTTAGCGCCTTCTCTTATTCTTTCGAATCTTTGGGCAGACTGTCCTCCAGCTTTTGTTTTGCCAGGCACTTCTGAATGGGTCCTTAGAAGAGGAATTATGCTTTTGCCTTTAAGATAAGCTATATCAGCATCCCTCCTGTCAACAACAACAAGGCCATAAACCGCTTTTACATCCATCATGTCCCTTAAAAGGTCCAGGACAAACTCCTTGTCGCACCTGTAGATTCTTGTTTTCAAAGGAATAGGGGGCTCTATGCTCCAGACTCGGAAATCCTGCCCACCCTCCCTTTCAGAGACATTGCCTGCAAACGCTGCAAGCCCATTTTCCGGATTTCTTTTGTATATCCTCAGATGCTGGGTCATCTTCTCTAGAGCATCAATTACATTCTTTCTTGTAGAAGTGGATTTAATGTTTGAAGCAGTGCCTTTCTCTTCCTCGAGATGATTTATTATCTTTGTAAGGTCATATCCTTGGGGTACATAGACTGAGACAAGTTCTGTATGCCTGCCCCTATATTGCTCTAATTCTTTTACAAATTTCTTCAGTTCATGCTTTTGCTTTTCAGTTATGTCCATTTTAACCGTGTAATTTGATATAGGTAAGACTATAAGAACCAGAATAAGTCACTCGAATAAAAGAGTTATAATATTATTCATAAGACGTACTAAATGAAGGTCATTTATAAAATTTGTCATTTTTTTATCAATCTTTTTAAACTAAGAATATATCCTCAACCAATTATGGAAAAAACCCTATTAGCCCAAGAGATTAAAAAAATTTACTTTGAAAGAGCTATATTCATCTCATGGTACTGCTCATTGGGAGACTGCACATTCTGCTACATGTCAACCCAGAAAAGCAAGATTTCTGATCCAAAAGCCGCAAAAAGAAGCATGGCATCAATTTTAGCAGAAGCCTATCTTTGCAAACAACTGGGATGGAAAATGGGAAATTTTGCTGCAGGATACGGAAGTTACACTCCAAAAAGCATCATGGAATTATGCAAAAATGCCTATGAAATAACTAATGAAAAATTTTGGCTTAATATTGGCGTTTTAAGCGAAAAAACAATAGAATCTTTAGTTCCATACCTTGAAGGAATCTACGGCGCAGTTGAAACGATAAACGAAGAAGTCCATAAAAGAGTAGCTCCAAACAAGCCAATAGCTCCAATAGAAAAAATGTACAGGATATGTGAAAAATACAATCTAAAGAAGGCAATGACTTTCATTGTAGGCATGGGCGAAACCATGGAGGATTTTGAAAAGCTAAAAGCATTCATAACAAAAAATAGAATTGATAAAATAATTTTTTATGCTTTAAATCCAATAAAGGGAACAGAATTTGAAAATTCAAAAGGCCCTGAAGTCAGCTATTATATTGAATGGATAAGAAAGACCAGGGAAACTTTCCCCGATACCGAAATTGTGGCAGGCCCATGGGTTAATCGTGTTGACCATATATGCTCGATGCTCAATGCAGGCGCAGATGCAATAACCAAATTTCCCGCTATAAAGCTCTTTAACTCTGAATTTGCAAGGACAATAGAGCGGGAAATAATAAAATCAGGCTATGAGATGCATGGAACCTTTACAAAGATGCCTGAAGATGTTTTAAGCGATGTAAATAAATTAAACTTCGGCGAAAAATTAAAATCCGAAATAGCAGCAAAAGTGGACGAATATCTAAAAATAATGTCGAAAGGCAAGAATTCTGCAAAACGAAAAGATTTATTAATGATATATCAACTTAATTCTGCATAGTTAACAAACAATGTCAGTTATAAAAATAAGCGACTGGATGAGCAAGCCCGTCATTTGTGCAAAGCCCGATGACTATGTTCTTTCAGCAATCAAAAAAATGGCAAAGCATAATATTGGTTGCCTTGTCATTGAAGGAAAAGGCAAAAAAATATTTGGAATCATTACTGAAAGGGACATTTTGAAGAAAGCAGTCGCAAAAGGGAAAAACTTGTCCAGCTTGAAAGTCAGCTCTCTTATGACTGGTAAAGTCAAGTCTGTCGATATAAAATCATCTATTCTTTATCTTATGAAGCTGATGGAAAAAGGCAGGTTCAGGGACACTCCAATAACGAAAGATGGGAAATTAGTTGGAATAATTACTTCCCAGGATGTCATTAAGATGCTTTCTGTTTAATCAGGTATTTGATTTTTAGAATTATTTTTTATTGAGTTTATTGAAATAAATGTTAAAAATGAAAAAACCCTACTCATACCTAAGCGCATCCACCGGCTTCAGCTTGGAAGCTCTTATCGCAGGCAATACTCCGCTAACCGCTCCTACAGTAAAAGCAAATAATACTGACCCCACAGAAAGCCATAGCGGGAATGATGGCTTCAAAAATGAAAATCCGGATTGGGCTGCTATCCAGCCGCCTCCAGTGGAGATAAGGAATCCTAAAAATACTCCTATAAGGCCGCCAAGAGCCCCGACAAATCCTGCCTCAACCACATAGATGAGCATTATGCTGCTGTTTTTTGCGCCTAAAGCTTTCATGATTCCTATTTCCTTTGTCCTTTCCAAAACTGCAGTGTACATTGTATTTGTGGTGTTTACGCCCGCGACTATAACAGAAATCAGCGCAATCAAAAACAGAATGCCATTCAAAACCAGAATAATATTGTTAAACGTTTGTAAAGCATCCTCAAAAGTCTGCACAAAAAAATCTTCTTTTCCTTCTTCCTGCCCTTTATGCTTCCTTAGCCTTTCAGTGATTCTGTCAGCCACCGTCGATGGCTCCGCATTCCTGTTGGATTTTACCATGATAAACCCAAATTTATCTTTTCTCTCAGGAAATAGCGATTCAAAAGTCTCATAAGTGAAATAAGCATTGGAATCATCATGCGGGTTCCCGATTTTTTCATAGAAGCCTATGGCCTCGAATTTTACACCATTCATCTCTAGTTTTTCTCCTATAACAACGCCTTTTTTGAATATCCTGTTATCTTCCCGATAATTATGGCCCAGGACAACCTTGTCGAAATCGCCTTTTTTTAGCTGCCTTCCTTTTTCTATTTTAACGCTGAAAGTTTCATCGACGAAATCTGTCTTTTCAGGGTCTATGCCCATCCCGAACACAAACTTAAGCTGCCTGTCTTTTTTGACCTCAATAGTCTTCATATAAACTCCAGTAATTTCCTCAACCCCGTTTATTTTTTCGACAAAATCCACATCACCCTTTGTTAAAAAGAAATTCCCATCTGTTCCCGGAGCGCCAATGCCCCTGGACTGGACAAACAGCTTATTAGTTCCTGACTCTTCTGCAAGAACATTGACATAATTTTGCAGCCCTACTCCAAAGCTTACCAGTGCATATATTGCCGTTATTCCTATAAGTATTGAAAGGATTGTAAGCCCACTCCTTAGCTTTCTCTTTTTCACATTCAGTAGGGCATATTTTATCAGGTCCAGGCTCATTTTGCGAACCTCATAGACTCAACAGGAGTTTTTTTGGAAGCTTGCAGCGCCGGCACAATTCCCGCTGCTAATCCGGCACCCACAGAAAACATCAATGCCATAACTATGAGCCCAAGCCCAACATCAGCCTTTATTAGTTCAGATCCTAAAGCCTGCCTTCCTGCGAATGCGAATGAATATGCAAGAATCAATCCGAGAATTACTCCTATAACTCCCCCAACCAATCCTAAAAATCCGGATTCAACAAAAAATATAGTGAAGATTGTGCTGTTTTTTGCGCCTATGGCCTTCATAATGCCAATCTCCTTGGTTCTTTCAAGGACGGAGGTATACATTGTATTTGCGATGCCTATCCCGCCAACTATAATAGAAACAAAAGCTATTATTGAGATAAACAGCTGGACTCCAAATAGCGTGCTGTCCAGGGTCTGCAGCGCATTTTCAGGGCTTTCCACCAAAAAATCTTCTTCCCCTTCCCTTACATCTCTTTCCTTCCTGAGCAGAGTTTCCAGATTCTGCTGCACCTTGTCTATCGTCTTAAGGTCTTTTACTTTTACCGCAATGACATTTACAGAATCGTCTTTCCTGAATTCCGAGACGAGCACATTCTCATTCATTACTATTGCAGAATCAAAGATGAAGCTCCCCCGTTTCTCAAAAATTCCTATTACATCAAAAGCCTGTCCGTTGAACAGGATAGTGTTTCCAATTTGAACCGATTTTCCAAACCGATCTTTTTTTGTAAAGTCATTGCCAACAACAACTTTGAATTTGTCGCCATCTTTAAGCAGCCTTCCTTTTTGCACTCTTAAGTCAATCATGTCCTCAAAAACAGCGCGATTCTTCCCTTCCGGAACATTCCAGGTAAAAATTATATCCTGCCTGTCATTGAACTCTAAAGTCCCGGACTGGATGTATCGGTTTATTGCCGCCTCTACACCATTGATTCGCTTTATTTTTTCAGTCAAGTCCTCGGTTAACGGCTTGACAACAGCCTGTCCTGGAGGCCCTGCAAAATTAATGCCGGAAGCCTGCACGCCAAGAACATCGGGGCCTATAAATCCAAATTGCCCTACAATTGCGCCCCTTAAGCCCTCTCCCAACCCCATCAATGCGACAACGGCAGCAATCCCTATAAATATGCCTATCATGGTAAGCCAGCTTCTTAGCTTTCTGTGCCTTAATCCTTGTACGGCATATAAAAAATAATCCTGCAGCATTTTTAGTTTAATCGCTCGTTTGTTGCTATTTAATTTATTCTCAGATTAATCAGTAGACATGTTTAATAAATATTCCGAATTAGAACAATCGTTGGATAGGCTTTCAAATAATAGGATTACAAAAAACATGCAGGATTTAAGAATTATTTATTTTGCTATTATCAACCAATAAGACTGCAGCTGCAACAACTGTTGTCCACAGGCCGTCTTTATTTCCCTCTGCAGACTGCACAATCTGGGTTGTTTTGAAAATCCTTCCGCTTGCCTTATACCTCTCTTCCCGCTCATCCCAAGCTTGGTTTGGATCAAACTCAATGCCGAGAGTGGTTGCAAGCATTGTAGCAGCAAGGTCTTCTGCATATTCCCCTGATTTCTTGGCCGTCTCCCCGTAAGAATGATGTTCAGATAAATATCCATAATTATTTGTATCTGATGGTACGGCAACGCCTATGGAAGAGGAGATTAGCCTGTTTGGTTCGTCTGTCTCGTTCCGCGCCATAACTGTGAAAACAATCTGTCCTGGAGAAAGGCTCTTTAATCCTTCATCTTTTAGTATTATCTTGCAGTTCGGAGGCAGAATGCTGGAAACATATACTAAATTATATTTCTCTATGCCTGCATCCCTCAAAGCAGCTTCAAAGGAAGCAAGCCTGTCTTTATTTACTCCGGTTCCTTTGGTAAAAAACATTCTTGATGGTACATACATTTTCATTTGTAAGGAAAACTTGCTTAAAAAAATTTCGATGATGTAAAATATATAAGCGAACATCGGTTAACGATTTATAAAACCTGAAAATATCCAGATTAATCCTTCCTTTTCTTTTTCCTATGCCTTATGTAATAGAGCAATCCAACAGCAACAATCAGGAGTATAATCAAGTTCCCGACAAAACCATTCCCTGCTTTTAAGCCGAATTTTTTGGCTTCAGACGAAGAATAAATTTTAAGCGTTAGATTCACATTTTCCTTGTACTCCTTGTTATTGGCATCCCTATACTCAAGGGTCAATGGCACGTTTATGTCATCCTTCTTTGTATTGCTGGCATAGATCTTAAAGTCTGCGGTCTCAAAGTCGTCAGAGTCTATATTCCCTAAATAAATTTGGTCAGCAGATAAAATCTTATAATCCTCGCTTGGCATAATCCTAAGGGTCGCAAACTTGATATCAGTTACCCCTCGGTTTACAATTTTTATGATTACCTCTCCGGATTTCCCTTTTTCATATATCTCGCTTTCATCAATGGTCAGCCTAAGCTCCGGGCTTGAGCCGACAATGATTCCTATTGTGGCGTTCTTGAAATATTTTTTCCCGAGATTGTCCGAATACCCTACCTCCATTGGCACCTGGTAGACTCCCGCTTTTGCTTCAGGGTTTGCAAGCAGCCTAAAATTTACTTCTTGGCTGGATTTTGGATCTATCTTGTAGATGCTCTTCTCATCTGTCGAATCAAGAGGTATAAATGGCAGGCCTCCCAAAACTAATCTCAATTGCACATCTTTCAATAAGGAATCTGCCATATTTGAAAGTTCTATCTTTAAATTGTCGCTCGCGCCAGGCTCGATCATGTTCTTTCCAATAGAGACAGAATCTATTGAGAGTATTGCGTCGTGCGTCTGAACGTCAATGAAGAATTCACCAGGATCAACCCAGGCTCCTTTGTCTATCCTATACCTAAGCCTGATTTCATTTTCTCCCTCAACGGCATCTTTGTCCACTCGCAGCCTGAACTTTGCAATTACCCCTATATCCCCCCTTTGCATGCCTTGGATAGTTCCAAGATTTTTGACTTTTTCCGCTCCCTGCTCTAAAGAAAAAGGATATTCCGGAAGTATCTCGACTTCCATATTTTTTGCCTCTCCGCTCCCATTATTGTCAAACTTGAACCTTACATCCACATAGCTTCCCGGCTCTGCAGGGTCGGGCAGCTGGCTTATCAAATTGACTGCTATTTCATCATATCTTGCCGGCTTCTGCGTTGTCTGCTTTGCATCTGCAAAAGAAGCTGCTAAAATTAAGGCAGATAAAATCAATAATCCAACTATGGTAGTTTTTTTCATATGATTGCGGACTGTATATGCTATATTTTATTTTGATTTATATATAATTATTGTTGATTATTTACTGTTTTAACGCTTTTGACTTTACAATCACACCATCCTTTAAAAATTCTATCCTGTGGGCGTGATGGGCAATATTGATGTCATGTGTTACCATGACTATTGTCTTTCCATCATCCTTGTTTAGCTCCTCAAGGAAGCCCATGACAGTTTCTCCGGTAGTTGAATCTAGGTTTCCAGTAGGCTCATCAGCTAGAATAACGTCGGGCTCATTTGCCAATGCCCTTGCTATCGCTACCCTTTGCTGCTGCCCCCCTGAAAGCTCCATCGGCCTATGGCCTATCCTATCTCCCAATCCGATTTTTTCAAGTATCATAGTAGCTTTTTTAATCCTCTCTTCCCTTGGAATATTTTGGAACACCATTGGGAGCGCAACATTCTCAAGTGCAGTCAGGGTATTGATAAGATTAAACTGCTGGAATATAAATCCTATTTTCCTCCCCCTCAATTGGGCAAGCGTTGACTCTGGCATTTTTGAGATATCATGGCCCTCAAGGTAAACTTTCCCTTTTGTCGGTATGTCGAGGCTTCCAACCATATTGACTGCTGTTGATTTTCCGCTTCCGCTTGGGCCCATTATTGCGACAAATTCCCCCCTTTTTATTTCTAAATTTACTCCGCGCAGCGCATTTACTTTTACTGCTCCCATCTCATATATCTTCCACACATTCTCAAGCTTGATGATTGATTCTTTCATGTTACATGTCTTCCGGCATCTTTGCTTACAGTAGTTACTATTTGATGGAGAAGTTTATTTATTAAAATATGGTTTTATAATTTTGTTATCAACCAATATGGCCCTTATCGGGCTGCCATCCCCGTTTTTTATCTTCAATGGCATTCCAACAAAGAAATATCTCCCTTGTTTTATCTTTGGCAATTCAAGCCCTTCAACAATTGGAATTCCACCCTTGAATAATATTTTATGCGTTTCATGGCCCGGCTGGCCTCTCTCGATGCCCAAATTGTCTATTCCGACGCATTTCACTTTTCTTTTTGCAAGGAATTCGGCGCCGCTCTTGTCAAGATAGGTGAAATTGAAGTCAAAGCTTTCCATCGGGGTTTTTCTTGTTTTCAGCAGCAGGATGTCATTTTTCTTAATAAATATTTGTTGTGCATTTTTATCATTTTTTGTTTTTTTATTGTTGAAAAGCTCATTGAAATCGTCAATTGTAATCTTATCTCTTTTATTGGAAAAATCAATAACTAGGCATTCCCCAACGAACTTCTCAAGCTCAATCTTGTCTATAGTTCTGCCATTTGCAATCATGTGGAAATAGGCATCAGCATGCGTTCCAGTATGGCTTTCTATGCTTATTCTTGATTCATTTGCTCCCTGCTCAATAGTCCTGGTAGCCGCAATCTTAGGTTTTTTTTCTTCTTTATTTTTATAGACTGGCATGTCTTTTCTGATTTCCATCGATATATCGTATATTTTCATTTTACACCTAAAAAATTATTTTATATTGCCTTGCAGGAGCGCAGTATACATGGGGGTCTTTGGTTCGGCCCACTTTCTTCCATCTTTTTTTATGAATTCTTCAGCTTCCTTTGGGCCCCATGCTCCTGCCTCATAGATGGGGACCTTTTTGCTTCTCTTCCAGTTAGCTGCTATTTTGTCTACAATTTTCCAGGCATATTCAGTTTCGTCCCATCTGGCAAACAATGTCTGGTCTCCAATTATTATATCCAGCAGCAGCCTTTCATAAGCATCAGGCGTGTTCGGCCCAAATGTGCATTCATGGCAGAAATCCATTCTTACATTATCCATTATCATTTTTCTTCCCGGAACTTTAGAGGAACATTGCAATGAAATTCCCTCTGCAGGCTGTATTCTTATGATAAGCATGTTCGGCTCAATAGAAGCAGCATGCTTTGAAAACAATACGCTAGGATTTTGCTTGAAAACTATCGCTATCTCCGCAACCCTTTCTTTCAGCCTTTTTCCCGTCCTTAAGTAGAATGGGACATCTGACCATCTCCAATTGTCTACATTAAGCTTCAATGCGACAAAAGTTTCAGTATTGGAATTTTTAGCGACTTCATCTTCCTGCCTGTATGATTTTATTTTCTCATTATTCACTGTTCCAGGCCCGTACTGCCCCCTGACAGCAATATTTTTCACATCCTTTTCAGAAAAATATCTGACGGATCTCAAGACTTTGACCTTTTCCTCCCTCACGTCATCAGCATCAAGGCTGACTGGAGGCTCCATCGCTACCAAGCTTAAAAGCTGCATCATGTGGTTCTGCACCATATCCCTCAATGCCCCGGCCTTATCATAGTACGCCCCCCTGCTCCCTATGCCCATATCTTCTGCGACCGTTATCTGCACATGGTCAATGTATTTCTTGTTCCATAATGGATCAAATATGCCGTTCGCGAATCGTAATACAAGCAAGTTCTGCACAAGCTCCTTTCCAAGATAATGGTCTATGGAATATATCTGCGTTTCCTCAAATGCTTTCCTTATGACCATGTTAAGCTTTTTCGCAGATTTTAAGTCGTGTCCAAATGGCTTTTCAAAAGCTATCCTGCTCCACCCCTTGCCCGAGGCTAAATTGCTTTTCTTCAGATTGTCTATAATTATATTAAATAAGGATGAAGGGGCAGCAATGTAAAATATCTTATTGCTGTCGGACTTTCTAGGGCATACTTTCTCAATAAGTTTTTTCAGTTCTTTATACCCATTCGCATCATGGAAATTAGAGTTATGGTAAAAAAGCTTCCCAGCAAGCCTCCCCCACACATCATCTTTTATTTTAGCTTTAGAAAATTCCCTTATTGACTCATAAGCATCATTTCTAAAATCTTCATTGCTTTTTTCTTTTCTTGCGAAAGCGATGATCCTGGATTCCTTATGCAATAACCCGTCAAATTCAAGCCTATAAAAAGCAGGCATCAGTTTCCTGTTTGCAAGGTCTCCAGTGGCGCCGAAAATGATTATGGTGCAAGGTTCGTTATTGTCCATATTGTTATTAATTATTATTTTTTGATTTTAGTATTTTTATTCTGTAATTTTTTATTGTATAACTGCGTTATTTTTAGTATTGGTTTCTAAATGCCTGCTTTTTACTTTTCCTTTTCCACAGCATGCCCTCCAAACTCTCTTCTTATGGCCGCTATTGTCTTTTTTCCCAGGATAAAACTATTGCTTTCATCTTCCCTTATTTTTACCGCAGCATCAAATGCCGGGGCATATCCCTTTACTGCTTGTTTTGTTTTCTTCAGCTCTTCAATTGTGACGCTTCCTATTTTAGGGCTTAGCTCATCAAAGTCTGGCCGGTTTAACGCGATATTCGCCAGATCAAGGAGCCAGCTGTTTATCACGCTTGCATTCCCCCATACAGATGCTGCTTTTTTGATATCAATGCCATGCTTGAATCTGCTCAGCAGCTCAACTCCCTCTGCCAATCCCTCAAGATAGATATATTCAACAATGTTATGCACGCTTTTCACAAAATGCCCCGAACCAGCCGGTCCAAAATATCCATATGCCTCTTTGGCAGCCAATGCCTTGCAAAAAGGCTCTATGTCCTTAAAATATTCTTTTTGGCCGCCTGCCATCAGCGTATACCCGTTCTTCAGCCCCCATATGCCGCCGGAAACTCCGCAGTCAAAAAATATTATTCCTTTCCTCTTGCACCATTTATCGTGTTTCTCAGCGTTTTGATAGAAATCATTTGCCCCGTCTACAATTATATCCCCTTTATTCAGCATAGGGATTATTTTTTTAATCATCTCATCAGTTGCCTCGCCGGCAGGCAGCATGAGCCATATGATTTTTCTGCCTTTTAATTTAGAAATAAGCTCTTCAACAGTAAAAGCTGAAATCGCTCCACTTTTTGTGATATCTTTTATTTTTTCCGGGCTCCTATTGTATGCAACAACCTCAATTTTATGATTAAGAAGCCTTTCAGCCATACTATAGCCCATTCTCCCTAATCCAATGAATCCTATTTGCATGCACACCCCTCCAAATATCTTTAAATTTTAAATATTTGAACTTGAAGATATAAAGATTTTGGTTTAAATGCCTAATCTGATTTTTTAAATAATCTGCTTTTTAGGCGTTATTGAAAAGCCCTCACTTCGTTCGGGTGCCACTTTGAAATCTGAAATTTCCAGCGTCCCGTTCGCTTTGCTCAGGGGCATCGGCTCGGCTTTAGAAAGTGCATCATGATGGCCGGCCATCTCCGCAGGAGCCGTCCCTCTGGCCGGTTATATGTTCGATTAAATGAGCCTCGCAATATTGATGGCACCGCAACTTTTCAATAACGCTGCTTTTTAGAAAAGCTTATAATAATGAATACCTCCACTTAAAGAATGAAGAAGTTAGCATGTTTTCTTTGCATCGCTCTGTTGTTATTGGTCTCAGCATGCGGCTCAAAACCAGAAGAACAAAAAACCCTCGTTGTCGAGCCCGGAAAAACAGTAATCTTTGACTATGCAGCGGGTTTTACAAATGGCACTTTATTTGATACTTCAATTGAGGAAGCTGCCAAAAAAGCAGGAATATACGATTCTGCCCACCCTTACCAGCCAGTTGTTTTAAAATATGGGAGCGATCCCATTCTTCTCGGCTATCAGGAAGTTTTATCGGGGATGAAAGAAGGAGAGGCAAGGAATGCTTTAATCCCGCCAGGCAAGGCTTATGGGGAATTAAGGGAAAATGCAACGCTTTCATTACCAAAGGCCAAAATTCAAGGTCAGGGAGAACTGCGTATAGGCAATCTCATAACCATACTTGGGCCGAACAACACTCAAGTTCAAGTATACATCAAAGAGGTAGGAAATGAAAACATAACTGTTGACATCAATCATCCTTTGGCAGGTCTTCCAATACAGTTTTCTGTTGTTGTGAGAAAGATTGAATAAGATAAACTAAAAGGTCAATTAATTGAAGGCGTTGTTTCTAAAATTGTTTTAACCGCAACCTTCCCAACCAAACTCCTCAGCATATGCCCTATTATCTCCAAATCGTAAAATTTTTTTAGTTCCAGCCTTCCTTTTACACCGACAATTAAAGGATAAGTCCCAAACTGCCTGCAGAAAGTAGTGTTGCCATCATAAACTTCCGCATAGCATTCTCTTAAAACAGTGCCCTTTGGAGTGATTCTTTGCAGCATAGGCCAGTCTATTTGCTGCCGTATGGCATTCCTCCACTTCCAATAATATTTCTTGTTTTTTCTCAAAAACTTATCTTTTCCATTTTCAAATAAAGAGGTGCCTTCAAAAATAGCGACCTGCCTTATGTTAATCCTGCGAAGCATTAGCCCTTCATCATAAATCTTCTTCAGCCAAAACATATTTTCCTCATGAGTCTGCCTGCTTTCCCCCCTTAATCCAAATATTATGTTAATTCCTGGCAAGTATCTGGGCATTCCATCCTCTCCTCGTTCTGCCCCATATTTGTTCAATATTTTTACTGCCTCGTAGGCAATTTTTGGAGAGGAATTCAATGTATTTTCCTTGCACACGGCTTTATCGAAGCTTTCAACCCCGAAAGCCGCTATATTTCCTGAAGTGCAGTACTTCACAATTGCTTTCGTGATCTCATGATTCTTGTCCATGACAACCTTTACCGGATTCACATTATCCAGATGCAGGACTTTAATATCCGGGCAATTTTCCCGTATATCTTTTAACAATTCAATTGCAAATGGGGTCGTATAGTAGCATGTTTGTTTTCCCAATCTAAAATATCTGCATCCTAAATTATAGAATTCCACAACCTCTTTCAAAATATCTTCTTTCTCCCTGAATTCCACTTTATTTTTTATCGGCTCTGTGCAGAAGCTGCAATGCCCTATGTCGCATCCATGCCCCGCCTCTATCTCTATCATTCGGTAATCAGGGATTTGCTTTACTATTTTAGCCCCTGCAGTTGCATAATCCTTGACCTTGTCATAAGAAAATTTAAACATAGAGTAGTCTATCTTATCGAACAAGGATTTATCGTATTTCTCAAAGAATTTGCCGCCATGCAGCTGCGTCCCGAAAACAGCCGGACCTGTAAGTATTTTCTTGCACCGTAAATCTTGAATCATAGGAGTTATCTCATGCAATGTTCCGGGAATGGCAGAAAGATATTTTCCCGGCACATGCACTCCAAGAACAACAATCAAGGTATCAGTTTCTTCCAATATCTTTTTTATATTTTTGTAATTAATTGTTAAATTATAAGTTGTAATGTCCGTTTTTTTGGACAATCTCGTTTCTTTAATTATTGAATTATGTTTTTTCCACAGCCTTAAATCATCAATTGTTAAATAATTAACTTCTTCATTCAAATAGCCTGCTATGTACCTTGGGTAGGTTCCCAGATAAGGGGGGACTCCTAATCCGGCAGGCTCGTCTGTGTAGCAGTCTAGAATTGTGTATGCCATATCTGAAAGTAATGTTTGTGCCATTAAAAAGGTTTTTATATTGCTTAAAGAAACAAATTGCTATGGGGGTGCTATTAACATCGGCAATTATTGCATTTGCTATCATAATTTTATTCCTGTTGAATTTCTACCGTGACCCAAAAAGAAAAATACCGCAAGGCAATAACATAGTAAGCCCTGTAGATGGAAAAATAATGAGAATTGATATAACGGAGAAGGGCAGAAATTCTATAAAAAAAGGCCATTTCGGCAAGATTGAATCCTTGGCAGATAGCATATCTAATAAGTGCTTTATTATCTCAATATTTATGTCTCCTCTTGACGTTCATATTAATCGCAGCCCTGTTCCTGGCGAGGTCGTGTATATGAAGCACACCCCTGGAAAATATTTTGCAGCTTTCAACCTTAAAAAATCCCTGCTGAATGAAAAAAACGAGGTTATAATAAAAAATGAAGGCCTCGGCAAGATAAAAGTCATCCAGATTGCAGGTTTCCTGGCAAGGAGAATAATTTGTACTGTTAAAAAGGGTGACAAGCTCTTCAAAGGCCAGAAAATTGGAAAAATTGTGCTCGGAAGCCAAGTTACTCTGATACTTCCATTTGAAAAAGTCAATTTAAAAGTAAAAAAAGGACAGAAAGTCACTGGAGGAAAAACAATAATAGCAGAATATTAGGAAATGATCCTTCTTCCTGTAGGAATCTTTTAAGAATACAATAAAGAAGCAAAAAGGTTATAAACAAACAAATAGGACGCCGATATCTATAATTAACTATCTGCAATAAAAATGAATCAAAAGCTAATATTTTTGTCAAACTTTTTGAAGAACCCTAAAGAGGTAGCTGCAATAGCTCAAAGTTCAAGATATGTAATAAATAATATAACTGAAAATATTGATTTTAGCAAAGCGCAGAATATAGTTGAATATGGCCCTGGAACAGGTATTGTTACCCGATCTCTTCTGCCAAAAATGAATAAGGGCGCAAATTTGTTTTGCTTTGAGTCAAATCCGGATTTTTGCTCATTTTTAAGGGGAAACATAAGCGATGCCAGGCTGAAAGTGATAAATGGCAGCGCAGAAAGCCTCGACACTCATCTAAAATCTTTCAAAATTAAAAATGTGGATTATATACTTTCAGGAATACCATTCTCTCTTATTGATCAGGAGTCCAAGCAGTCAATATTAGCAAAAACAAGGGAATCTCTTGCGGAAAATGGCAAGTTTATTGTTTACCAGCAATACAATTGGCACATGAGTAAGCACTTAAAGAATCATTTTGGAAGGGTTTCAATGAAAATTGAATTTAGGAATCTCCCTCCAACATTTATTTTTGTGTGTAGGAAAAATGAAGCTAAAAATTAAAAGAAGGGAAATACCGTTTAGTCTGACTTTTTTCAGGCTTTTCCTAGCCATCATAATATTTTTTATCATACTCTCTGGCAAGCACAAGATCTCAACATTTTTGTTTATAATTACCTCTTTTTTGTCTTTTTTTGAGATTTTTATTTACAGGAAAAAATCCCCTTTTAAGTCTATAATAGACCTGCTTGCAGATAAGCTGCTTGTAAACTTGGCCGCAATAGCTCTTGTATTGATGGGGCTTCTTCCTTTATGGGTTATGATTGTATTTTTAAGCAGAGATTTGCTCACTATACTTGTTGGCGTTTACCTATTTTATAGGGATTTAAGAAGGGAATTCAAGCCGACCCTTTTTGGAAAAATAACCTTCTTTTTGCAGATAATCTCCCTGCTCCCGATACTATTTGGAGAAGCAGATTTTGTCCTGATATGGGCTGCAGTCATAATGACAGCAGCATCTGCTATAGAGATGATATTCAAGTCGGAATTCAGGCTGATAAAAAAGACCGATATAAACAAGTTTAAGATATATCACCTGATAAAATTTTCTGATATTTTTACATTGGGGAATGCAGTTCTGGGCCTGGCCGCAATATTTTTTGCCATTAATAAGGATTATCCTTCAATGGCAATATCTCTTTTCCTGGCTGCAATTGCGGATTATTTTGACGGGAGGCTTGCCAGAAAGCTTAACCAGCAGAATGTATTTGGAAAAGAGCTTGATTCATTGGCGGATACCATCTCCTTCGGGGTAGCCCCTGCGATATTTGGGTTTTCTTTGATACAGACGAACCTTGCAATGGCTTCATTCACTATTTTCCTTTTTTGCGGCATTTTAAGGTTGGCAAGGTATAACATAATGAATGTTACACACGGGTTCGAGGGGATGCCCATCACTTTGAATGGCATAATAATACCGCTAATTTTTTTGCTTAAGATTAACCCTGTCTTTTACCCCTACATATATATACTGCTCGGGGTCCTTATGGTTTCAAATATCAAGTTCAAGAAAATATAAAACTTTATCTGTGATTTTCTTATTAGGGAATTATATATAATACACGAGGATAGCGGAGACTACTCCAATTATCAATCCAGCCCATACCTGAACAGGAGTATGGCCCAATGAATAGTGGAATTTGTCGATTTTTATTTTTTCGTGCTTTATGAGCTTTTCAATGAGCTTGCCCTCCTCCCCCACACTTCTCCTGACGCCCATAGCATCTCTTAAAACAATAACGGAAAAGGTTAAGACAACAAAAAAGAGAGGTGTAAAACCTTCCGTAAAGCCTACTATTGTGGAAAGGGCAGCAACCATGGCAGAATGAGAGCTCGGCATGCCTCCAGTTACGATTAAGTCATGTGTTGCGAATTTTTGTCTTTTCGCCAGAACGATTATCAATATCTTCGAAGCCTGCGCAACAAATGCAGCTATGAAGGTTGCTAAAAATATCTTGTTAAATAAAAAACCTGTTACAAAATTGTCCATATCAAAAACCTCCAAACAATTATTTATAAATATTGCTAAATATAGTGGCGAAACTAAATAATTGAGCAATATTATTTCGCCACTATGCTAGAGAACCCAAACTATTTTGATCAATTATTTGTGTTCTCCGCTATGGCCCTAATTTTATATCTTATTGCGTAAGGACTTTGCCAGCATAATATACCTGAACATCGATAAATAGACAGTAACGAATGTTATAAACAGCACATAGCTTTTATAATCAAAACCTATCAGTATGCTTACGACTGTAGCATAGCTCATTGCAACCGAGACTCTTGCTATTGGTGTTACAGGCACATCTTTCTGCCTTTTTATGAATGCAAACTTAGCTACGGAAATGATAATTGCAGGAATCAGCAGCAGTATAATCCACAAGACATCTAAGTATCCTAGTATTCCAAACAATGCAAAACTTAATAGAAAAACCGACCAGTCTGTAAAAGAATCAAATACTCTTCCAAAATCAGTTACCTGCTTCATCATTCTTGCGGATATTCCATCTATTTTATCGCTTAGTGCTATTATGGAAAATATGACTAAAGCATAGTTAAGCTGGGAATTTATCATAGTAACCGCAAATAACGGCAAGAGGGCAAAGCGGGACAGTGTTATTATATTCGGGAAATTAAGTATTTTTTCATCAGTTATTTTTACCATCCCCACCAGATAGCTTATGCCTGAAATGACTGTCAGGATTACAGCTGCAAGCATTATATGCCAGGTAAAAGGAAGTTTAAGCATTGCAGCCAAAATTGCTATGGTCTGTGTTACCGTTTTTATCTTTCCGAGCTTGTCAGCAGGCACTACTTTTTTATTTATCAGAAGTATCCTGAAAAATGTCACAATAAGCTCTCTCGCTATTATCACGATAGCCATCCATGCTGCTACACCTTTCCCAACAAGGATAAAAAGAGCTGCGGATATCAGGAGCTTGTCTGCTATTGGATCCAATATCTTGCCCAAGTCAGTTACTTCTCTATTCTTCCTTGCGATATAGCCGTCAAACGCATCAGATAAGGATAATATTGAAAATATAAATGCAGCAATGTAATTCATGTAAGGCTTGTCAATAATAATGAAAATCGCGAAAATAGGAATCAAAAGAATCCTTATGTAAGTTATCTGATTAGGCTTTGAAAAAATCTGGTTTAGTGTTATAAATCTCATGCTTATCTGCTGATTTTTATAGGATATTTATAGCTTTCGATGGATTTCGGCAGCGTTCAAAATGTAGGTTAGCATCAAATCCCGCGCAGTGGGTGCCAGACTCTGTCTGAGCATGCGTAAGCCCGCCTATCATTCCATTTAAGCCGACAGGGGGAAGCCCCCTACGGGATGTCCACGCAGTGGACACCGAACTCCGTTCGGGTGTCGGCTCTGCATGCCTTATTTTGGTGGCTGGAGCCGATGTCCCTGAGCGTAGCGAACGGGAAATCGAAAATAGTGATTTTCGGATGCTAACCCGAGCGAAAGCGAGATTTTGAACGCTGCCGATGGATTTGAGTCTTAAGCAAAGCCAATTATATTAATTTTAACCCTATAAAACAATAGAATGCAGTGGATTATTTGACACTTTAATGCTGGCCTTCTGCCCAGCTCTTAAAATATGCTCCTTGCCCAAAGAATCAGCTATTAAAATTCCATCTCCCAATTCAAATTCAACCTTGATTTTTTCTTCCTTGGAAAGTATCCCTTTAGTTAACATGCATTTTGCAGAAATACTTCCGCAATAAGGCTCTCTTACTAAATACTCGAAATTTTGGGACTCTATCGGCAGCGTTTTTCCTCCTGCACTTTTCATCCAGGCATAGCTCCCTGCAGCTGTCGCCACTAGGATACCGCTGCTTTTTTGCCTTTCCCTTTTGCCTTTGATAGTAATATAATACCTCGATGTCCTGTACTCCTTTTTTGAGCTCAAATAAAATTCATTCAGCGCAAGCTCAGAAACTTTTTTCTTGCCTATGCAAGCCTCCAGCCTGGATAATTTTCTAATCTTATGATCTCCAGCCAAAATCTTCCCGAACTTTTTTTCAAAATCCTTCCTTTCAGAAGACATGAAAAATCCTTCCTTGGATTTAGGATCGGAATTCACCCCGAAAATGGGTGTTTTATTCGATATAAAATGAGATGTTCTCAAGAAAGTGCCATCTCCCCCGATAGCTATGGCCAAGTCTATGCCAAAAAACAATTTTTTATTCAATTTGTCCCTATGGCAAGCAAAAAATTTTATTCCATGCTTTTTCAATGTTTTTTTTACTATGGAAATTGTATTTTTTTGCTCATTGCTTGTAGGCGGCGCATAAACAACAACAATTCTTTCTATGCTCATAGGGAAACTAAGAATGATTATACTTATAATATTTTGTTTTTTGAATGGGATGAATAATAAAAATGAAAAACTATTCAACTAAGATGGCAGCCTTTCCAGGCACAGCCTGTTTGGCCTTTGGCTCATCGCTCTTGTCAGCATCCAAAACTAGGATACCGCAATTAAACTCATTTTTGATGAATTCCAAGGCCTCATTTATTACCCTCGATTCATCCTCTTTGCAAAGCTTGATTAAGGGTATTTTCCTGCTGGCAATCATCTTAGGCAAAAACTTCTGTATATCCTGGCCATATTTCTTAAAAGCCTTTTCTTTCATAACCTCTTTAATTATCTCATTCGGATTTTTGGAATCCATTAATTTTCTCGCTTTTTCAAAAAGCATATATTTCCAGGAAGGGCTTACAATTAATTTTATCATCTTAGGCTTCTCTATTTTAGCAAGCTTCAAAATCTCCCTTATATCTCCTAATGTATTGTTTATAAATTCCTCGCTGTAATCCAAGCCTGAATCTATAGCCTTTACATTTGCAACAGGCCATCTTTCAACTGATACAAATCCTTTCTTGCCAATCATGTGCCAGCATTCCTCGGAGAAATGTGGTGTGAAAGGAGACATCATCCTGATGATTGACTCTGTAAACAAATTGACAAGTTCCTTATTGGGATTATTATTGGTCCTTTTCAGATACCATTTGAGGTTTCTCTGCATTTCCATAAGAGCGTATTGGACTGCAGACTTAAAAAGCATATTTTCCATGGACTCGGTCGCATTTTTTATGGACTCATTGATTTTGCTCTCAAACCACTTGTCGATTGTGATTTTGTCGCTTCTTCCTTTATTGTAGTTTTCCTTGATGAAATCATGGATTTCTGTAAGCTTTTTCTTTGCCACATCCAAAAATTCCATGTCATAGTTTGCATCATCAACCCCTTCGCCGGCATTTGCCGCTGCCAATCTTATAATATCTGCTCCATGCTTCTCATAAAGCTCCCTCATTGTGAAGAAATTTCCTTTGGATTTTGACATCTTCTCATTATTTACCATTATCCTTCCGTTTATTGCAAATGCCTTGGGCCAGTGCTTTTTAGGGAATAAAGCTGCATGATTGAACAGGCAGAATGTAAGGTGGTTCTGCACAAGATCTTTTGCGGAATTTCTAAAGTCAAACGGATACCAATATTCGAACTCTTTTCTCATAGTCTCAATTATACTTTTAGGTATCCTTGTAAATTTTTCAACTGCATCTGCATTCCCTTTTCCAAGATAGACGTAATCGAAAAAATCATCATTCAATTTATCTGTCTTAAACCCATAATCTTCAGGATGCAGAAGATATTTGGAGATGGTGCCGTAAGCCATCTGTATGGTTGAATCTGACAACGACTCAATAACCCAATTGTGGTCCCATGGCAATTTTGTCCCCAGTCCATATTCCCTCGTGCATGCCCAATGGTCCAGCCAGTCAATGACATAATCAAATTGCTTCCTTACAATTTCTGGATATATCTTCATGCTGTCAAGGCATTCATGCGCCAATTTTTTCCATTCAGGATCATTATATTCTATGAACCATTGGTCATCGACTATCTTGACAATGCATTCAGTTAAGCATCTGCATGCAACTTTTCCGGTTGGCTCGTAAAACATTACCGCATCATTGCTTTTAATCAAATCTTTTTTTATGGCTTCCTGGGCTTGCGGAACTGTCATCCCTGCATATTTGCCGCAATTTTTCTTCATGACACCTTTTCTGAAAACGACCCTATTTAGTTCCCCTTTAGCTTCCTCTAATTTTTCCTTGTCGGCAGGAGATTTTATCTTATACTTGTTAATCATCTCTTGCCCAAGATTTTCTCCCATGCCATCAACATTAATTATGAAAATGGGCTTTAGTTTTTCAATTACTTTTAGGTCCAAATCATATTTTTTCACAATATCTGGCTGGGTCTGCATATGCTGTATCTCTATTAAATCGACAGGATCTTCTAAGGCAGAATAAACAATGCCGGAACCAACATTTGCATCGATGAATCCTGCCGGCGCTATACAGAGTTCGTAATCAACAAGAGGTCCTTTCGCCCATTTGCCTATAAGCTCTTTTGCCGATATTGTGCCTATAATCCCGGGTTTTCCATATTGCAGCTCGATTTTTTTGACTGCTTCTTTTCCAACAACCCACTTTTCATTATTTACTTGTATAACACTATAAATCGCATTTGGATTAACCCACAAATGAGTCTGCCCCAATAAAGCATCTGGCCGTGTTGTTCCTGCCATTATTATTAAGTCAGAGTTTTTTAACCTAAACTTAGGCCAAATGAAATCTTTTGGAGTCTCGCCCTCTCCCTCAGCTCGGTCATGGTCTCCTACTGGAACATTGTCTTTAGGGCACCACATTACAGGATGCTTGCCTTTTTTGATATAGCCTTTCTCCTTTAATTTATTGAATTGCCAGGTTATGAACGCATCATAGCTGGGATTCAAATAAGTCGTTTTGAAAGCATACCTCTCATCAATGGAAAATCCCATATTTTTTGCATCCTTTAGGGTTTCTTTTGGGAAATATTCGCACCAGTATTCAGGATCAGCAAACTTAGGTATCTCTTTGTCAGGAATCCCCATCTTTTTAAGCGTCTCAATCTGCTTCGGCTCTTTTTCTTTGACACGCTGCGCAGCCGCTACGATTGGAGTTCCGGTGCAATGATACCCGTATTTGGCAAGAACATTGAAGCCCTGCATCCTCTTGTACCTTAAAACCGCCTCGGAAAAAGTATAAGTGAACAGATGCCCCAAATGCAGAAGCCCGCTCATGTATGGATAGACGATAGCGGCATAAAACTTCTTCTTGCTTTTATCATGCGCCTCAACATGGAAGAGCTTTTCCTTCTCCCATTCCTTCTGCCATTTCCCTGCTATCTTGTTAAAGTCTAACATAATGCTCCCAGAAAGAGAAGCCTATTTTAAAGTTTTTTATTTTTGGCGGCATTGAAAAGTTGAAGGGTGCCATCAATATCCACGAAGTGGATGCCGAACTTTTTTCGAGCATGTGAGCACCTGTTAAATGAGAATAAAGATGGCAGGAGGGACGGCTCCTGCGGAGAATGCCAGCCTTAGCTAAAACATTAAGTGCGAGCCGATGCCCCTTGAGCAAAGCGAACGGGACACTGGAAATTTCAGATTTCCAAGTGGCACCCCGAGCGAAAGCGAGGGCTTTTCAATGCCGCCTTATTTTGACATAATGAGAATCTAGAATTTGCGGAGCATTATTTTCTAAAGACTAAAAATTTAGCCTAAAACCCCCCTTTTTCCCTTAAATACCCTACCAATCTCTCGTTTATAATTAATTTGCCGCCATCAACAACATACCTGAAATTTAAATTTACGCATTCATTTTCATTAATCTCAATCTCCATCTCATCAACAAACTTAAAATCCGCGAATTTTTTTCCGTCAAGGATTTTTTTTGTTACATAAACGGCAGTATCTGTGGGCATCTGCTTCTCTCCAAGGTTCCTTGTCTCAAATTTCAATCCTGCCTTTTTAAGCTCTTTTGTCAGCTCGACAGTCCTTTTTTTCGCCGGATTGTCCCCAAGAATGCCGCCAAAGACAAAATAATCAAATTCATTTTTATCTTCGGTTTTTAATGTTTTATCAGAGTACTGGCTCAAAACGCAGATTTTCTTAAAATTTAACTGAGAAATGCCTTTTCCCTCAATAGTCCCATATTTTTTTAATCTTTCTTGATCTTTTTTATTCTTGATATTAGTAAAAACTAAATTATCCTTGCCCACAATCCTTGACATATGCTCGTACTCTATCAGGCACCATTCATATAGTTCAGGCTCTAAATGCTCGATTATGAATTTCATAAATATAATAAAATAGAATAAAAATATTTAAAACTTCTTGAACTCTGCAACAGTATCTATAAGATCAACATGGCCCAAGAACACTGCCCTGCAGCAATACCTTTCAAGGCCAATCTCATCCAATATCTTCTTCCGGTCTTCTCCCTTCTCTACTCTGGCCTTGAAATCTTCCCATAAATGTCCAACTGGCTTTCCGCAGCTCCAGCATCTTATCGGTATAATCATTTTTCCTCCTATCTATATGATTTTTGCACTTTTGACCTGGCTTGTCCATGCCTGTTCGGTTTTGCCGGTTCTTTGCGCCGCACATCAGCAACGAGCAAGCTTCTGTCATAACCTAAAAATATTCCTTTAAGCTTGTCATTCTTTGAAAACTCAACAAGCCCTTTTGCAATTGCCAGTCTTGAAGCGCCTGCCTGGCTCGAAATTCCGCCGCCAGAAACTCTTACATTGATATCGACTTTATCAGCGGCATCTCCTGCAAGTATTAATGGCTCCTTAATCTTCAGCTGGGAAAGCTTAGGCCCGTAATTCTCCAGGTTAAGATTATTTATTTTAACTATTCCCTTGCCCGGTCTTAATGTTGCCCTGGCAATTGCCGTTTTCCTTTTTCCTGAAGCTATTATGACTTTCATTTTGCTTAAACTTTGCCCCCTATGTGTATGCATATATGTTTTACCTTTACATAATCAAGATTGGGAACTTTATCAACATTGGCCCCTTGCACTGTCTCAAAAGTCTGGCCTTTAAAGCTTTCCGGAACGCCCTTGTAGCATTTTATATTCTTGAAAGCTGCCTTTCCTCTTTCCTTCTTGTATGGGAGCATCCCTCTTATGGACCTTTTGACAAGCCTCTCTGCTGTCTTGTAGTTGAACGGGCCCTTTGCCGGGGTCCCCATCACTAAAAATCGGTCATATCTGGCAAAAACCGACTCTTTCTTGCCGGTTATTACAACTTCTTCACAATTTACAATGTCTATTTTTTCACCTAGCAAAGCTTTTTTCGCGGCAAATGTTCCAAGCCTTCCCAATATCAAGTTGTTTCCGTCGATTATCATTTTGATTTTTTGTTGTTGGTTTTTATTTTTTAAATTTGGTTTTTATTGAGTTTTAATTATTTGATTTTTATTTTTTGATTGTATAAAGTTTTATTATTGGTTTATTAAATTCTGTTTTTATTGGGCTTCTTTTGTTGTTGATTTTTTGATATTTTTTATTTTGTTTTTAATTAGGATGTTTATTGATGACTTTTTATTATTGCGATACCATGAATTACCCTATAATCCTTATGCCCTTTCCGTCAGGCTTCTCTTTGCTTAAATCAAGCAATGAAACAATCTTTGCCCCTGCTTTCTGGATCTTATCCTTTGCCTGGTCAGAGATTTGGTATGCTGATATTGTAAGCTTATGCTCCAGCATTCCGCTCCCCAAAACTTTTCCCGGAACAACAACAACTTCATTTTCTTTTGCAAACCTGTTAATCTTTGATAAGTTGACTACTCTTCTATGCCGTGTAGGTTTCTCTAAATCAAGAGCAATCCTTCTCCATAGGCTTACAGACTGCTCATTCCCCCTTCTCTTCAGCTCAATTATCAATTCCTTGAGCAAAGGGTTCATTGGACCTGTTCTTTGTGGCATTTTATTTTTTAATTTATTGTTAAATATTTTTTTAATTTATTGTTATAATAACTATTTTTTATTGCATAAAAAGTATAAGATGCTTTTTATGTCCTAAAAAATTTCTTTACAATTTTTGGGACACCGAAAATCTACGATTTTCGCGTGCTTGAAAAAATTTTAATTTTTTCATTGAGTATTTTTATAATATTTTGAATGATTTTATTGATTGGTTTTTTTGTGATTGTATTAATTTTTTATTATTTTAAGTTAAATGAATTTTTAATGTTGGTAATGATGCGGGGGACGTGATTCGAACACGCGCACCCACTTAGGGACAAGGCCCTCAACCTTGCTCATTTGGCCAGGCTCTGACACCCCCGCGTGAAATGCGAAGATGTTACTGGAGCTTCTTTACCTCCTCGCCGAACTCTTCAAACTTTTCGTTGATCATATCCAGGGCTTTGTTCAAAATTTCCTTGCATGTAAGCTGGCCCCAGGATTCCAGGTAAAAAATGATATCATTATCGTATGTTACTTTAATCTCTCCATCGGATATTTCCTCTAATGCTCCTGCCAGGTCATATTTGAACAGATTGTCTTTTATTACCTCAAGCTTTCCATTCTTTATCTCAAAAATGTTGCCATGGGTCTTTTCAATTATCTCTTCCGGATTTTTTACATTTCCTATCTCTATGATTGGCTTGTGCTTGTAATAAGCAAGTCCCGGGCTCCATTTTGCATGCGCCTTCCCTTTTCCCAAAACCGCTGTCGCTTCCAGCTCCAATGATTGTCCTTTGAGCAGCTTTACAATCGGCATTTTTGGATAAACTGGCTTGATTGCAGGGTCTTTTGATTTAAGCTCAGCAGCATAAACTGTGCAAGGCCCCTTTGCCTTAAGGCTGAACTTGACATTCTGTTTTGCATTTAGCTCTTCTGTGCTTTGGTACTTTTCCGGAGGCAGCTCATATCCTTTAAGGTCTGTTTTTAATGGAATGAGCCCTATCCTGTGGGCAACCATCTCATCGTATAATATTGAATTGTTCTTTGAAAATTCTATGTCTTCAATCGCCATTGTAGGAACTTCTTCCGATACCATTCTTCTCAAGGCATTTGCAAAAGCAGGAGTAGTATCTTTAATTATGAATGAAAGCTTTCCCTCGTCTTTATTGTTTGATAAAACTTTGACTTCCATTTTTGCCTCCTGAATTATACTCTTCTGCCTCTTCTTCCGCCTGCCTTCCTGCACCCATCATGGGGAAGGGGAGTTACATCTTCAATTAGCCCTATCTTTAGGCCCATTCTTGACAATGCCCTTATAGCTGCCTGCGCTCCTGGCCCCGGCCCGCTGTCATCATTATGGCCGCCTTGGGCCCTTATTCTTACATGAATGGCGTTTATTCCCTTTTCCATAGCGCCTTCTGCTGCTCTTTTTGCAGCCATCATCGCTGCTGTCGGGCTTCCTTCCATCCTGTCGCTCTTTACAACGACGCCGCCCGAGCATTTGCTTATTGTCTCTGTTCCTGTTATGTCAGTAATGTGGATTATAGTATTATTATACGATGCATATATGTGCGCAATGCCCCATCTGTCTTTATTGTCTGCCATTTTTAGGCTTTAGCCTCCTCTGTTTTTTCTTCTTTGCCAGCGGAGTGGGTGCCGGAAACCGCTTTAGCGGTGCTGGAAGCTTCGTTTGCAGGCATTTCTGTTTTCTGAGCAGCTTTTTGCTTTACAACATTCTTAGTTCGGGGATTTGATTTTTGCTGCGCCCATCCCTTCGGCTTAGCCAATTTCTCATCTTTTGCCCTTCTTCTTTCATCCTTTTCTTTATCCCGTTTCTGCCCATTTTCCGCTCTTGCAGCTCTTAAAGGGTGATTAGCATCTGCCAAGGATGAATTGACTGCAAAGTTTATGATTGCTTCTTCCTCTACTGGAACAAGATAAGAGGGAGAGGTTACTTTTTTTTCTCCCAATGCAATGTGCTCGTGCACGATTAATTGCCTTGCCTGCTCAATTGTATTTGCAAGGTTTTTCCTGTAAACCAGTGTCTGCAGCCTTCTTTCCATGATATTTTTTAGGTTTAAGGATAATATATCCTCAATTTTAGCATCTTTATTGACAAGGCCCAATGAATGCAATTTGTTCAATAGCTGCCCCCTCTCTTTTTCTACCTGCGTGTTTCTTATTGTTACCAGGTTTTTTGCCTGCCTTGTGAAATTCTTGAGTATGCTGTTCATCTTCCATATTTCATATTTCCTTCTAAGGCCATATTCCTTCTGGAGGTCTTTCTCTACAAGAATCCTTTCTTTCTGCCATGGGTGAGATGGCTTTGAAAATTTCTTCTTTTGTTTTTTTGCGCTTCCCATTTTAATCGGCTATGATTATTTAGTCTCCTTAGCAGGCTCCTGCTTCTTCTTTATGACGCCCAAAGAAACTTTTCCTTTGTTCTTCCTGAAATTGGACTTTGTCCTCTGTCCTCTGACCGGCTGGCCCATTCCATGCCTTACTCCTTTGTAGGATCTTATCTTTTTCATTCTTTTAATGTCGTTCTCTTCTGCAAAAGAAAGATTGCCGCCTATGATATGGTAATCCTTGCCGTCTTCGTAATTTTTCCTCCTGTTAAGAATCCATGAAGGAGCTTTGTAATTAGAAGGATTGCTTATGACTTCATCAATCTTCTTCACTTGCTCATCAGTTAGATTTCCTGCCTTTGACATCTTGTCCACACCGGCAAGATTGCATATCATATTTGAGAACATGTAGTTTACGCCCTTAATTTTTCTTAGCGCATTTATTATCTGCTGGCTGCCCTTTAAGTCGGTATTTGCAACTCGTATAAAATACTTAAAGTCATCCTCTGCTTTTGCCTGCGGTTGTTTTTGATCTGCCATATTGGATTTTAATCTTGAAATTTTAATTTAAACAAATATAGCCGAGAATATAGCACTCATCTAACCCTAAAAGCGCTCTGATTGAACTCGGGCTGTATATCTTGTTTAGGAACTTATTCTCATTTATAAAGGTTGCGAAAAAAGAAAAGATATGCAGGTTCAGCGCTTGTTTGATTAATCCACTTTAGCGCCGACAAAGGCGGTGCGGCGGGTTTGTAAGCAAACCCTGCGCGACATCCCGTATGGAGCGTCCCCTGTCGCGCCGCACGCCACGTCGGCACTAGATGCGACGGGATTGACACAGTGAATTGCGAGCGACGAGCTAAAACGTCGCTCGTCGCATCTCACTGGGTGTCGCATAGGATATGTGGGCTTGCGAGCATATCCGTCTAGCCGCCTTTATAGTGGCATGCATAATAACTTACTAGATAGAACCCTTATTTACTTTACTAATAATTTATCAATATCTCAACATCTTTCCCAAATATTCCCTTCAAATCCTCGAATATCGGCTCCTTGATGAATGTTTTTGGAGGAATTTCTACTTTTGCCAAAGCTTTCTCTAAATCTTCTAAAGAGCTCTTTTCTATAGTATCCAAGCCCCCATTAGGTTTTATCTTGGCTTTGCTTATGTCTTTTTCCTCGGCATCTATATCCTGAATGATAAAAGCGATATCTCCCAACAGCATTACCTCTCCATACTTGCTGCCGTGCTTTACCCTTATCTTTGCCCTTTCTATTTCCCTGCCTCTCTTCCTTTGCAGGTATTCAATCAAAAATTTGATCAGCTCATTGGAATCTTTTTTTACCCTCTCAACTTCTATTCTAGTTAATTTTTTATCATCATAATCTTTCTTGGCTTTTATTATCTCGTTCAATATCCTTAAGAATTTTGCAGGGACCTTGCCCTGGCTTATTAGCTCGTCCTCAAAAACCCCGACAACTTCATCATCAGCAACCTTTTCTGTCCCTTCAAGCCTCAAGACATCCCTTATGACTGTTACAATAGTATCGTAAATCTTGACCATGTCCTCTTCTTCTTTCATCCTTTCAATTTGTGTAAACAGCCTTTTTATTCTCTTCAGATATTTGTCGCTCTCGCTAAGAAGCTCGTCAATCTCCTTTCCAGTTATTTCTTTTTTCTCTCCATGCTCGATTGCTTTCCTTGTATCTATGACTTTTTCTAGTGTCTTGATGAATTTCTCCTCAAGCAAGTTTGTCTTTTGCACAAATATCTCTTTCATTAAAGAAGCGGTTTCTTTAGGCGCTGGCGGCGGCACTCCATACAGCATCAATGCAGCCTGCGAAGGTGTAAGAATTGCATAGTAGATATCTTCCATCCCTATATCCTTGAGCTTTAATTCCACTCTCTTGAGCATCTGCTCTCCTGAGCCCATGAACATGTCAATTGCCTCAGCGCTTGGCTTTATTTTGCCCATTCTCAAAAGCTGCTTCCATGCCATGAATATTCCCCTGTCATAGAATGGAACCCCATCCCTGAGCAATGTGAATATGATTGGGTTTGCTTCCCTTAAGCTGTCCCAGAAGTCTGTCAATATATACACTTGAATGTTGATCTTATTTCTTATGCCGGTAAGCTCTCCAGCTTCAATGCCCATCCCTATTATTATTGCCCTTAGCTTGTCTTTTAGCTCTGCGCGGGTCATCTTTTTGACATCAGTATCATCAATTACAATCCATACATCAATATCTGAAGTTTGCGTTGCTTTTCCCTGCACCAGGCTTCCTGCCAAAACATAGCT
This sequence comes from uncultured Methanosarcinales archaeon, assembly GCA_964436645.1. GTDB lineage: Archaea > Nanobdellota > Nanobdellia > Woesearchaeales > GW2011-AR4 > JACPJP01. Next base: position 622 of record CAYTDO010000078.1, on the reverse strand, counting down.
GACAATATATTTCTCGAACTTCTTTAAGACCATGGTCTTGTGGACTTCCGCAATTTTTATTGCAGCAAGCATGCCTATGTCAAAGAATGGAGCAGACAATGATATCATCTGCAGATGCTCATATTTTCCGTCATAGCAGCTCTGCCAAAGTTCGGATAGAATTACAACTTGAGGAACCAGATTCTTGTCAACTTCTGTAGCTATAGCCCCTATTATTGCAGTTAATTTATCTTTTAGCTCGAATTTCGACATCTTCTTGCTGTCAGAATCATCAACTAAGACCAACGCATTGATTTTTTCCTTGTCAACCTCAGGAGCTTGCCCCTGCGCTTGTACATCCTGTTTTTGAGGAGGAGGCAATAATGCTATTCCTACAATATATTTGTCAAACTTTTCCAGGACTTTTTTCTGGAATTTCTCCAATTTGGACCTTATGCCTTTCAGCTTCTCCTGAACATCTTTCGGGAGCTTATCCATGATCAGGTTTTCCTGAGAAGATGGGATTTTTTCCTGCTCTTTTGTTTCAGCAGCAGGGCTATAAGAAGTTGCTTTTCCAGCAGAAGTTTGGCCGTCTCCCCCCTTTTTATGTTTTTTTGCCATATATTATTGTTTCGATTTGAGA
>CAYTDO010000077.1:0-18633 GCA_964436645.1 uncultured Methanosarcinales archaeon | reverse complement strand
GGGTCCTATTATTGAGTTTTATGTTTATTGGAGATTTTTATTGAACCATAATAAAATAAATAAGAAAAAGGAATAAAAAAGAAAAAATTAAGGAAGTTTTGCTTCCCTGGTTTACTTATGGAGTTACCGGAGCTGCTGGCTCATCTACCATTGCTGGCTTAGCTGCAGATGGCTTGCTAACGTCTAGTGTTCCTGAGGTTGTCTTTGTTACCTCAACTACACCGCCAGTTAACTTGCTCTTGTAGTCTTCATAGTTAGCTACAACAGCTGCTGCATTTCTTGTGTCAGCTGCGCTGTATCCTGCTACTAGCATTGCTACATTGCCCGTTCCAACATCCCACACTTGAATCTTACCTACGCCAGGTGTAAATCCTGCAGTACAATCAGCTGGGTTGCCCATAATAGTTGCTGCTGCTGCGTTAGCGCATGGTCCTCCAACAAGGATTGAATTTACTGCTTTGATATCAGTAACTTCTGAAGCTAATTTTGTAGCTCCAACATCAATCCTTTGGATGCTTACTGCTCCACCGTCAGATACAGAACTTGTGGTTGTTAAAGCAGCGCCTTTAGCTGTTATGTAAACCAAAGCTTCTCTCTGCTTGCTTGGATTCTCAATCTTTAGTGTAGCTGGCTCACTTGCTGGAGTGTTATGGGTTATAAATGAACCGTAGCTTGTATAGCCATAGGCAACATTTGTCTCGCCATCAGGTGTTCTGAAGCTTAATCTGTCTCTTGCACCATCAACTATTTGACCGCCGGTAGTTCCTGTGACTAAGGCCATGGAAACCTTCGTGTCAGAGGTAGCCGTTAAGTTAACTACAAGATCTGTAGCTTGCAAGGTCTGAGTCATATCTTCAGTCGATCCGCCTTCCCTGGTGTTATCAGGTACTTTAAAGGATACCATTACACTGCTACCTTGACCGCTAGGATTAGTTGCGTTTACTATTCCTATCTCCATTCCGTACTTAGTTGTCAAGTTAACTGTTTGGTTCTCGCCATCAGCAGTATTTATAGCTCCACTTGCATCCAAGTCCACTAAAACATTGAAGTCATTAGTGTTAAGAGCGGTTCCTGCTCCATCTCGGTCAGCAAAGACTCTATAGTCTGCTCCCCCTATCTTCAAGGTTGCAAGTGTCGATGCATTTGAATAAGTCTGCTCAATTGTCTCTCCACTTCCCAAGTTCTTGAATTTTAATACTGGGTTGTCTGAGCCAAGTTTATCTGCACCTTTATACTGCAATACATAACTCTTCCTGCTTCCTCTTGATTCTGAAGCATCAGTCAAGACGAGATAATCATCTTTAGTGATGTTTTTGTTTTCTATGTTGATAAGAGCTTTATCTTTCTCTCCAATTTCTGCAGCTGAAGCACCTACAGCTTCTGTCAATGGAAGATCAACCTTATTACCATCTCCATCCAAGAACTTCAAGGCGTATCTCTTATTACCGCTTGTAGTTATCTCGATGTCTTCCATTGTCTCTTCGGACAAGCCTTTATATTCAATATCCCAATTGCTTGTGAACAAAACTTGAGGTTCATCCAAATCTGGGTTCTCGCTTAACTTGCCGCCAGCTGGCACATAAAAGTCATCGTCTGCGGTCATGTTTACATGTATCCTGCTAATCTTAAAGGTACTGTTATCGTCAGTTCCTTCTATTATGACCCATGCATTGTCGATAGCCTCATCGTCTATCTTAATATTAGTGCTAGCATCAACATCCCGGATGTTGGTATCCTTTAGCTCTAATTTCTGAGCTCCCAGGAAGAAAGTCACGCTATGGACACCGCCAGCATAGTCTTGGTACAAGATTTCTGAAACTCCTACTGTAGTTCCATCAGCAAGTTTATCGCTTTCTCCTTCAAGCAAGTCTCTTGTTCCCTGCCCATTAACAGTAAGCTTAGCGCTATTCGAGTCTACAAAATCAACAGTAACTTCATTGTCTTTACCATTAATATTATAGGTCTTGGTAGCACTCTCAAGCAAACTATCTTTAGTTGCTCCGCCCATTAAAACCAATTTTACTTGGTTTCCTACAGAAGCAACTCTTCTTGCCTGAACTATAGTGTAAGATTTTCCAAACATTGTTAAATCAGTGTTTTCAAGGTCTGTAAGATAAAGCCCCGTTGTAGTTGCTGCACCAGCACTATCATCAACATCTGACTCAAGAGAGGTTGTAAACTCTAGCAAGTACCTTCCTATTTCTTGGCCTGATTTAAAGTACAAGAAATCTGCCGAAACATCGGAATCATCTTCAGCGTATTTTACATATCCTGAGGAAGGTCCAGTGCCCGGTCCCAATAAATATAGAAATTGGTTAAAAGGGGCATCTCCTTTTCCATTAGAAACTGTTCCTGATGCCAACGCATTCAGTTCGCTGTCGTCTATAAAAGTTGTGATATTCCTTATAGTTTCAACGTGTGTTGAGGAAGTACTAAGATCTTCTCCTATTTCCAAAATCTTTGTGCTTGTACCTACTTTCCAGGCATCTCCTTCAACTGAAACAGTTGTTCCGCTTGAGCCAGCTGGCTTTGTAGCTGCAAATTGTAAGCTTACAGCAATATCAGAAACTCCTATTACGTCCTCAGCAGCAGCTTTGTCGCCTACTACTAGAACTCCGGTAAATTTACCGTCTTTTACATATTGGCTTGGATACGCAGATAAATCAGCAGCCATTGCGCCGAATATGGTTGCTCCAACCATTGAAGCTCCTATACCTAAAGCAGAAATCCTCTTTATTGTTTTTTTAAATCCCATTTGAACTAAACACCTCCGTGTTTGTGTTTTTTGTTTGTAATCAGGAAACTCTGGTTCATAGTGATGAGTTCCACATTCACTATCAAACAACCAATGGTATTTAAATCTTACGGTTATACCACCTTTTTTAGTATATATGTTGCAGTATATGACTTAAGAGTGTTTTGCTCTTGAAAAAGCCATAATTAACTCATCTCTATATAGTTATCACTGTATATTATACTTAAATCTTTGCAAAAAATCAAAAAATTGAGAAGAAATATATTAAGGGTTGCTCTCTGATTTGATAATATAATGACTAAAATCAAAAAATTATTAATCAGAATGTACAAGCGATTAAGCATGAATGTTAAAAGTCTTGGTTTTGCTTTTCTGATTTTTATAGCTATATTCGGCATTGCCCAATTTTCCTATCCATATATTATCGGTTTTGATGGCTATTATCATGCCAAGGCTGCAGAGATAGTCAGGGAAAATGGGCTCATTAAAGAGTTTTCATGGGCAAAGTATACCATTCTTTCTGAAAACTACGCAGACATACAATTTCTTTTCAGATTTTTACTTATGCCTTTCATAGGCTTATTCGGCCTTAATTTAGGCGCTAAGATAGCTGCTTCTGTATTTGCGGCAATCGCATTGGCAGCATATTATTGGTTTCTCAAAAGAAATGAAGTCAGATTTTCTCTTTTTTGGTCTTTGCTGTTAATTTTTGCATCCGCAGAATTGATGTACAGGTTCTTGCTTGGCCGGCAGATGCCATTGGCAATAGCCATCATTATGCTGGCGATTTACTTTCTGCAAAGCAAGAGGTACTTGCTGTTAAGCCTGGCCTCCTTTATTTTTGTCTGGCTCTACAGCGGCTTTGTGATCCAATCATTCATTATATCTGCTTATTTTATAATAGATAAATTATTTACAAAAAAATGGGATTATAAGCTAATCCTATATGCGATAACCGGAACATTTGCAGGGCTCATTATCAATCCATACTTCCCAAACAACCTTTCCGGGTTATACATCCAGATATTCGAGGTAAATCTTCTTTCCAACCTCTATAATGTGGAATGGAAGCCGTGGCCTTTTCTGGAATTCATAAAAAACAACTTCATTGCCTTGGCGTTTTTCCTATTGTCTTTGTTTGTTGTAATAAAGAGCAAAAAAATGGCGAAGATGCAGGCTTTTTTCCTTGCATTAAGCTTTTTCTTTCTTATATATACCCTCATATCCAGGAGGATGCAGGAGTATTTTATTCCTTTTGCAATCCTTGCTTCTGCATTCATAATTAATGACTATCTGCAAATGCTTGAAAAAGGCGGGAAGATTAAAGCCATAAAAATCCTAAAAATCTCGGGGATAGTATTAATCATTTTAATTGTCGCGATTAACTTCGCTATCTTAAAAAAAGACTACTTAGATACAGAATTCTTTCATAACTACAATGGATGTGCAGAATGGATGAAAAATAATGTTCCAAAAGGTTCCTTGGTTTTCATTAATGCATATGCCTTCCCCTACTTGTTTTTCAAAAATTCTGATTTAATATATACGCATGGCATTGACCTTACATATTCCTACCTATACGATGCCAAAAAATTCGAAAGATATATGGATATCTTGCAGGGAAAGCTAAAGGGAAATCAAGATTTTATTGTCGAAGATTATAATCCGGATTATGTCTTCTCCGGAAAAATAAAGCAGGATGTTCAGTTGTTTAATTATATAATCTCCCATAAAGAAAACTATAAGGCAGTCTATGAAGATAAATGGTGCGCAGTATTGAAGGTTAAAAAACCATAAGAATAGTAAATTAAGCGGGTATTTTTGGCCTAAAAGAATCTAAAAAGAAAGAGTTCTAAAGTTTATGCTATCATCGGCCAATATTTTCTGATTTTTCCATCAGGCGCTTTGCTTCCACATCATTTCCCAAGTGCTTATGGATTAACGCCAGGTTCCTATAATAAGAAGGCTCATAAGGGTTGATTTCCATTGCCTTAGTAATAAATAGTATGGCATTGTCAAAATCTTTCAATTGGCCATAAACAACACCTAAATCATTGTATGCCTTGGCAAGATTCGGATTGGAATTTATTGCTTTTTTAAGATAAAAAATAGACTGGTCAAATTCCCCAGTATAGCTGTATATCAAACCAAGATTATTAAGAGCCAAGTAAAAATCGGAGTTTATACTGAGAGACATATTATAATAGTATATTGCCTGCTCATAATCTTTCTGGTAAGCGCTTATTGTCCCAAGAGTTTCATAAGCATGATAATTTTTGCTGCTGAGCTCCACAGCATGCAGGGCATTTTCATAAGCAGAACCATAATCTCCTTTCTGCCGGTAATGCAATGCCAAAGCATTGTAAGTCCTTGTCCCATATGGGTTTCTCTCAATGGTTTTGCTCAATAAGGTAAAATTATCCTTCCACTCGGCATTTCTTTGGATTGCAAGGAAGGAAAAGGATAAAGTAACTATTAATACCGCAGAAATGATTATTGCCTTGGAATTTTTTTCAATGAAATTGCTTAGATTATTTAATTTTGGTAATTTTAATTGATCAATGGAAAAAATAAAAAAAGCCAAAAGCAGGCAAAAGCCGTAAGACGGCAGATAAAGGTACCTTTCTGCCATAATTGTAATCTGCGGAAATAAGTTTGAAAACGGCAGCAGAGTTATGAAAAACCATCCTATTGAAAAAAATATTATTTTTGATTTTTTATAAGACTTAACAAAAAAGAAAAGCAGCAGAGATAGTAATGCCAAAGGAATTAAAAAGCCGAGGCTTAACGGGGAGCTTTCAAACTTGACATATCTTTCAGTAACAAGACCTACAGGAAAAAATAAAAGCCCAATATACTGCACAAAGATTTTAACTGTTGTCAGCACAGTTCCCAGAAAGCTTTCATTGAAGTATATTTCTTCCCTCCCTATCTTCTGAAGAACTGAAAACCTGGCAATAAGATAAAAAATAGTTATAAGGATGTAAGAAATATATTTTTTCAGCAATGATATGATATTATAAAAATTAATTTTATTATTAAATGAAAGCTCGTATAAAATCAAAAGCGGAATTAAGGTAATAGCCTCTTCAGAGGAAAATAAGGCCAAAAAATAAAAAACATTGGAAAAAATAAAATGCCTTTGTATATTGCTTTTTGAAAAGGATATATAAAAAAATAATGCAAGCAATAAAAAAAGTATTCCGTAAATATCAAACCCCGCAGTCATATTTGTGACTCTTTCCGCATGTATTGGGTGGACTGCAAAAAAAAGAGAAGCTGCAAAAGATAAAGATGCCTTTTCAGTTATTTTCAAAGTGATAAAATATAAAACAATCGTAACGGCCAAATGAAGCAAAAAGCTGTTTAGATGGTAGCCAAATACATTAAGTCCGAATAGCTGGTATATAATTGTGTAAAAAACGCTTCTTATTGGCCTGTATAAATCCCCGGGGGAATGCTCAACAAAAAAGCCGGGCATTTCTTCAAGATTTCTTGAATGTATATTATCAACAATAAAGTATGCGTCATCCCATGCAAATTCATTCCTGAAAGTATTTGCATAGCTGGCAAAGACAGCCAAAATCAGGACTGCAATTGAAAGTACGTTCTTATTGAGTTTCATTATGCCATGGCCAATAAGTGCAATATTTAATATTTTAGGATTTCCATAAATACAAAAAACATCTCCAAAATTAAGTAAGGATTTATATATTATTTAATAAGTAAAAACTATTAGTATATAAGTATAAAGTATTAATAATATAAAATAAATAACAATATAATGGAATAAAAAAGGACTAAGTATGGACTAAATATGGAATTAAAAAATATGTAAAAACACGATGCAAAAATTTATATAGGATAAATCAAGCCCGGAATATCATGTTAAAGATGTACTCTTTCCAGAAAGGATCTGCAAGCGAGGGCTCGACCAAGGATTTAGCTACCGCTTCTGTCTGCTGGGCAAATTGCATCGCGCCGTCAGAGGAAGAGCTGAAGGAAATTTCTGAAAATACAAGAATACCATTAGAAGAGCTGAAGGATGCTCTGGATCCTGAGCAAAGGCCTAAAGTTTCTGACTTGGAAGAGCATTCCCTGATAATAGTCAGGACTCCCTGGGAGGAAGAAGATGGGAATATAGCTACAATGCCTGTGTCTATTTTTATCTCAAAAACAAAGAATAATGCTATAACATTATGCCCGCAGGAGACAAAAGCCCTCAAGAAAATGGAAGACCTGGTAAAAGCGAATAAGATAGATTTGCATGAAAAGGGAGTTGGTTATTTCACTTACAGCCTGATAGATGTTATCTCAAGGAGATATTTCAAAGTTATAGACGGGTTCGAGGAGAGATTAGAGCAAATAGAAGATGAAGTTGTGCAAAAGCCGTCAAAAACGACAATGGGGGATATTTTTGCAATAAAGAAAACCCTAATCTTTTTCCATAGGGCCCTTACCGCAAACAGGGAAGTCATAACGTCCATAGAAAAAGAATACATAACTCAGATTGATAAAAAAAATATCAAGAGGTTCAGGAATCTTTACAACGATGTTACCCAGCTTATAGATGCTGAAGCAACATATAGGGAAATCCTGACAGGAACTCTTGAAATCTATCTGAGCTCAGTCTCTAACAACCTTAGCCAGGTGATGAAAACCCTTACAGTCGTAACCTCTTTCATGTTGGCTCCAACTTTGATAGCTGGAATTTATGGGATGAATTTCGACCGTTCTTCCTCCTCATTGAATATGCCTGAGCTTTATTGGAAATACGGCTACTTTTTCGCAATAGGATTAATGTTTTTTTCAGTTATTGCAATGTACTGGTTCTTCAAGAGAAAGAAATGGATTGGGGCCTAATTTGAGTTATAGTAATACTCTTTAGAAAAACAAATATTATTTATTTTACTGTTTGGTAACTTTGTTCTTGGCTTCTATGCCAATACTTTATAGAAAGCGTCAAATATTGGAGTGTCAGTAGTCATCTGGTAAAAATGATAGCCTAATTTATTGCATGTTTCTTCTAATCTGGCAGTATGATTATCAAGCATTTGCTGGTATTGCACCTTTAGCCGCGGGCTTATGTATGTTCTCAGAATGCTTTTTGTCTCGCTGTCAATAAGCTTAAATTCCCCATTATATTTTAAGTCTTTTTCGACTGGATCCAAAACTTGAATTATCTTGACTTCTTGATCGCCTAAAGTGTAAAGTGCTTCTATAACTTCATTGATATCAACTAAAAAATCAGATATTAAAACTAGAAATGCCCTGCTTCCGATAAGCTTTCTGTACAGCATCATGGAATCAAGCATTTTTGAAGTGCCCTCTGTCTTAGTGTTATTAAGATGAAAAACCATTGAAGCGAGTTGTGACATCCCCTTTCTTGGCTGGACAACCTCAAGCTTTTCATTGAAAGTTGAAAATTGCAATTTTTCATTTTCCCTCATGGCAAGATAGCCAAATCCAACTCCGAGCATGGCAGCATAATCAAATTTTGTTACTGGGCTGCCAAATCCCATCGAAGCGCTGGAGTCCATTATTACGTGCGCTGTCAGATTTCTTTCTTCCTCAAAAGTTTTGATGTAGAGATTATCAGTCCTTGCGAAAACTTTCCAGTCTATAAGCCGTATATCATCTCCAGGCGCATATATTCTATGCTCCTTAAATACCAAGCCCCTTCCAGTAGCTGCTGACTTTCTCGGACCGATATAGTTAGAAGTAACCCTCTTCTTGACAACAAGATGGAATCTGTCCAGCTGGTTAAGGAAATCAGTTTTTATCATTGGAAATAAATAAGCAAGGGCGAGCGAATGGCAGACAGCGAGCCCGAGCCACTATAATCTGCGAAGCATTTTCATAAAAAGTTATTGATTATAAAAAATAAATTATTATTTAACTTTATCAAGTAAATTCTTGACCGCATCGTCAGTTGTCATTCCCTTTCTTTCTGCCTCGAAATTCAAAATGATCCTGTGCCTTAATATGGGATAGGCCATCTCATTGATATCCTCGGTGCTTACATGATTTCTGCCCCTGATCAAAGCTCTTGCTTTTGCAGCCAGCAGTATGCCTATAGAAGCCCTTGGTGAAGCCCCATATTGTATGACATCTTTATTTGTTCTTGTAGCAACTATAAGTTTTACAGCCCTTGCCTTTATATCATTGGCAACCGGAACCTGTCTTGTCAGGCTTTGGAGGCTCAAAAGATGATTCTTGTTAATCATCATTTTCAGCTTCTGCTCTTTTACTGTTGAAGTATACCTGTCCACAATCTCCTTTTCCTGCTCAAAAGAAGGATAACCTACTTTTATTTTTAGCAGGAACCTATCTGACTGTGCCTCCGGCAAAGGATAAGTTCCTTCCTGCTCTATTGGGTTTTGGGTCGCAAGAACAAAAAATGGAAGCTCTAGCTTGAAGGTGTTAGTGCCGACAGTAACTTGCTTCTCCTGCATTGCTTCAAGCAAGGCTGATTGAGTCTTAGGTGTTGCCCTGTTTATTTCATCTGCCAGCACAATATTGGCAAAAATTGGCCCTGGCTGGAATTTGAAAGCCCTCTTTCCGGAGGTTTCCTCTATGATATAAGTGCCGGTTATATCCGACGGCATTAAGTCCGGAGTGTTTTGTATCCTGCTGAATTTAAGGCTCATAAGATCAGATAAAGTTTTTACAGTCAAAGTCTTTGCCAATCCGGGATAACCCTCCAAAAGGGCATTGCCGTCGCATAATATTGCAATAAGAATCTGCTCAACTACATCCTGCTGCCCGACAATGACTTTTTCCAATTCTTTGAATATTGTATCAAAAATATCCTTATAACTCTTCATAAAAACACCTCTTTATGAGTATAAACAAATCTCTCTTTATTTAAGCTTTTATTAAATATTTTTTATTTATTAATTTTATTTGCTTTTGTTAATTGTTTATGAAGTTTGAACGAATTGAAAACTTTACTAAAATCATAGAAATGCCTTGCATTTCTAGGACACAAAAAATTTCCTTGAAATTTTTCCGTGTAGGGAAAATTTCACTATTTTTTATAATTAATGAAATTTTCTCGTTTATTTGATAGTTTTAGCTTTTATTTATTTTATCCATTGTTTTTTATTTATTAATTTATCTATTGGCTAGCTTATCAAAATAATTCTTGACAAGCTCCTGCTGCTCCTCGGGTATGTACTCATCAGAAGACGAGGACTGCTCGATATCAACTTCGCCCGGGAACATCTCATCAAATTGTTTTTGCTCTACATCCCCCTCCTCCCTTACACTTACCTCATAATTGACTGGCTTTATTTTTATATCAACTGGATTATCCCCTAAAGTCGCTAATTTGCTCGCCCCATAGATATCGCTGCTCTCATTTACCTCAAGATTTGCATTGCCTGCTATTTTATTAGGATCTAATCTGTCAATCAATTCCGGCAGATTTCCAAGGAACTGTCCAAGATCAACTATGTACAAATCCATTGTAGTCGCCAAAACTATTCCAAATGAAAGCAGTATGCACGCAAATACCTTATACGAGACTTTGTTTGTCTGGACAAAAGAGCTTAAGCCGACATTCTTTAGGTCCCTTACGACTTCTTCCTCAAGCTCATTAACGACAATATTGTCCTGACCGACATTATCTGCAGCAGTTCTTAACTTCTCCTTAAGTGGGGCGTATTTGCTTTCCACAATTTTTCTTTTGTCTTCCTTTAAGTGGACATACAGCCCCAACACAAAATAAATTAGCGCAGGTATGATGGCAGAGAAGGGATAAAGATTAATCAAAGAAAGCAAAAAATACAATGCCAGGAAGAATATAGCTGCATTTAGAAAGCTCTCGAAAAGGATAAAAAATCTTACCGTCCTGTTGATTTCCTTGATTACCCTGATGAAGTCTTTCATTTGTTATGATACACTCCCGCTGCTTGCAGTGGTTTGCCAAAGCAACCTTGAACTTTGTTCATTGGTCGGAATTTTTATTTTAGCATGAATCAATATCTTCATCAGCATCTGCCTTGGCTGCTTCATCCTTAAGGCAACTGACCTTTTTATTCAGCGAAGAAACTTTGCTGTTTGCTGCAGCCAGGCTTGCCTGCGTCTGCGCCAATATATTCTGCGTAGCTTCAAGTCTGACAGTTTTCTCGCCAAGATCATTTTTTGTGCTGCTCAGCTCAGACTGCAGATTTGAATTATCAGATTTAATCTGGTCATTCTCGTCGCTTACTGATTTGTAGCCCTGGTCCAGAGCTTTCTTGTCCTGCTCAGCCTTTACTCTTAGCGCATAAGTCTCATTAAGCTCTTTTTTCTGGGTGGTAAGGTCCTTGCTGACCTGCTGGAGCTGGTCGAGCTTTGTCTTATAATCTAATGAGATGTCCCTAAAGCTTGACTGGTAATAGACGCTGAAGCCAGTAAACAGCAGGGCTGCAGCTATGATTAAAAGAAGCAATCCCATATTCACATCCCGTTTCATAAATGCCATTTTTTCTCTCACCCCGCGGAGTAGCGCCAAAATATTTGATTTTCAAGCGCCAATCCAAGTTTAGTTTGATTGTTTTTGTCTTTTTTATAATTGTTTATAATAATGAAAATCTGCTGAGTCGAAGATAATTTCTTAATAAATTTCATTAATAATTTTTCAGCTCCCATACTCTCCTCAAAGTAATATCTGCCAAAAACAATACTATAGCAATCAAGAGGAAAGGCCACTTGAACTCCTTGCTGTTTATTTTTAATCTCTTTGACTTTTCTTTTGCAAACTCGACAATCGCATCGATATCGCCCTTATCAAATATCTTCCCGCCGGTTTGCTCAACAAGGTTCAAAAACTCATTGTTTACCCCGAGATCCTTGAACTCTTCCCTATAGTTCACAGCAGCATCGGCCCCTAAAAAGTTATAAAATCCGGTTGCGGCTGGAGTGAACTTGGCATTATAGAGATTGGCATCTGCCTTGATAAATTTTAGCTTTTCATGCTGTGGAACCTTGTCTGATATTATATTTATCGAAAGATCCTCGCCAAGAGTTGTATCTTTTATTGTGGCATCAAAATTTTTCTTTCGGGACAGATCCCCTATGACCCAATTGATCGACTTCGTAAGAAATTTTGAATTTTTGCTGCTTAAAAGCTCTCCAGCCCATTTGCTCCCGTCATCAGTTGTGAGGCTTGCCACTCTTCCAAGGCCAAAGCGCCATACTGCCATGATGGGGATATTTTTGTTTGTCGCTACCAGCAGCCTTGACGCCGATTTTGGTATTGCATAATTATAGCCTGTGACGACTGCATCAAGGCTTTGATTGAAAGTTATAAAATGTGTTGTATCCAACAAGACAAGCTGATTCAAGCTGTCCTTTTCTCCTTTGCCTTCTGGCTCCCCGAATAGAACCTTAATCCTGCTTGAAGAGTCAACAGGAAAGTATATTCCTTCGCCTAAACCTGCTATGTCTTTTAAAAAGGAGTAGTCTTGTTCATCGGAAGCGCCAACCCCGGCAACATACACTTTGATACCCCTTGAACTTGCCTGTTTGACAGTTGTCTTCACTTCCTCTTTGGGCTTGTCTGCTATGCCCCTGCCATCAGATAGAAGGATGACATTCTTCCCCCCGGAAACGCTCCTGAGCATTATGTCTGCTTTTTCTATTCCAAGCTTTATTTCAGTCTGGCCGCCAACTTTCTCCCTATCTATTCGAGAGATTAGGTCAATAATCTCCTTTTTCCTGCCCTTTAAAGCGGCTAAATCGGAAAGCTTTACAACTGTTCCAACCTGTTTGACTCCGATTACAATCACCCCGGCATTGATTTTATCATCAAGGCTTTCTATGATGCTTGCTGCCTGAGCCTTTATAATTTCATCAAAGCCTGTCACTTCATACTGCTTTGTGTTTGCATTATATATTTTTCCTGTTGTGCCTGAAACATCCAATATTATGATAAGGTTGACATCGCTTTTTTCAGACTCTTCTCCTGCCCCTACTTTGATGGGAAGAAGAGTTTCAACCAACGTTCCTTTATACCCCCCACGGTCGTAGGAATTTTCCCCGCCAATTACAAATAATCCATTCCTGTCAGAGACGTAATCGCTCAAGGAATCTAACTTCGGCAGTATTTTGTTTGCAGGCAAGTCATTCAGTACAACTGCCAGATAACTGCTTAGGTCATTAGGTATCGCGCTTACAGAAGTAAGGTCGTATATCTCCCCCAAATCTGCAGCCATAGGTGAAGTTTTTTCAGAGACAAAAAGGACTCTCGGTCTGGGAACCACTTTGACAGTCTTATAGAATTTGTTGTTTTCGCCAAAATAATCTTCGCTTCCGACATTCATCAGCTCCGCAGTTATTTTATGGTAGCCTTCTTTAAGATTCCTCGTAAGAGTAAACGTATTGGATTTATCATCAGTTTTTGCTAGGGCTATATCATCATCAAACCTGACTTCTAAAGTATATGGGATTTTTTTCCCGGCATTATTGACTTTGATAATGAAAGTTTCATCAGTGTCCAGTATAGATTCGCTCGGCCCTATTATCTCTACTCCGACATCACTTCTTACAGGCTTTATATCCAATGTGCTTACAGTTGCATTAAGGGATGAGGCAAGCAGCAGAGTATCTCCCAAAAGCTTTCCGTCATTGCTATTCCCATCTGTTATGACCAAAACATTGTCATCCCTCTCAAGGTTGTTAAGTATGCCATCTCCTAAAGCGGATTTGTCACCTGATGCTATGTGCCTTACTGAAACTGGAATTTTATTTTTTAATGCTGAGGAAATCTCTTGTTCTAATCCTGATTCAAAAAGATTAAGTGAGGAAGAGTTATCGACAAGGATTATTATTCTAGGATTTCCCTTGACAGTTGTGGCCTCCATTATAAAAGGGCTTGAGATAGCTATCATAATGAAGAATATGGCCGCTGCCCTGAACGCGAAAAAAATTGTCCTCTGATTTTTTTTCTGCCGCAGATAACTGACCTGCTCATCTTTGCTGAAAAATTTGATAAAATTTTTCTTGATTACGAAATAAAGCAGTATTACTGCAGGTATTGCAGCCAATGCCATGTAAGTGTACCGTAAGCAGAATTTTGAAAAGCATTGTACGCTGCTTAGGTCTGGAAAAACGAAAGCCACTATAGGTCACCTCTTCTTTTAATATAAAATATTTCGAAGCATAGCAGCAGCAATGAAAGTACAAGAAGAAGTGGGCTTAGGCTTAGGTCTGTTTCTCTCCCTTCCTCTTTCAAAGTTTCTGCGCTTTCACTCTCTTCATTTAGCAAGCTACCCTTCACCACATCCGACTCTGCCTCATCCAAAAGATTAGCTGCATACTTCCTGCCATTTAATTCATAAATCCCAGCTTCATCAAATATCACTTTAGAGGTTTTTAATGAAGACGTCGGAGTCTTGACATTCTGCTCATTTACAGTTGCCACCCTGCCAGTTTTTATATTAAACTCGCCTATATCTTCTGTCTCAGCCATAAAATTGATCAATGAATTCCAGAAAACAGGATAGGAAGGCAGTGTCCTAAAATCGCTGCTGTCATCAATAATTCCATAGTAAAATATTTTCCCCTTGAAATGCTCCTTGAAAGCAAGAATTGGCGTTCCTTCTATCGAAGCCATAACTATTGCATCCTTAACAGCTGAAGAAACAAAATATCTGGAAACTGTTGAAAAGCAGTCAATATTGCCAAAATCCTTGGTTATTTCATTTACCGCATCGATGCATACTCTTTTTGTGTCTTGCGCAAGGCTCTTAAGCTCAACTATGTCAAGATCAACCTTGTTTATCTTATCCAAATCCGGCTGCGCAGTTATGATTAATTTCCCGCCATTTTTGACATAATTTGATAAGTCCTGAAATGCACCCGGTAAAATGCCATCCCTCGTCCCCACATTGTTGATTCCATGTATTATGATTACATCATGCGCCATCGGCTCTATCCTTTCACCCTTAGTGTTCAATGTTAAGACGGGCGGGTTTACAACATTAAGCGCTATATCTCTTGATGCAAGCAATGCATTCTCCAGATGAGTGCCATCTTTATTTGCTATAAGCAGAACATCTGTTTTCTTTTTGAGAGGGGCGCTTATGTAAGCGGTGTTATCCACTATAAGGCCGTCTTTTGGCTCCAGAATTATTGAACTTACTCCAGCGGGAGTATCATCAAATAAGAAGCTTTCAACAGAATTGGGCAGCACATCTATTGCCCCTGACTCCGCCAATGTATCTCCGCCTTTTAGAAGTTTGAGCTTCATTTGTTTTTTAACAGGATTATAATTCTTTATGTATACCTTGATATTGTGCTTTCCCACATCCATCTTTATTATTCCTGCATTTTCCGCCTCATTTGAGACATCTGCAAAATTGACAATTAATTCTTCAGAGCTGACTGCTTTTTTAACTGCTAAGAGATCAGGCCCATCCATGTTGTTGAAATCGCTGATGACAACAATTCTTCCAGGCCTTTCTCCTAAAACATCTTTTGCCATGAGAATTGCATCTCCTAGATTAGTTGTGGTGGCTCTTGGGCTTATTGTATCAATAAAGCTGCTGGCAGTTTTTTCATCCTCATCCTCTAAAACAATCAACGGCACATTTTCGGCAAGTATTACGCTGTTCTTTCCACTGAATGACTTTTTTGCCTCTTTGATTGCGGCATCAAACCTTGAATTCCCTCCTTCTTCTGCCTGCATGGAGGCGCTTGCATCAATGACTGCAACAGTATTCTCAAGAGAAACATCATAGGGAATGCTGATAAAAGGCTCAGCAACCGCCAATGCCAGGCCGATTAGTGCAAGAAGCTGTATGAAAAAAAGAAGATTGGCTAAAAACTTCCTGAGCATTGCATATTGAGTTGAGTTTTTCTTGTTCTGCAGGAGAAACATCAATGAAGGAATGACTTTATCCTGAGGCTTCGGCTTTCTCAAATAGAGGATTATGAAAGGTATCAAGCTTAACAGCGCAAGAAGCCCAACAATGTTTGCGAACGGCATTATTCCTTTTTCCTCTTTTTGTTTGAAATGATATTGGCTAGATCGTCAACGCTTACCAGCTCCTTTACGACTACAAGATGCTCATCTACCTGATACCAATAGATTTCGCTGTTTGCATCCAATTTTAATGAATCCCTGGCTTCTGAGGGTAAAGTTACCTGTCCTTGCGTCGTTATTTTCGCCTTTCCTATGAATTTTATGTCCATTGAGCCTCTTATTAAATATAATAACAATAATACTATTATTAAAAAATGTAGAACTATTAAATTCTTTATTTATAAATATTGCGGTTTTCCAAGATTTAGGATGATTTATCTAGTTTTCTGAGCCAAAATAATGTCTTTTCCATAACAAAATCTTTTTAAAGAAAATACAAAACTAGCTCAAGTATGCCAAAAATAAAAATAACATTGCCAGATAATTCCTCAAAAGAGTATGAAAAAGGCATAACGGGCTATGATATAGCCAAAGGCATTGGCCTGAGGCTTGCAAACGATGCTGTCGCCATTGGCATAAATGGCAGGATTTCTGGCTTAGATGAAAAGATAAATGAAAATGCAAAAATAAGGATCATAACATTCAAAGACAAAGAAGGCCTTGACGCTTTGCGCCATTCACTTGCTCATTTATTGGCAGCAGCTGTCCTTGAATTATGGCCTGACACAAAGCGAACAATAGGGCCGGCAATTGAAAACGGGTTTTATTATGATTTCCAGTTCTCAAAGCCGGTAAATGAATCCGATTTGGAAAAAATAGAGAAAAAGATGAAAGAAATCCTGCCTGAATGGGATAAATTTGCAAGGTCAGAGCATTCAGGGGCAGAGGCAAAAAAAGAATTCAGAGACAATCCATTCAAGAAAGAATTGATAGATGAGTTTACAAAAGAAGGCCAGGAAGTTTCTTTCTATAAATCCGGAAATTATGTTGATTTATGCCGGGGAGGCCATATCTCTTCGATGAAGAAAGTAAGCCCTGGCTCGTTTAAGCTGACGCATATGGCTGGAGCCTACTGGCGCGGAGACTCAAACAAGCCTCAGCTCACAAGGATATATGCACTTGCATTCCCAACAAAGAAAGAGTTGGAAGCTCATCTAAAAATGATGGATGAAGCAAAGAAGAGGGACCATAGGGTCCTGGGAAAGCAACTGGATTTATTTTCAATACATGAAGAAGGCCCGGGATTCATTTTCTTCCATCCAAAGGGTAAAAAGATCATAAATATTTTGCTGGATTTTTCCAGAATAGTGCATGAAAAAAATGGCTATGAAGAGATACAGACTCCAATAATTCTGAATAGGTCTTTATGGGAGCAATCTGGCCATTGGGATCATTACAAGGAAAATATGTACTTTACAAAAGTTGATAACAGGGATTTTGCAGTAAAGCCCATGAACTGCCCTGGAAGCATTCTTGTTTTCAAGGAAAAATTGCATTCTTACAGGGATTTGCCAAAAAGGCTGATGGAATATGGCCTTGTCCACAGGCATGAATTAGCCGGTGTTCTATCCGGATTATTCAGGGTAAGGTCCTTTACCCAGGATGATGCTCACATCTATGTAACTCCGGAGCAAATGGAAAAGGAGATAATAAACGTGATTGAGTTGACAGATTATTTCTATAAGACTTTTGGATTTGAGTATCATGTTGAACTTTCTACAAGACCTGAAAAAAGAATGGGTAGGGAAGAAGACTGGAACAAAGCAGAAAAAGCATTGGAAGATGCATTGAACAAACTAAAATTAAAATACAAAATTAACGCCGGGGATGGCGCTTTCTACGGCCCAAAGATAGACTTCCACATAAAAGACTGCATTGGAAGGACGTGGCAATGCGCTACTGTCCAAGTTGACTTTCAAATGCCGCAGAAGTTTGATGTCAATTATGTTGCAGAAGACGGGAAAAAACATACTCCAATAATAATCCATCGAGTCATATACGGCTCAATAGAAAGGTTCTTTGGAATTTTAATAGAGCATTATGCAGGGAAATTTCCCCTATGGATTGCTCCAATACAAGCGAGGATATTGACAGTAGCCAATAGGTTTGATTTGTATGCCATTAAGGTAAAAGAAGAGTTGGAAAAGTACCATATCAGATCAGAACTTGACACAAGGACAGAATCAGTTGAATACAAAATAAGGGATGCGCAATTGCAAAAAATACCGTTAATGCTGACAATAGGGGAAAAAGAAGAAAAGAATGAAACCATAGCTGTAAGAACGCTTGATGGAAAGGTTAAGTTTGGGGTTAAAGTTTCTGATTTAATTAAAAAAATAGATGAAAATGTTGAAAATAAGAAAGAGAAGATTGAGATTTAGCCACGACAAAAAACAGACAAGTTACATTCTTCTTTTGGACAGCTTCCAGATAAACGCAATCAGCAATATAGCGATTGTCCAAGGCGCTAAAATGGATGCCATACTTGCCAGAGCATTAAAGCTTCCGACTAAATTCCCGGCAAGCTCCGAAAACTTGACAAATGATATAGTGGCATATTCTGACTGCTCCTCGCTCATTGTAAAATATATTGCCGAATAATCTGCTCTTAGGCCTATATCTTTAATGGAATCTTCCAAATATTTTACACCCCTCTCTCTCCCGGTCAAAAATTCTGTCATTCAGCTCAATTTTGTCCACCATTCTTTATGCCTATTTCAGGAAGTTCTCCTGAAATCAGATATTGCCAGTATACCGATTTACTCGTCTTATTGATATACCGGCTACCTTCTTTGCTCGATAGATTGCCCATCCTTGGTTCTTTCTTCTTATTGCTTTTATTAGTTTCCCTTGAGTAAGTTTCAAGCTCACAAGAAACTTGTCGTAGGGAAATAGTTTCTGGATAACGCAAAGCCACAAAATCAATAACCTTTATAAAACAAAATCCATAACTCTAGCTCATGGT
>CAYTDO010000076.1:0-5530 GCA_964436645.1 uncultured Methanosarcinales archaeon | reverse complement strand
TTGAACGGTAATTATATCCTAAATTCACATATTCATAAGATGACATTTTAGAACGGCCATGCTGCCTGAATAATTTTGCATTCTCGGCGTAATCCTCATCGTTGGTTGTTATTATGCCGCCTTCGCCGCAGGCTATGTTTTTAGTAGCGTAGAAAGAAAAACCGGCTATGTCTCCAAGATTGCCAGATTTAGTGCCTTTATATTCAGCTCCAACAGACTGGGCAGCATCCTCAATTATCTTGAGATTTTTGCTTTTTGAAATATCTCTTAGAGCATCATAATCGCATGCCTGGCCGTATAGATTGACTGACATTATGGCTTTGGTTTTTTTAGTTACTTTTTGCTTGATCTTTTCCGGATCTAGATTGAAAGTTTCCTCATCAATGTCCGCAAAAACAGGTCTTGCCCTTTGCATAAGGATGGAATTTGCGGTTGCTATGAATGTGAATGGGGTTGTTATGACTTCATCATTCTCCTTTATACCTGCAACATATAAAGCAGAATGCAAGGCAGCAGTGCCGCTGTTTACAGCGATTGCATATTTAGTCCCGCAAAACTTAGCGAACTTTTCTTCCAATTCCCTTACTTTCGGGCCTTGGGCTATTGTTCCTGATTTAAGTACATTAACTACTGCGTTTATTTCTTCTTCTCCAATGTAGGGTTTTGCTATTGGGATCATTTTTTGATTAGGTTATTTGATGCGTTTGATTATTGTTTTTTATGAGTTTTTATATTGATTTTTTTGATCTTTTTATTGAGTTTTTGTTATTGGTCATTTGACGATTTTTTGAAATAAAAAACGTGCTCCGCAATTGCTCGAACGAAGTTCGGCACCTACTCCGCAGGTTTAGTCGAGTCCTCGCTGTCATGCATGCTCAGAAATTTTTAATTTCTGGCACCTCGTTCGCTACGCTCAGGGGCATCGCTCAGACTCGTTTTATAATACTAATTTTTTATTTCTTCGATTTAACATTATTTCCTTTCTTGTCAACATATCCATGCAGCTTGGCTGGATTGCCGTAGACTAAACCGAAATCAGGGACGTTTTTGGTGACAACTGAACCTGATCCTATCATGGCAAATTGGCCTATTGTTACATTTGGCAATATGACTGAACATGCGCCTATTGAAGCGCCTTTTTTGATTAATATCTTCCCTGCTTCCCAATCATCATTGCTTTTTAAGCTGCCATCTTCATTGATGGCTCTGGGAGTTTTATCATTTGTTAAACAAACATGGGGGCCGATAAATACGCCGTCTTCTATTGTTGAACCATGATAGATAGATGAATTATTCTGGATCTTGACATTATTCCCTATTTGGACATCAAAGTCAATGTAGCAGTTCTTGCTAATGACACAATTATCGCCTATAACAGCGCCTTCTCTTATCTGGGAGAAATGCCATACTTTGGTGTTCTTGCCTATCTTGGCATCTTTTGAGATTATAGCTGTTTCCATTGCCTTCTAAAATCTAATTTTGTTTAAAAAGTTTTGTGTTAAGTTAATTACCTCTTATAATGCAAGACCTCTATGTCAAAAAACCGCTTCTTTTCGATTAAATTGTAGTTTTTGTCCAAGTATTGCCTTATTGAATTATCAGGGTCAGAATATTTTGTGAATGTAAGGAGCACCCAGAAAGATGGAGTGTTGCCTGCTTTGGTTTTTAAATCGTTTAAATCCCCTACACCCATGATATTCTCTTTTTCTCCTGAATAATATTGGAATACAACCTGCGCTGTTTCAATGCTGAGGAATAGCTTTTCATCTGGAGGTATATACTTTACGGCTTCTCTAAATTGCTGCTTGTCAACATTTTCGTAATATGCGTATAAGGGCATTATGCTTAAGACCATTATGATGGCTATTATGATATTAGACCATTTAAGCCTTAGGCATCCAATAGCAGCAATAATAAGGTAGGCTGGAATAAGATAGATGAGCTGCCTTATCATAAAAACAGTTATTGTTGGGTGTATCAAAGATAGCAATAGGGCAAATAAAAATGGAAAGAAGAAAAACAATAATATGAAGATTGAGCTGTTATCTCTTTTCTTGAATGCACTCCAAGCTCCAAAGATAAATAACATTCCGATTAATAATGCAATTAAAATAACTGATATAAAAAGCGCCCATTCTGAAAAGGAAAGATCAAAAAATGATGAGCTTAATATTTTTTCCCGCATGGATACGCTTGGATAGAGCCATGTCGAAAGCATGACTCCAAATTCTGCGACTGAGCTTATGCTGGGCCTTCCAAACAAGCTGGCATATTGTGCCTGGCTGAATAAAGCCCTGCCGATTATAGGCAGATACATCAAACCAATTATAAGAAATGCGATAATCATTTTTTTATCCAGGACTTTTTTGGTTTTGTATTCTTGGCAAAGAATGTATAAAGCATAAATTCCTTCAAAAGCTATGAAAATCAGCCATGGCAGATGGGAATATATGATAAATGCGTTAACAATAAATAATCCAATAAAAAATGAGACGTTTTTCTCTCTTAAAGCTTTAACAAGAAATATGGCTGACAATAAGCTTAGAAAAAGCAGGTAAGAATATTGCCTTGCTTCCTGCGAATACCAAATCAAAGTCAAGTTTATCGTGGAAAATAAGGAAGCCAATAAAGCAGTCCTCCTGTCAAATAGGTATTTTGTCAGATAAAATATAGCAGCTATGCTTAATACTCCAAAGATTGCGGAAAATGACCTAAGGGAAAATTCATCAAAACCGAAAATATCTGCCCACTCTCTTAAAATCATATAATACAAAGGCAGGTCTTCATCATAAGCGTATTTTCCCTGTGAATAATAATCCGGCAAAGTCTGGCCTTTCTCAATGACATTATTTAAGATGCCCAAGGCATCATATTTTTTTATTGTCAAGCCTGTTGTGCCTTCATCCAGCCAGAAGCTTTCGCCAGCTAAATTGTAAAATCGCAGAAATGCACCTAAAAATAATATTGCGGCAAGCAGATAAATTGTCTGTTTTTTGCTTATCATCATTCTTTTTGAACTTAAATGAATGAATTTATCTTATCCCAAGCCTTATCCTTACCATTTCCCTAAGGCAAAGGTAGCCATCTCTGATAAACCTTGAAAAATTCCTCTGAGTCTTGGAGACCCCTTCCTTCCTGTCAGGAGACACATAGCCCATCTCCTTTATCTGGTAGCCCTTCTTGACAGAATCATAAGTAAACCTTATGCAATACTCTGCGAATCCAGTCTGCATCAAAGTAACTTTTGAGAAAACTTCTTTTTTAACCGCATAAAAACCGGATGTAAGATCCTTTACCTTTAATCCCAAGAGAATCCTGGCCATGATATTAATAGTTAAACTTGCTAATATCCTTATAAATGACCGGTCGTCTTTTCCCTGGTCAACATAACGGGAGGCGCATACAATATCATATTCTCCAATGTAGCTTAGCATCTTTGGTATGTATTCAGGAGGATGGGAAAGGTCAGAGTCAAGCCATACAACAACATTGCCTTTGGATTCCTGTATGCCTCTCCAAATAGCAGAGGGAAGTCCCTTTTCATTCTTTCTCACTACAAGCCTCAGATTTTTTATCTTTTCCTGCAACGCTTTTACTTTTTCCTGAGTGCCATCATTGCTGTTATCATCTACAACAATTACCTCATAAAGATTGTTGCTGACATTATCGATCAATTTCTCTATGAGCTTCCCAATGTTGCCGCTTTCATTATAAGTCGGAACTACAACTGAAACTTTTTTATTTTCCATATTATCCAAGGTACTCCCAGTTTTCCGTTATTATATAAGAATTAAGCTGCCTTTCTGCCGCAAGCTTTGGAAAAATGTTTTTGTCCAAAGTCCCTTTTTTCGGCAGATATGAAAAGATTGATGGCTCAAAGATATAAATGCCTGCATTTGTGAATTGGTTTTGCGTTTTATTATAGGATATTATTTTGTTTCCCTCTACAACTATATTGTCCGGTATTGTATTTTTCCTGCCCAATGTGACTCCAATGGTGGCAACAGGATTGCTCTGCATGTGCTGCTTTACCATCTCCTCAACATCAAAATCAAATTTTATATTGATGAAGATGACAAAAAATCTGTTATGTACTAGGCCAGAGGCAAGTTTCAACGCTCCTGCAGTCCCAAGAAGCTCTTTTTCATTTATGATGGAAATATTTACTTTTAATCCTGAAAGTTTTTCCCTGACGCTTTCAAAGTCTTTGTCCCCAATAATATAAACATTTTTCAATCCAAATCTCATAAGCTTCTTTATGTTTTCTTCAATGGCCTTAGGATCTATTGTGACATCAGATCCTCCAAGAATTACAAGCTCATTTATTGAGATATTTTTGAAGTATTCCCTGACTACGAATTCAAACGCCTTCGATCTTTTATTCAGAGATTTATTATCAACCAAAGCATCTACTCTTGAAAGAAGCTCACTATCAATGGATATCGATATTTTTTCCTGCATAGTGTTTTGATGTCTTGTCTGTTTTAAAAATCTTGTTGTTAATTTACGCCATTAAACCAAATTAGATAAATCAAGAGACCATCTTATTCGCAGCCTAAATTTTAAGTAAAACTATTGCGATATTGAATTAAGCTTTCTTTTTCTTTGTATCAATAGAATTAACATAAAGCGCCTTAGCTATGTCATCTCCAACACCAAAGTAAATAGTGGCAGAAGGAGATTTTGCAATTTCTTTCAATGTCTCAAGCTGTTTTAGAGTTAGAATTGCAGGATCGCTAGTTATAATTTTTGCAGCATTAGCCATAGCTCTTGCAGCGGCAACTTCTTCTCTTGCCTTTACGAAGCTCGCCTTGCCCTGCCTCTCAGCCTCAAATACTTTATTCATAGCACTTTGAATCTCTCCCGGCAGTATAATATCTTTAAGTCCAACTTCAATAACCTCGAGTCCAATACTTTCAGCCAATTCTTTTACATTTTCTTTGACATATTTACTAATTGTGCTTTTATTTGTAAGAAGCTGGTCAAGAGTATTGGCGCTTGCGTAATCGCGCACAACCATCTGAATCTGCTGGTATAAGCGATCTTGATAGCTAACAACTGATATAGCCGCCTTCTTCGGATCAATAATCCTATATTGGGATATAACATTAATACGAATAGGAACTTTGTCATTTGTTAGCATTTCTTGTCCTGCAACTAATAAGCTCAGCTGCCTCATGTCTAATTTATCTATAATAACCTGCGGTTCCTTGGCTGCATCTTCAATTTTCTTATCGAACTCAACAAGCTTCTCCCTTATTTTTTCAGGAATCCTGCTATTATCTGCATATGCACTAGCTTTCAGCTGGCGTATAGAGTGTTTTAGCTCAGCAGCGTCTTCAGAGGAGGTCAAAACAGTTGTGAATAATCCACGAAAAGACTTTATTAGAGTTGTCCCTAATCCCCGTGTTCGGTTTAATTTGCGCTCCTGATTTTTTATCTCAAAGAGCAGAGAAGGCTCAACGGAAATAAGAGCAGTGAAATTTTGTTCCATAAAATTTTCTTTTGCCTCTTTCGCTTTCTGTATGTT
>CAYTDO010000075.1:0-8820 GCA_964436645.1 uncultured Methanosarcinales archaeon | reverse complement strand
TTGCGTAAGCCCTGCCAAATTGACATTTAAGCCGACAGAGGGATGGCTCCTGCGGAGATGTCGGCTCATTATGTAATACTTTTGTGGCTGAAGCCGATGCTAACCCGAGCGAAAGCGAGATTTTCTACAGAGCCTAATTATGATGGGGTAAAGATAAATAATGAGGCCCTATAGGATTGCCGCCATAACCTGGGCTGATTAAATCTGATGCAACCTGGCGTGCTATTTGCAATAAAGGCTGGGGAAAGTCCAAATAAGATTGCAAATCTCTAGGCAATTTGGGAATTGCTCTCATGAAACTTATGACTTCTCCCAAGTCAACGCTGCCAGAATTAATTCCCATAGATAGGTATAGTCCCCTTACGCCTAGAAGCTCTTTGCCGCTTAGCGTAGCAGTCGTGCCATCATGGGATTTAAGAAGTCCGTCATCTCTTTCTTTTAATTCATTAAGCCTAACTGCAAGTGCTGCATAAAATTCGTTTTCAGTGTATCCTTCAAGAGGCATCTCGGAGCCCATAAGAATGGCGCTAATAGTGGGGTATGGTAAAAGGCCAACAATATGCTCAAGGTCAGTAACCAAATAGCACCGCGAATCTTTATAGTTCTGATAACCATTATATAAATAATTCTATTTTAAACTGATTTAAAAAGAAAATTTGAACTCAATTCAAATGGGTTAAAATAATTATTCCCGGCTCCTCATCTTTGCACCCTCAAGCTTATCAGCAAACTTGCACGCATTGCATTTGTCCTTTGCAGCAGGCTCTCCGCATTCCCTGCAAAAACCTACCTCTGCATCCTTAAACCTCTCCCTTAAATCCGGCAAAGTCTGCAAGAAAGAATTGACGATAGAATACTTTGTCCCGGGGAACTTAGCCTCGAAATCATTAAGCATATCCCTTACCTGAGCGCGGTAGCTTTTTACAACATTAGGGCATTCATTAAAAACATCAAGTATTCCTTTTATAAAAGCGTAAGTCGTGACTTCTTTTTCAGTGCATAAATATAATGGCTTGACTCTCTGCACAAAATTTTTGTTTTTATTATTCAATCCTACTTTAGGACCGAGCCTTGCGCTGGCTTGAATATTATTCTTGAATTGGTTCATCAGGATGCTCTGGCATTCATCATCCAGATTATGCCCTGTCGCTAGTTTGGTAAAGCCCATCTCCCTTGATTTTTTGTTCAATAGATAACGCCTGAAAATGCCGCATATCGTGCATGGATTTACATCAAGGGTCTTTAGCATCTCATCCAATGGCATCCCAAACTCCTCTTCATAAGAGTAAATATGCAGTTTTACACCAATCTTGCCGCAAAACTTCTGCGCAGTAACGAGAGATTTATCCCGATATCCATGTATCCCTTCGTTTATGGCTATAGCTGTCAGCGTTATTTTTGGATTTTGCTCGGATAATTTTTTTAATATATATAGGAGGGATAATGAGTCTTTACCGCCCGATATTGCTATTCCTAAATTTTCTTCCTTGCCAAAAAGGTCAAACTGCCTTATGGTCTTGAATACCTTAGCCTCAAAATATTCTATAAAATGCGCCTTGCACAGATTCTCTCCAGCCGGCAGGCTCATTATTGGCTTTTCGTCGCAGCAGTTCATTTTAGGGTATTTTTATCGGAAATGATTTTTATTTTTTGTTTGCGTATTGAGTTTTTCGTTATTGAGATAATTTATTTTTGTTATTTGAAATATAATCTTATTTTTTTGTTGTTTATTGAGTTTTTACTATTGGATATGGCTTTTTTGTATTAATTTTTGTTATTGGATGAGTTTTGTGTAATGGTCATTTTTAAATTGGAAAAGCTATCCGATCAGCCTCCGGATATAACTGAAAACATCTTTATCTTATCATTCTCCTTGAGCTGCTCATCTTCCGTTATTATATTATCATCCCTGCTCACTATTACCGTAACGGGATTGATATTCATCTTGGCCAACAGGTCTTTGACAATCATATTCCTTTCTAATTCAACTGTTTTTTCCTTGTTTTCCCTGTCAAAAAATACAGTAACTTTCATATGTATTAAGAACAAAACGGAGTTTTTAAAGGTTTATATCATAATATTTAAATAATCATAGTAAAAAGGTATACAAATGCTGGAACAGCTTTTCCCCGCCTCATGGATTGAGCGCAAATCGTGGTTTGCTTTTGTACTTGGTGTGTGTTATGCAATCTTGGGAATAGGCTCTGCATTATTGCTGTTTCCCAGGCAGCCTGGCTTGGCAGCAGTGGCCTTTACTTCGCTTCTTTCTTTGCCTTCCCTTAACAAATTGTTGACGGTGGAGGAAAAACAGGCAGCAAGAGAAAGAGATAATTCAAATAACGAAAATGCGGGGCATTTCCGTGGATTGAAAATTTCGCCCTAAAGGGCGCGGTATTAAACCGCGAAATTTTCAATAATTTTTGCAATTCTGTCTTAAAATAAGCCAGATTAAAAGAAAAAATTATGCCTTAACCCATTCATAACCCTTATTCTCAACTTCCAAAGCCAATTCTTTCCCGCCGCTCTTCGCAATTTTTCCGGCAATTACAATATGCACTTTATCCGGAGTTACATAATTCAGGATTCTTTGGTAATGGGTTATCAATACAACGCCAAGTTCAGGCCCTTTTAAGCTGTTTACTCCTTCTGCCACAGTCCTCAAGGCATCTATATCCAATCCTGAATCTGTCTCATCCAAGATGCCTATGCTAGGCTGCAGCATTGCCATCTGCAAAATCTCCATCCTTTTTTTCTCTCCGCCGGAAAAGCCCTCATTGAGATAACGCAATGAAAAGCTCTTGTCTACTTTAAGCAAGCTCATCTTCTCCTGCAGTAATTTATGGAAATCTATAACTGATAACGGTTTTTCTCCCCTGCTTTCTCTTTTTGCATTTATTGCAGTCCTCAAGAAATTAGAGACAGAAACCCCTGAAATTTCCTGCGGGTACTGGAAACTCAGGAACAACCCCTTTCTTGCCCTTTCATCGGGGCTTGCCCCAGTTATATCTTCTCCATTCAATAGGATTTTTCCTTTTGTAACCTCATATCTTGGATGCCCCATTAAAGTGTAAGCCAAAGTGCTTTTACCGCTGCCATTAGGCCCCATAAGGGCAACAACTTCGCCTTTCTCAACTTTTAGGCTTATTCCTTTGAGTATTTCTTTGCCCTCAATCTTTACATGCAAATCCTGTATTTCCAAAAATGCCATTTTAGCCGCCAATAATTTTTATAATTTTTTCCCGTGATTATTTTTACTGAATTATTTTATTGTTTTATTGCGTTTTTTCTGTTGTGTTTTTGTTCATTGTGCTTTCTGAGCTTTCACCCTCAAGCTTAACTATCTTAATCGCTTCAACAGGGCACACATCAGCAGAATCCTTGCTTATCAGGTAATCTTTCTCGCCTATTATAAGCTCCCACTTCTTTGTCTGCTCATTATAAGTAGCGCCCGTCAAATCAACTTTGCCGTCATCAGAGCGCGGCCATAAGTGCTCAGCAACAGCAGTGCAGGCTAAAGCCCCAATGCACACTTCCCTGTCAAATTCTATCTTGTATTTTGCCATAGATTAATTTTTGTTTTTTAGTTAAGTTTTAATTATTTTTATGATGAATTTAGTATTAGCTTTTTATTGCTTAATCTTCATTGGAGCGTTTTCAAAACCCTTAATTCCTTCTTTTATTGCGACCAGCCCCAAAGTGGCGCATTTTGTCCTTACAATCCCTATGCCAATACCGAGCATCTTTACAATATCTTCCCTCTGGAGATTTTTAGCTTCTTTAATTGTTTTTCCCTTGATTTCATCAGTAAGCATGGAAGCTGCTGCCTGGGATATCGCGCATCCCCTGCCCATAAACCCTGCATCATCAATTTTATTATTCTTGAATTTTAGGCTTACCGTAATAACATCGCCGCACAATGGATTGTTCTCAGTATGAATTATATCAGCATCCTTTATATTGCCTTGATTATGCGGATTTTTGTAATGGTCCAGAATATTCTCCCGGTACATCCCTTCCCCTACGAAGCTAGGGTCTAAGTTTTCTTCAGTCATTTAAACACCTTTATAACTTTCTTAATCCCTTCAGCCAGTTTATCTATCTCCTCTTTAGTATTGTAAAAATAAAATGACGCCCTTGCGCTTGCAGCTATGCCCAAAACAGAATGCAAAGGCATTGCGCAGTGATGCCCCGCCCTTATCGCAATCCCTTTTCCATCTAAAATCTGCGCAGTATCATGCGCATGAACATTTTTTACATTGAAAGCCACCAATGAATTCCTTTTTTCAATAGAAGGGCCGTAGATTTCAGCTTCCTTGATTTCTGAAAGGATTTTCATTGCGTATTTTGTCAGTTCCTTATCATGATTCATTATGCGTTTCATGCCTATTTTTTTCAAATAATCCACAGCAGCCCCGAATCCTACTGCTTCTGCAATATTCATGGTGCCTGCTTCAAATTTCCATGGAAGGCTATTGAACTTTGTCCCGGCAAAAGTAACTTCCCTAATCATCTCCCCGCCATATAGGAAAGGCTCCATTTTCTCAAGCAGCTCTTTTTTGCCATACAAAGCCCCAATTCCAGTCGGGCCCAGCATCTTATGCCCTGAAAAGGCCATAAAGTCGCAATCTAATTTCTTGACATCTATAGGCATATGGGGGGCTGATTGCGCGCCATCAACAACAAACAAAGCATTATTTTCATGCGCAATTTTGCCAATTTCTTTTACATTATTTACTGTCCCTAAAACATTAGATACATGCACCAGTGATACAATTTTTGTTTTTTTAGTTATATTTTTTTTAATGCTCTCATTATTCAATGTTCCATCTTTATTTATCCCTATAAATCTTAATTTTAATCCTCTTTTTAATGCAAGCTGCTGCCATGGAACTAAATTAGAATGATGCTCCATCTGGCTTATAACAATCTCATCGCCAGGCTTCAAGGAAGAAGCCAGCGAATAAGCTGCAAGATTTAGGCTTTCAGTTGTATTTTTAGTGAAAACTAATTCCTCAAAATCAGAATTAATAAAATCAGCCACTTTCTTATGCGCTTCCTCATAGGCGGCAGTGGCCTCTTCTCCAAGAGTGTGTATGCTTCTGTGTATGTTTGCATTATGCTGCTCATAATAATTATTCATTGACTCAATTATCTGTTTAGGCTTCTGAGTCGTTGCAGCGTTATCCAAGTAAACTAATTGCTTTCCATTTACTTCCCTGCTAAGTATTGGAAAGTCTTTTCGAAGTTTTCCTATATCAAAAGTTTTTGTTTGCGGCATTTTACTTGAAGTTTCTCAATTTATTCTTATTGTAATTTTTGATTTTTAATTTTTTAGTGTCATTGAAGGGGTTATTATTGAGTCTTATTATTGAATCTGCCCCATCCTCTCTCCAATCATCTCATGCATATTGTCCCTTAGCTTCCCAATCTGTATCTTCTGGATAAGCGGCTCAAAGAATGCCTTCACATACTCTCTGGTGGCCAGATCTTTATTCAAGCCGCGGCTCATTATATAGAACAACTTCTCGCGGTCTATCCTGCCTATTGATGCCCCATGGGTGCACCTTACCTCATTGTTTTCTATCTCAAGGTTCGGGATTGAATCAGCTGAGGCATCTGAGCTTAACAATAAAGTATCCTCTTTTTGATATCCATTCGAGCCAAAAGCATTCTGCTCTATCCTGACCAATCCCCTATAAATGCACTTTGAAGAATCTGTCAAAGCTCCTTTTGTCAAAATATCTGAAACCGTGCGGGGGGCATTATGTATGCTCTTCGCCACAAGGTCAAATTGCTGGTCCTTGCTGCCAAAAAACACCCCATGGTTATTAGTTGCAGCATTCTCACCGTCAAGCATAGTAGTCACTTCCGATAATGTAACTTTGCTCCCAAAACAGCAATCCATCCAGTTAAGTGTCGAATTTTGCCCTACAGAAGCCTTTTTTATTGTGAAATTGAAAGCCTCATTGCCAAGCATCTGCACATTGCCGTAATTAACCGTGCAGTTTTTCCCGATAAATATCTCGACTATTTTGCTCCTATAGGCATTATTTGGATTATTATTGGGATTACTAGTTTTATTATTGATTCCGCCGTTTTGAGTTTCAGCATTGTTTTTTGTATTTGCTTCTCTTATTTTATTATTTGAAGTGTTATTTATTGATTTTTGTTTATTGAAGCCAAAATTAGACTTTGAATCCTCAACCAAAGTAACTCTTGAATTATCCTCAGCCAAGACAATCAAATGATCGAAAACAACGCCAGAATCAGCAAGAGAAGCAAGCCCTATCGGCTCTTTGGACTCAGTATTCTTAGGAACATAGACAAAAATAAGGTTATTCAAAAAAGCTGCATGAAAAGAAGCGAATTTATCATTTGCCCCAACAAGGCTCATGAATTTTTCTTTCAATATTTTTTCATGGTTTTTCAGCATCCCTGCAAAATTCTCGATTATTATTTTTTTGTCAGGATTATTGATAATGATATTTGAATCTGCTGATTTATTAAAATCAACCTTGTCAAGATCCAAATCAACACTCATATTTATGTTAAGCCCGTAGATGAAGTTAGGCATTTTCATAGACCTAAAAATATCAAAAGCCTCAAGCCTTTTTCTCAAAAGCCATTCCGGCTCCTTGTTTTTTCCGGATAAATCCCGGATGTATTGCTCTGAATTTTTTGGTTCCATTATTTTTAGCATACCTTCTGCAATCATCTCTTTGATTATTAATAAAGTAAAGATTTAACCTAAAGAGCCTTCCATCTCCATCTCAATCAGTCTGTTAAGCTCAACAGCATACTCCAGGGGCAAAGCCTTCACAACAGGCTCTATAAATCCAGAGACTATCATCTGCCTTGCAGCGCCCGCGCTTATGCCTCGGCTCATAAGATAGAATACCTGCTCATCGCTTATCTTTCCAACAGTAGCCTCATGCCCAAGCTCAACTTCTTTCTCCCTGACATCCATATAAGGAAATGTATTTGATTTGGATATATTATCGACCATAAGGGCATCGCATCTTACATGGCTCTTGCAGTTTACAGCGCCTTTCTTGATGTGCAATAATCCCCTATAGCTTGTAATGCCCCCATCTTTGCTTATGCTCTTTGATTGTATGGTGCTTGTGGTGTTTGGAGCCAAGTGATAGACTTTAGTCCCTGTATCCTGGTCTTGCCCCTTTCCGGCAAATGCAACTCCGATAAAATCCGATTTCGCATTCTCTCCTATTAACACAGAAGTAGGATACAGCATAGTGGCTTTGCTTCCCATATTGCCATTAATCCATTCTATGACTCCGTTTTTTTGGACTAATGCCCGTTTAGTATTCAGATTATAGGTATTCCTGCTCCAGTTCTCAATGCTTGAGTATCTTGCCCTTGCGCCTTCCAGCACATGAATTTCAACGCAGCCGGCATGCAATGAATTGGAATTGTATTGGGGAGCCGAGCATCCTTCAATATACTCAACCTGCGCGCCTTTGTCAACAATAATCAAAGTGTGCTCAAATTGCCCTCCTCTCTCAGCATTCATCCTGAAATATGCCTGCAGAGGCATAGATACTTTTACATTAGGGGGAACATAGATGAAAGTCCCGCCGCTCCATACTGCTGCATGCAAGGCCGCAAACTTGTGCAAAGTTACAGGCACGCAAGAAGTCATGAAATATTTTTTGACTAGCTCCGGATGCTCCTGCAAAGCGACATCGCAGTCAGAGAAAATGACACCTTTGTCTTCCCATTCTTTCTTTAGATTATGGTATACTACTTCCGATTCATATTGTGTTCCGGCGCCAGCTAAAGATTTCCTTTCAGCCTCCGGAATCCCCAGTTTCTCGAAAGTCTTTTTGATTTCATCTGGAACATCTTCCCATTTGTTTGCGTTCTTCTTGGCGTCTGCTTTCTGAAAATAAGTTATGTTGCTTAAATCCAAATCCTTCAGGCTTGGCCCCCAGTTTGGCATAGGCAGCCTTTCAAATATTTCAAAAGCCTTCAGCCTTTTCTGCAGCATCCAGTCAGGCTCATTTTTTTGCTTTGAAATTTCCTCGGCAGTTTCCCTTGTCAAGCCTAATTTTGACTTATATGAGTAATCGACTGAATCCTTGTGGTCATAAATGCTCCTGTTTATCTCCATTATTTGTTCTGGCATTTTTGTGTAAGCTTTATTTTTTGTATTTTTTTGATTTTATTTTATTATTGAAAAATTAGTTTTGATTATTGATTTTTTTATTATTGTTTGCCTTTTATTTTTATCAGATCTTCTTTCAAATCTTCATCAAAGCATACATTGCAGCTGTTCGGCAAATTTGTATCCTGTTTCTTATGGAGGTCGCACATCACATGCTTTACTGAAGTAAGGTTTGTTAGCCTTATCATCTCCTGAACAAGATTGCCTTTGTGCTCTACAACTCTTTTTGCAGATTTTTTTATTTCATCCAGGACAGCATTGCTGAACATAACTTCTTTGGCTCTTTTTGAACTAAGATATTGAGATACCGCAGCCTCGGTAAGCGATATTCTTTCAGCTATTTGCTTCTGAGTAAGGCCTAGCTCAACCATGCATTTAGCCAGCTCTCTCCGCAAAGCAGGTATTATATACCATACTTCTATTTCCTGAGGCATCTGATTGTGCATTTCAAAAGAAAAAAAGAGGAGTAAGTATTTAAAGTTAACTATAGTTAAGGCTCTGTCCCGAATGTGGTTAGCAGCATAAGGTCAAAGTTCCTTTAAACCAAACATTAAACTGACAAAGGGGAAGCTCCCTACGGGAAATGTCAGTTAGAAATAAAAACATAAAGAACTTTGAAGCTGCTAACCCGAAGC
>CAYTDO010000074.1:0-5874 GCA_964436645.1 uncultured Methanosarcinales archaeon | reverse complement strand
CTGCCCTCATTGGGTGCTAATGGGGTAGCCAGATTGACATGCAAATCCAAGGGGTATTTTTCTCCGTAATGGAGCACATATCCATGCCTCCAAAACCATTTAACTTGGTGCTTGTGGTCTAGATTTACCTCATCAAACCGGTCAGTTACTTGAAACCAATCTTTAAGGACTCTCCTGATAACATGGGAAACCGATGCAATAAAGCCGTCTTGGGTAAGCATTACTCCTGTCCCTTGTGCCAATGGTTCATGGGTTACAGGATCTTGAATATATATCCGGACTAAGCTGTCAAGGGCAATATCCTTAGCTGCCATGGGTGGTATGTCCGGCATTTTTAATGTAGCAGCAAACAGGCCCCGATAGCTTGCAAGCCGCTGATCTGCAGAGTCATAAATCATTGCGTGAAGAAATGAAGTATAATCTAAAAAGATTTCTGTTATGCTGGCTATTTATCCGGCTTTCCTAATGCCTCCCGCAACCCAGGCACAGGATTATGGAAATTAAGCAATTCCAGAACCCTTGGGCGCTTTGAGTATTCCCCGCTCTTTGCTGCTTCAGCTGCTGTCGCAGAATCAATAACAAGATAGGAAGGAAAGCCGAGCCTCTTGCCTGTAGCATTTGGGCCGATTATTTCAACATATTGAGCCAAATCACGCCCGGCTTTCGAATTTGACTTAAGCTTAGATGCAACTTCTGAAGAATGGAGGTATGCATACCACTGCTCAAAATTAAAATCTACTCCTCCCTCCTGTATTGATTGTGCTATTTGTTCAAGAACTGCATATTCAAATGTATTTCTTCCTTCTTGATAAAAAGCTTCATGAATTTTATGGAATAATGTTTCAGCCGGTGCATCACTTTGCATTCTCATAGCAACAACCGCCGCGCATGCTTCCCATGTAGATCGCCTGATCCCGAATTCAGGATTATTCCAGGCATCCATATTAAATACTGCCATGTTTTTGCGCAATTCCCACATTCTTCTGGTATAATCACGGGCATCACTGTCTTTTTTTAAGTTTGGTCCTATAGCTATCCCATCTCCGTTAAAATGCCCGGCCAAAACGCCAGTATGATAGATGACACCCATACCTTTCGGCACTGCACCAAGCAAAGCAACCCTCCCAGAATGCGCTTCATACCCTGCGCTGCACATTGGATCGTCAATAACCAAAAGTGATAAGTCCATAACATTGGGTTTTTTCCCCAAAATATAAATATTTCTATATAACCTGCAATTACCATTATCCTAAAGTTTTTTAAATATCCTAACAATTCTAAGACAGCTATGCAGCTTTCAAAATTCGGAAAGAAAATCACGAACTACTCCGGGATTTTAGAGTTAATGGATGATTTAGGCAGGGCTATGTCCGGTAAAGAAAAGAAATACATGCTTGGGGGAGGAAATCCGGCTCATGTGCCGGAGATGCAAAAATTATTCCGGAAGAGGATGGATGAAATTCTAAGCAATGGGAGAGAATTTGAAAATATCATCAGCAACTATGATACACCTCAGGGAAATTTAGATTTTATCGGGGAATTTGCTTCTTTCCTGAAGGGGCAATTTGGCTGGAAGGTAACATCAAAAAACATTGCAATAGCTAACGGCTCCCAATCAGCTTTTTTCATGCTGTTTAATTTGCTGGCCGGGGATATGCCTGACGGCAAAAAAAAGAGGATTTTGCTTCCAATAGTCCCGGAATATATTGGCTATGCAGACCAGGGGATAAGCGAGGATTTCTTTGTTTCCTGCAAGCCGAAATTTGAGATCATAGATAATCATACATTCAAGTACCATATTGATTTTGACAGCTTGAAAGTAACAGAGGATATTGCAGCAATATGCGTTTCCAGGCCGGCAAATCCCACAGGCAATGTAATTACGGATGAAGAAGTTAATCAATTGATGGATTTGGCAAAAGAGAGCAATATCCCGCTGATCATAGACAATGCTTATGGTGCTCCTTTCCCAAATGTAATGTTCACAGATGCCTCGTTAAAATGGAATGAAAACATAATCCTGTCGTTCAGCCTGTCAAAGCTTGGGTTGCCTACATCCAGAACAGGGATTATTGTAGCCAGAGAGGAAATTGCAACTGCATTAAGCCGCGCAAATGCAATAATTTCATTGGCAAATGGAAGCTTAGGCCAGGCTTTAATAAAGCCATTATTAAAGGATGGAAAGATCATAGAGATCAGCAAAAATTACATACAGCCATTCTATGCCCAAAGGTCAAAGCAGGCAAGAAAATGGATCTATAAGTATTTTGACGGCTCGCTGCCTTATTACATACATATGAATGAGGGCTCATTCTTCTTATGGCTTTGGTTCAAGGATTTCCCGATAACCTCCTATGTTTTATATGAAAGATTGAAGAAAATGGATGTCATTATCGTTCCTGGAGAATATTTCTTTCCAGGCGTGCAGGATAAAGGATGGAAGCATATGGGCGAATGCATAAGGATTAATTTTGGAGCTGCTCCTGCGGAAGATGTTGAGGGGGGGATTAGTATCATTGCTGATGAAGTTAAGAAAGCGTACAATAATATTTAACTTCACTGCATTTGCATGCTCTGAAAGTCCCCGCGGCGTTTTTTATTTTAATCTTTATAGAGGTAATAAAAATAGCCAGAAAGCCCTGAAGTCAAAATAACAAAGATTAAAAACATTCCAATCCAAATTTTGGATTCTTTAGGGGGGGCTGTGAAAAAGCCGCTTATTTTTGGCAGGGAATATTCATTATTTTTTGTTTCACCCTTATTGTTGTTTAAAGTTTTCAATCTAGTCCCTAACTCTTCTTTATTGGTTTTTATTATTGAATCGCATTCTTGCTTAGTTATTGGCTTGTTGATTAAAGACCCGCATTTATTGTCATCCTTGCAATACCTTGTTTGAGTCCTATCATTGCATTCCAACCAGCCTGAGCACCCCCATTTTTCAAGGCAGGAGCCGCTGCTGCCGCTGCTGCCGCTATTTCCACCATCTCCTAATGAGCCAGATTCCGAGTTTGCAGGCTTTGCATAATTTATCTGCTTCACTCCTGAATTATTTAAGCCGGTTATCTTGTATTTGGCCGTTGTTGAATTATAGCTGCATGCGTAAGAGCTTTGCAGAGTTCCATCGCATTCAATTTTTGTTTCGTTTGCATTATTGCAATTTTCTGTTATTTGGGAGATTTCAGTAACAGCAGCATCTCTGATGCAGATTCCGTTTATTGCCGTATTTACCCTGTCCACATAAACTGTTTTTGTGCCTTTTTGGAGGCTTAATCCGTGGATTATTGTATAGCCGAAGGAAGCATTGCTCTGCTTTTCCAACCTTATTTTTGTGAGGTTCAGCATTTTGCTTAAGTTATAATCAAATTCCATTAGCATAGATATATTGTCTTCAAAACTTATCTTCCATGTTCCGTTAAAAGCCTGCAACAAGTCTGAATAGTTGCCTATTTTTATTGTCAGATTGCTTATTGTTGTGTTTATTGAATTTATATTTCCAATCAGCGTGTCTGACTTATCGTCTATTCCATCATTGTCAAAATCATTTTTTTCTTCTGCCAAGGAATTGATTATATTATTTTCCTCATTGGCTTCATCCACTAAATTGTCAAAGTCTGCTATAGCGGTAAAAAGTGTGTCATTTGAGCTGTTTTCAGCAGCAAAATTGTAAACAATAAAATTATTTTTATCAAGAAATGCCAATGTTTTATTATTTTGATAGGTTTTATTGCTAAATATGTCTAAAAAAATATTAAATGCTGGGGCATTGCCAATATTGCTCAAGTTTACAGTTATGTTCACAATGTTTTTTGCATTGTTAAAAACCGCATGCATCGCTAACTTTAAGTCCGGCAGGTTTGGCTTCTCAAAATCAGTGTAAAATATTTCGCCTGTTGTGTGAGCATTAAAAATAATGTCTTTTACATCATTGCCAATGCTTAATTTTGCAAAACTCAAAGAATAAGGGCCGCTGACTTTGGTTTTGTATATTTCCGAGCCATTGATTAAAGTTTGCATTATATTTTGCCCAGTATTTAACGTTTCAGTTTTGCTGAAATTAGCTGCAAAATTGTCATATTGGTCGTATAGCTCATAGCTTACTGTGTAATTATCTTTCTCTTTAGCTCCTACAGTAAAATTAATTTCCAGAAATTCTGATAGATTGTTATTGTTTGAATCTATTATTCCGTCAGCAATTGATTTTATATAAGGGGTTTTTGCAAAATCTTCATAATTATAAAACGATGTGTTTTGATTAAAATAAAATAGTTTATTGCCAACAATAACTTTGTCAATTATAAATTTTCCATTGTAATGGGATGTTTTTATTGTTTCGTTGTCAAACTTTGTTGAAATTGCTTGTATGCCGCTGCCTATTGATTTTTCCTCTGTTTTTGAGATTGTTGAGGAATTGTAAGATAAAGTTACGGTTATGTTTACTGTTTTTTCTGTATTGGAATAAATTGTCAAGTTAATCCTGATAAAATTATTATTTGCATTTTCATCAGTTATTTTTGTTATATTAATCCCATTTTCATAATTTCTATAGGATTGGCTTTCAATATTATATTTCCTGAAAATCAGATTATTATCATTGTCATTAATTCTTATGCTGTAATTGAATTTCTGCTTCGATAATAATTCAGAAGGGAAATTAATGCCAGCGGATTTGCCAGAAATGGAAAGGGTTTTTTCAGTGCTGTTTATTAAAATTCCATTTTCATCTGTAATTTCTGCTATAAACCTGTAAGTTCCTTCTGATTTATCTGTTGTTACGTTGATTATTAAAGTGTCATTTTTGTTGTTATTGTTTTTGTCAATCATATAATCAGATTGTGATGTTACGTTTATTGTGCCATTGTAGAAATTGTAGCTGTAGGAATTTAGAAGGTCTTGCAACGAAGCGCTAACAGAAGTGATGAAAATTAAAATTAGGATAAAGTAAATTGGCGACTTTGGAATACTCATACCAAAAGGAAGTAAATAAGAGAGTATTTATATTTTTAGCTTATTTTTTGCTGTTAATTAGAGAGTTGTGCTCCCCTAATCCGACTGCTATTGTCAAAGAAGAATCATCATCAGAAGTTGGAATAATAAATTGGCTTAAATATTCCTTGATGGCATCATCTACAAAAGGATTTCCTGTATCGACGCTTAAGAAAGCAATTGAAGATGCAAAAAGCCAAAACTTAGAAAATATGCAGAAAACTGCCAGAAAACCGTGAGAAAGTTGATTGAGGGATTGATATGATAAACAAAGACCTGATTGATTATATTGCCGGCAAGGCAAAGATCAGCAACACAAGCCTTGTTGAAAAGGACTTTATAATCCAGTCGCTATTGCCAGGGCTTTCAAAAAACAATTATATCAAAGCTAAGATAAGGCAGCAATTGCAAATATTAAGAGATAAAGGAATATTGAAATTCAAAGAAAGAGGAAAATACTTAGTTCTTAAATGGCCTCCTCCCGACGCCCTAAAGGGCGGGGAATTAAACCCTAGAAACTATTAATTTTGAATTTGCCATAAAATCTTTAAAATCGTTCCTTCCATGATAAAAATTAGAATAATTTATCGACTTAACAGGATTTGTTGCGCTTATTTTATATTTTTTATTTTTCTTAATAGAAAAGTGGTAAATAGTCCCAATAAAGGGTATATTAATAGGAGCAAAATAGGAACAGTGTTGAGATATTTGTCACATAATAAACAATCATACATCGATGATGCAATTTTTCTCGGGGTATAAAGTATAACATCATTTAACACTATTAACTTAGATGTAACTAATTGGTTTAATGGAAAAACACTAATTAAAAACCCGGTGATCACCCCTAGTATATAGTCCCTATTTCTTATAAAAAAATCTTTAATTTTA
>CAYTDO010000073.1:0-10417 GCA_964436645.1 uncultured Methanosarcinales archaeon | reverse complement strand
AATACTCTCAATTCTAGTATTTTTACTATGAAATTCCTTAAATTAGGAGGGGGTTTAATGCTCGTTGTAGCCGTGGCTATAGCAGTTCTAGGCGGCATTAATTATACGGATGATAAAGACAATTCTAACGACAAACTGCTGTTTGAAAGCATGTTTAAAGAGGAAGAATGCTTTGAAGACTCTAAAGATACCATATGCACAGAAACCCTGTACATGAGAAATGATGACGGAGATAAAATCCCCCTTATGACGGGCCGTACAATAAAAGAAACAATTTTTGTCCCGGAGTATATTGAAAAGGAAAAGATAATTGTTGAGGAAAAGAAAGCCAACGGGGAAGAAAAACAAGGCCCTGCTGACAGGATTAAGGATTCCGACATTAATGTATTTGCCAACAGCGTAAGGATAGATATAAGCAATGCAAAAAAAAGGGAATATATTGACAGCAACTCAATGGATCCTTTGATTGATGAAGGGACAACTACGATTGAAGTAAAGCCTAAAAATGCTAAAGATATCAAAATAGGGGATATAATTGCTTATAGTATGGAAGGCTATGATTATGATTTTGTACATCGTGTTGTTGGAATAGGAAATGATGAAGAAGGCTCTTATTTCATAACTAGGGGGGATAATTACTTTAAAGAAGATTCCAAAGTAAGGTTTCCGCAGATAGAAGGGATTGTTGTTGGGGTGCTGTATTGAAGCATAAAAGTTATAAACTAATTTGGAATTCTTAGATAAATGAATAATGAAGAAATTGAAAAATACATAAAAGCAGGAAAAATAACAGCTCAGGCTATGGAGTATGGAAAAGGGCTGGTAAAAAAAGGCAATTTAATGGTTGAATCACTGGATAAAATAGAAGAAAAAATAATCCAGTTGGGAGGTAAGCCAGCATTCCCTGCGCAAATTTCATGCAACAATATTGCTGCGCATTACTGCCCGGAAGAAGATGACAAGACTGTTTTTTCTGATCAGGTTGTTTGCTTGGATGTAGGCGTTCATGTTGACGGTTTCATAGGCGATACTGCAGCTACCGTTGATTTGTCTGGAAAGTATACTCAATTAGTCAAGGCTTCGGAAGAGGCTTTAGCAAATGCTATTAGAGTAATAAAGCCGGGCGCAGAGATAGGAGAAATAGGCCAGGCTATCCAGGAGACTATCCAAAAATATGGGTTTGCTCCGGTTAGAAATCTCTCGGGCCATGGATTGGGAAGGTACAAGGTCCATTCAAAGCCAAACATACCTAATGTTTCTAATGGAGACACAACCAAAATAGAGAAAGGCATTGTGTTTGCTGTCGAGCCTTTTTCGAGCACAGGAGCAGGAATTGTGCAAGACTCTGGGATCCCGACTGTTTTTGAGCTGAGTGCCAAAAGGCCCGTAAGGAATCCTATAACAAGGCAGGTTTTGAAAGAAATTGAGTCTTATAATGGTCTTCCTTTCTGCACAAGATGGCTCACAAGAAAATTTGGGGCAAAGGCAAAATTTGCTTTGAGGGAAATGGGCCAGCTGGGGATGATATATGCTCATCCTCCTTTGGCAGATAAAAATGACGGCATAATAAGCCAGGCAGAGCATACTATTCTCATTGATGATTGGGGTAAAATAATTGTTATTACTGAACTATAATCTTAAGGATTGATAAATCCACAAAGCATAAATACTTCCAGCTAATACTGCAACCATGGCAAAAGACACAGAAAAGGATGAGATAGAAAGCAAGTACGAAGAGTTGGCAAAAAAGTTTAAATTGCCAAAATTCATGGAAATTGACCAGGAATTGGAAATAAGCGCCTTGGACAGCGAAAACTTCCTTCTAAAAAATATATTAA
Organism: uncultured Methanosarcinales archaeon; assembly: GCA_964436645.1. GTDB lineage: Archaea > Nanobdellota > Nanobdellia > Woesearchaeales > GW2011-AR4 > JACPJP01. Next base: position 8,579 of record CAYTDO010000073.1, on the reverse strand, counting down.
GGAGAACAGCGGAAAAGCTGGAGTTTTATATTGACTTTATAGGAAGCCTGGTCCATCCTGACGGCTCTTCAATAAGCAGCATTTATGAGATGAGGTTTTTTTCAGATAATGAGAAAAATGAGATGTACCTGGTTTTTAAGAAGATGATGAAACAGCATCGCCATGTCATTGAACTGCTTCTTTCAAATAATGAAAAAGAACAGGCTCAGTTTCTTAATGAATTCTTTGATGAATGGGCTGAAATAAAAGCCAAGCTTATATCATATCTTGGAAAAATGAAGGAGTCCTGGGAGAAAGAATCAAGCATAGAGGAAGACCTGGGCTATTTCGGCTAGTGATAAAAATGAAGATAGTGTTAGTAGGGCCGCCAGGAGTTGGAAAAGGGACTGTTGCTGGAAAGCTTAGTAAAAAATTAAACATACCTCATATAGCTACTGGAGATATGCTAAGGGAAAATGTTGCCCAGAAAACAGATTTAGGGTTAAAGGCTAAATCCTATATGGATGGGGGCCTTTTAGTTCCTGACCAAGTTGTCATTGACATGGTCAAGGAAAGGATAAAGAGGCCGGACTGCAAAAAGGGATTCATTCTTGACGGGTTTCCAAGGACAATACCTCAGGCCGAGGAGCTTGAAAAAGCCTCTAATGTTGACAAAGTCATCAATATACAAGCTGATGACAAGATAATTGTGGAGAGGCTGAGCAGAAGAAGAGTCTGCGAGAAATGCGGCTTTATTTATCATCTTGATTTTATCAAGCCCAACAGGGAAGGCTTCTGCGACAAGTGCTCGGGCAGATTATACCAGAGAGAGGATGACAAGCCGGCAGCGATAAAAGAGAGGCTTAGGGTTTACAGGGAAAAAACTGAGCCTTTGATAGAGCACTATGATAAAAAGGGCATTTTGGCTGATGTTGACGGCTCTGGAAGCCCTGAAGATGAGTTTGAGCTGGTTTACAAAGCGATTTCTAAATAAGTAACTATTATCTGGTAGTTATAATAATAAAATTTATAAATAGCAACTACTACTAATATCCCCTCATGAGAGAAGTTCCGCAAATAAACAAAGGCACAGGGATAAGTTATAGCTATTTTCAAGAGTATGGTACAAAGGTAGCACTTTTGGAAATGGATGATCCAGCAGAAAAAATGGGTTTCCCAAAAGACCGAAAGGAAAGGCTTGCAGAGCTTTTTAGGAAATACCCTATTAAGAAGTATGAAGAATGCTTCCCAACTGCAGAATTTCTGAATGTTGTTACTGATAAAAACCGAGGTGCTATTTCGAGTCTGGATGAAATAGCGGGAGAAGCAAATAGTAGATTCATTGATTCAAATAACTTTACGCTGGATGATTTTAGGGGAATAGCTGTCAAAGCTTATTCCTTGGTATATGGCAGCAGCGCTGGGTACACTCCGAGATTTTAGTTATCCAAGATCATAAAGAGATTTGTTAAGTTTATATCAAGCTTTGAAAAGAAAATCAATTAGAATAGTAGCATAACATCCCTTAGGCAGTGAAAAGCTGACAACCATTTTTTCCTTTCCCTCATTTAATTCGTCTTTTTCAACATTTATTATTTTAAAATTGCTTATTTTTATAAAAGCAGCTCTTTCGCTGCCTTCCGAGCTTAATTCCGGAATAGCTCTTATTATGAAATCCCTATTTGTGATGTTTTCTTCTTCCATTATTTTTTCTATTATTTTTTCAATTTTTTTATCGTTAATTTCGCTTGAAAAACCGATTATTGGGAGTTTTTCTTGGATTTTCTCAGTAATCTTATTTTTTATTAGCCTTTTTTTGTTTTTTTCAGCTTTATTATTTTTTAATGAGGCTGAATATTGGTCCAATGTCTTGTTAAAAATAAATGATTGGTAGGCGTGAACATATAATCTTAATAATTTGAATGGAACTATTTTTAATGCTCCGACAAAATCATTCTTCCTGTCCTGCAGACGCAAATTTATTTTTTCATTGAACTCCGAGCTAGAATCCAATAGTACATTGATGGCTTCCTTAAAATCGCTTTTTACCAATGCCTTGCCTAGTTCTGTGTTATTTTTTGAAAACCTCTGCTCCCCGAAATAGTTTGGCATCAAGATTCCTTTTTTTACTTTTTCTCTGATTTTCTTAACATCTTTTTTTGGTAGGTTTCTCACGATTATTTCGAATGAGTTTTCTTTCAGGCTTCCGATGTAGATTTCTGAGCTTCCTCTTCCAAGGTATTCTAGCTCAATGTCCTTGAGGGTTATATTTTCGCAATCTTTTTTTCCGTTTTTAATGGAAATTGTCTGCTCAGTTATTGCATTCCTGTCCTTGTTGCCTGCAAAGCCAATATTTTTTGGATTAATTCTTAATTTTTCTGCGATTTTTTCTATGGCTTTTAGGGTGTTGTAGTTTGTCTTTTTCAATGAGAAATATGCAAATTGGCCTTTATCATCTAGCTTGAGATTGTTTATTTCCCTTACAATAAAATCTTCCGTGATTTGCTTGAGCTTGTACATTTTATTCAGATAATTAGCTTTATAAAGTAAGGATTGTTACCCCATATAAAATGTTTTGCTCCGATAATTTGCCTCGAAATGCAACAAGTTCTTATTACTTTGAATTAATTCAAGGCAGCCATCTAAAGCTAGATGTTTTGTATTTATCTAATGCTCCTAAAACTCCAAAATTAGACCTTGAATCTATAGATCCTAGAGATTTGGAGGCTATCGCAGATGTTAAAGTCATACAAATCTGGACACCCGAGGGCAAAGAAATGGGGCGTAGATTGCTTGAAGCGGACCCTGATAAATACCTAGAGAGGCTATACCAGCTAAGGGAGAGGATTAGATGCGCTTATATGCATCGCCAATTGAATGAAACTCCGGACTGGCTGCCAAGGCCAAGAGATCATGATTTGGAGTATAGAGTTACAGCTGCAGACCTTCAAGAAATTGAGGGAATAGCGACAAGCTCGTTAGACCCTGTTGCAGTCATTGTGGGAATGAATGGCGGTAATGATTATGGGCCTAGAACTCAGCAAAAATTTTTTGATTATGACCCCTCAGTCAGACAAAAAGTGGTTGATTACGCAACAAGCAAACAAGCGCCAGTATTAATTGCATTAATGCCTGATGATGATTTAAGAGACATATCTGGAATCATGAAGCAATGGGGAGCTCCAACTACATTAATAGGTTCCGATCCCTTAATAGACAATCTTATATCAGCCGGGCTTAAACACGCAAGAAATTGGCTCCTTAAAACTCCAAAAATAAGAAACGCCTGGGAAGCTCATCGGGAAAAAACAATTTATAGTGGGCTTAATAGTTAGATTCTTTATCTTATTTACTCATCAATTTAAGCATGTCTATCATTCTTGCTGAAAAGCCCCACTCATTATCGTACCATGCGCATACCTTGACAAGCTTTCCATTTGCCTTGGTTAATTCTGAGTCAAATATTGAAGAGTAAGTGCTGCCAATGATGTCGGATGACACTAAGGGCTCTTCTGAGTACTGCAAAATTCCTTTCAGATAAGTCTCTGAGGCTTTTTTTACAGCAGCGTTGACTTCCTCTGCTGTTGCTGCCTTCTTGACAATGCATGTAAAGTCGGTTATAGAGCCGCAGGGAACCGGAACCCTAAATGCCAGGCCGTCCATTTTTCCTTTCATATTTGCAAAAACTTCACCAACAGCTTTGGCTGCTCCGGTGCTTGTCGGTATAATATTAACGGCTGCTGATCTTCCCCTCCTCAGATCTGAATGCGGAAGGTCCAACAACCTTTGGTCATTGGTGTATGCATGCACAGTGGTCATGAATCCTGCTTCTATCCCAAATTCCTTTTCTAAAACCTGGACAACAGGCACCAGGCTATTTGTGGTGCAGGATGCATTTGAGATAATGTTGAGCCCTTTTGCCTCGTTTTGGTTTGCACCCATTACTATGGTTTTTATGTCTCCGCCTTTTCCAGGGGCTGATAGCAAAACTTTTTTTGCTCCTGATTTTATGTGCAGCTCAAGCTCTTCTTTTTTTGTAAACCTGCCCGTGCTTTCTACAACTATATCTATGTCAAGAGCTTTCCATGGCAGCTTTGCAAGGTCTTTTTCTGCCAATATCGCGACTTTTTTGCCGTCTACCCTTATATAATCCTGGCCAGCCTCCACTTCAGCATCAAAAGTCCCATGGACTGAATCACGCTTAAGAAGATGCGCTAGGGTTTTAGCATCAGTAAGATCGTTTATTGCCACAAAATTAAATCCTTTTTCCTTAAAGCCCATCCTAAAAACTAATCTTCCGATCCTGCCGAATCCGTTTATTGCTATGTTGACCATGTAGTTACCCTGAAATTTGCAATAGAATCTGTTCTTTTTCAATCACTTTAAAAATTTTACCATATCTTTTATGGAATATGCGTTTATTATATCCTTCTTTTCTGCCCATCCTCTTCTTGCTATTGCAATTCCCAGATTATAGTTCCTCAATTGGCCAGCGTCATGTGAATCGGTTCCTATCGAAAGCTTGACTCCGGCCTTTACTGCAGCCCTTATATAGGCATCCTTTAAATCCAGTCTTTCCGGATACGCATTTATTTCCAAAACGGTTTTTGTTTCTTTTGCCTTTTCTAAAATCCTATCAAAATCCATCTCAATAGGCGGCCTTTGGCCTATCAGCCTTCCTGTTGGATGCGCAATTATGTCAACGTGCTCATTTTCCATTGCCTTGATTATCCTTTTGGTCATTTTTTCCTTTGGGTTTTTAAAGCCTGAATGTATTGAAGCCAAAACAATGTCCAATTCCCTTAAGACGCTGTTTTTCATGTCCATAGAACCATCATCTTTGATGTTTACTTCTCCGCCCTGCAGTATAGTGATATTTTTTAATTCGCTCGAAAAAGCTTTGCTTTTTCGGCGTCCCGAAAAGCTTTGCTTTTCTAGTATCTTGTTTATTTTATCGATTTCTTTTCTTTGTTTCCTGGCTCTTTTTTCATCCATCGAATTTGCAATCCTGAATGTTTCCCCAATATGGTCTGTAATGCAAATGTATTCATGGCCCAGCTTTTTCGCTGCCTCTGCCATCTCCATTATTGTATTATTGCCATCAGAATATTTTGTGTGCATCTGCAAATCTCCTTTTAATTCATTATAGCCAATCAGCTCCGGCAGCCTGTTTTTCATCGCTGATTCTATCTCTCCTTCGTCTTCCCTTATTTCAGGCTCAATGTATTTTAGCCCTAATTTTTTATAGCACTCTTCCTCGGTCTTTCCAGCCAAAAATCTGCCAGTCTTTTTTTCAAAAACGCCATATTCACTTAGCTTCATTCCTTTTTTTATCGCAATCTTTCTTAAAGCAATATTATGCTGCTTGCTGCCTGTGAAATACAGCAAAGCTGCGCCGTATATCTTCTCCGGCAGAACTCTTAAGTCAGATTGCATTCCTCCTCTCAGCCTAACAGAAGATTTTGTAGGGCCTTGCGCAAGAATTTGCTCAACATTATCCATTTTTGTAAAAAAATCTATTACTTTGCCAGGATTTTTTGCTGTCGCCAGGAGGTCTATATCGCCAATAGTTTCTTTCCTTCGCCTTAAAGAGCCAGCTACCTCGACTTTATTGACAAAATTTAATTTTTTAAATCTGCCTTTTAACTCTTCTGCAATGTTCAAGGCAGTGCCCAGAAGAAATCTTTTTCCGGATGTTTTGGCAAATTCCACGCTTTTAAGGATATTCTCCTGAACGGTTTTTCCCAAGCCTTCAATATTTTCAATTTTTTCCTGCCTGGCTGCCTTTTCCAGGCCCTTTAGGTTTTTTACCCCTAATTGATTATAGAGCTTCATTATTGTTTTTGGGCCCAATCCCGGGACTCTTCCAAGCTCTTCTATGTTTACCGGAACTTCTTTCTTCAATTTTTCATAATACTCCAATTTGCCGGTTTCAAGAAATTCCCCTATCTTTTTTGTCAATGCTTCCCCGACTCCAGGGATTTCCATGAGCTTGCCTTGCTTCCAGGCTTCTTCTATGTCCTGGCCAAGGATTTCAATGGCTAAAGCTGCTTTTTCATAAGCCCTTATCTTGAAAACTAATTCCCCTTTTATTTCCAGAAGCTGCGCGGTGTTTTTTAACAGCTCTGCTACTTCGTGGTTTTTCATATACCTATCCTAAGCTATTCCATTTATAATATTTTTTATATTTTTGTGGCTTTGTCCCAAGACTCGCTTCGCTCGGGTTAGCATCGGCTTCGGTCACAGATGTGTTTCTGAAAGAGCTGACATCCCCAGATGGGGCGTCCCCTTGTCAGCTTTAATGTTTTGCTGGATAGACCTCCGCAAATTGATGCTAACCTTCTCTTGGGACAAAGCCCATATTTATACTTATTAACCCTAGAAATCATCCAAACTCTTGTTGGCCTTGAGAAATTCATGCGCCTTTTTTAGTATATCCTTGGCATTCTTGTAAGTTAATTTTTCCATTGCCTTTTCGTAGGAAACCCATGCAAAGCCTATGTGCTCAAAGGAAAGCTTTACATCTTTTGTTTTGGTTTTTGCAAGATAAAAAACGACGTCTTTGCTCATAAGCTCATTGTTCATCTTATAGAAATAATGGATGTGCTCTTTAAAATTCTGGACAATCTCTATGTTGATTATTCCAGCCTCTTCTTTTACTTCCCTTTTGACTGCATCCAGGTCTGTCTCTCCTGCCTCAACATGGCCCTTTGGAAAGTCCCAATGCCCGGATTCATAGTGCAGCAAAAGGTATATTGGCTCTTTTTCTTTGATGAATAGTATTGCGCCTGCTGATTTTTCCCTAATCATTTTATGGATTTAGCAGTAATTTTATATAATTTTTTTGGATTTTTGCAGATTTTGGCATTATTCAAACAAAATTTAGCCATAGAAAGCTTTAAGCTGTAAAATTTAAAAATGCCAGGGCTAATCTTAATTACCGATAAAAATCATTCAGGCACACTCCCAGCATACCAATCAGACGCTAAAATAAGCGAGACATTCTCTTTTGTAGATGTTTTTGTGCGGCATGCTTCAGCCAGCTCTTTAACAAAAGCGTTGAAAGTATTTTGAAGGTCTATTCCGGTAAAAGCATAATATGTTCGATATTGAAGAATTTCCCCATCATCATTCATGGCCAATAAAACCCTTCCTAATATTTGGCCATTGTGCTCTGCCCACACAACTCTTTTGTTAATGTCAATAGCGTTGGTGATAGTGGTATCAGCATGGCCGCCATTCAATGCAAGGCAGCTGCCGGAAACTTTTTCCCCCATCTGAAGCACCTTTAATGGGTTAAGCTCAATATAAACTTTTGCCGCAGCAACGCCTTTAATAGCACTAATGCTGCCTTCAAAAGATCTTATTGTTTGGAGATGCAGTTTTATATCCTGCACAACAGCTTTATTTGGATGACCTTTTATTTGTTCAAAAGCTTCCAACATATTTTCTTTTGTTGCCTGGATGCCTAATTCCCTAAAAAGCAGCAGGGCTTCGCTTATGTTTTGCTCAATAAGCTCTGCCTGATGCTCTGCCTGCCCTTTGCTTTGGACAGGCAGCACTCTTTCAAAGCCATAAAGCCATGGTTTCATATTAACTCCTTTGCTTTCCATAACCGCTATAAACTCTAAGCTTTTTTGCTGGTCATAGGGAAAGCACTTTGGAAGGATTTTTTCAGGATAAAAATTACCTAAGCCGATTTGCTGCAAGAACAGCTTTGCCTCATCACTATTATTTTGCTTCGCAACCAGCAATGCAAACAGCAAGTCATTAAAATACTTTTTTTCAATGTCTTTATTTATGCCGATTCCTGCAAACAAATTCCATGCCTCTTCAAATTTGTTGGTGGTGACATGCTCAAGGTATTCCACAATTAAAGGGGCTATAATTATGCTAATCTTATCAATTGTTGCTTGCCGTATTTTAGCATTTTGATTTGATAATTTCTTAATATCACTATCCAATTCGCTTAGCTTTTTTTCAATGTTTTTCTTCATTGTCTGCTGGGCGAGAAAAACATAGGTGTTGTGTATATTTTGCTTTATTCTTTCTGAAGGATACTCTCTTGGATTAAGGCGGAATGCCCCCGCAGTCTTAGCAAATTGCAGGATTTCATACTTGATGGAAACATTAAGATAGTTTAATGCTCTTACATACTCAATGATATTCAACATACGGCTTGGTTGTTTGTCCATTATTAGCAATATAAAATCTGAGAAAGCCCTTATTACACTTGGGGGTATTTTACTCATATTCCCAAATAAGTTGATTTTTTGCGTGCTTGGAGCGATTGATACTATAAATTTTACAATAATTTGCCAATCTCCCTCGGATTTTATTAGGTGTTTAGTGGCAGGCAAACCATAGTGAAACAAACCCGATGCATTAGGACCTGCGGCTTTTTCCATCTCAATAAAATCTTTAACGATCATTGGCAATGTCCTTTCGTTAATTAAGTCCTTAACAGCAGGCAAACCAACTGCAAACAAATAGCCCGCATACCTACCTGCGGCTTTTGCCATCTCAACCATTCCAGGCCATGTCCTTTCATTAATTATGCCTTTAACAGCAGGCAAGCCATATCGAAACAAATAGTCTGC
>CAYTDO010000072.1:0-7646 GCA_964436645.1 uncultured Methanosarcinales archaeon | reverse complement strand
TCTTGTTTTTAAGCTTAAAAAACTCTTTACGTATTTCTTCTTTCTTCATTAAAACCACCAAAATTCAGCGAAGAAAGCTGAATTTTAATGGTGGTGACATATGTCACGAGATTACACAAAGCCGCTAAAACGCATAGATTTAAATACCCTTATACCCTACCCGTTACTAGTTTTCTTAGAGTAAAAGCTTTAGGGAAATAAAATTTAGTGAGGTAATTAAATATGGAAGGTAGAAATTTTAGGCAAAATGACCCTCCGGTTAAAATCGGAGATGAATTAGATGTAAAAATAGAGGCTGTAGGCGAGAAAGGAGACGGCATAGCCAAGAAAGACGGCTTTGTTCTGTTTGTCCCTAACACCCAGCAAGGCCAGCAGGTTAAGATAAAAGTGACGAAAGTCCTTAGAAAAGTAGGCTTTGCAGAAGTTGTTGGAGAAGGCCAGGCTTCAGAGAAACCAAGTACAGAAGGAAGCGAAGCACCCTATGAGGAATCTTCAGAAAGCTCTGAGGAAACCACTGAGGAAGCATCGGAAGATACTGAAGATTTTGGCGAAGAAAACCAAGAACAGTAAATTCAAAGCTTAATTCTTTGTTTTACTTTTTATTTAATTAGCATAGCCAAAGCTCTGCAATTCTTCATAGATTGAACCGTTCGCAGTTAAAGTACTTTTGACAAGCTTAAAGCTATCGATAGGTATTGTTTTATTTTCAATTTTTATAGTTTTTAAGTTATTGATGAAAGATTTATTGTCTTGAATGGAGTTTACCCTTGCTAAGGTCAAATGCGGCTTGAAGTCTTTCTCTTTTGGGAATAATTTTTTCAGTTTGCCGTCTATTTCCTTTTGCAGCAATATTATTTTCTCTTCTGGAGATAATCCTGCCCATACAACTCTAATTTGGCTTTCGTTGGGGAAGACACCTAGTTCGCTTAAATTAGATGAGAATGGATTAAAGCTTACTTTCCCAAGCAGCTCTTTTATATTTTCAAGTTTATCTGGCTGCACTTCCCCAAGGAATTTCAATGTAAGGTGTATCTGATCTTTTGAAACAAATCTAAACTTGTCTTCCTTCGATAGGTTTTCTTTGATTTTTGCCTGTGTCTGCGCTAAGTGTTCCTTTATCTCTTCCGGAAGTTCAATAGCGATAAAAAGCCTCATTATAATGGATAAGGAAAATGGGTATTTTAAGATTAATGGTTTTAAAACCGGCATTTAGCAACCTTTTTAAATAAAAACCCACTTTCTAACTAAATTACCAACTTGCGAACTAAAGGTTTGCATAATACTGCATGAGGTAATAAAAATTGCAGTTCATATTCTGAACTAGCATTATTTGAAGGTGAAGTTATGGCGGATGAAAAATTTTTAGTGGCAACAGATGAGTATTTAAAGTCTGGAATACACATAGGGACAAAATTCAAGACAAGGTATATGGAGAAGTTCATCTACAAGACAAGACCGGATGGGCTGTCAGTATTAAATCTCCAGAAGATAGATGAGAGGCTAGGAGTAGCTGCAAGATTTTTAGCGCAATATAATCCAGAGGATATTATGATTGTTGGAAGGAGAGAAAGCGCCTGGAAGCCTATAAATAAATTCGGAAGCATTACCGGTGTAAAGGTATTTGCGGGGAGATATCCCCCTGGGATACTAACAAATCCGGCTCTCGAGAGCTACATTGAAATAAAAGTGTTGCTGGCCGTGGATGCTGGCCCTGATAAGAATGCAGTCCTAGATGCAATAAAAGCGGGAGCCCCGGTAATTGCTTTATGCGATACAAACAACCAGACAAACAATATAGACCTGGTAGTTCCGTGCAACAATAAAGGCAAGAAGAGCCTTGGATTGTTTTTCTGGATTTTGGCAAAAGAATACCTAAAAGCCAAAGGAATAATAAAGAAAGATGAGGATTTCAAGGAGAAGCTTGAGGACTTTACTGAGGAATAAGTTTTTCTTTATTTTTAATTATTTTTTCTTTTATATTTTGTGTTTGATTATAATATTTTTTCCTTTGATTTATTGAGTTTCACTATTTGTTATTGTTCCGCCGATTTATTTTTATTGTATTTCCTTATGAAATTATTTATTTCTGAACATATAATACCTTTGTCATAATCTACACTTATAACGTGGCCTGATTTTTTTATGTATATTATTTTTTTATCTTCTTGGCATGATTTTAAATTATCAAAAATATATTGGGCGCTTTTGGGCTTTATTGTATGGTCAGATAAAGAATGAATCACCAGGGTGGGGCATTTTATTCTTCTAATCTCTTTTTTGACAATTTTTATAAGATTCATCGCTGATGCCAAAGAGGCGAGAGGGACTTTCTTGTAGGCTATTCTTCCTAAGGCTGCCTTTTCATCTACAATGTCAAAAAAAGCCTCTTTTCTGCCAGGATAGTGCCGGCTATAATCTTTTGTTTTGTATTTCTTGAAATATTTCAAGAATGGAGTAAACTTGGCCAAAGGATTTATATAAAATATTGCAGGGGCTAAAAGGACAAGCCCGTTAATTTTCTTATTTGCAGCCAAATGCATTGAAAGGGCTGCGCCGATGGACAAGCCAATCACATAAACTTTGCTGCATCTTTTTCTTAAAAAATCAAAATCATGTTCAACTGCAGAATACCAATCGCGCCAATTTGTAGAAGCCAGGTCTTCAATGGAAGTATTATGCCCCTTTAACAAAGTCCCCAAAACAGAAAATCCTTTTGAGTGCAAATACGAAGCTATTCCTTCCATTTCCTCTGCGCATGATGTAAGGCCATGGACTAGCAAGCATCCAATTTTGCCTTTCTTCCTGAAGAACCTATTGCCTTTCATTTAGACTAAATCCAAAAGCTGCGCAATAGCCTTTTTCAAGTCCACTCCACCATATAACACTTTGTAAGTTTGGGCAATCAACGGCGCATTTATTTTACTTTTAATGCACATATTGTATATTACTTTTGTATTTTTAAAGCCCTCTGCAACCATGCCGTGCATCTCTTTATGTATCTGCTCAGGAGTTTTGCCCTTGGCAAGCATATATCCAAAAAAATGATTCCTACTGTGTTTGCTAAAGCATGTAGCGACCAGGTCACCTACACCAGCCAATCCATAGAAGGTTGCCCTTTTAGCTCCAAACTTTTTCCCTATAGCTCCCATTTCGGCTAATCCCAAAGTCAGAATGCTTCCCTTGGCATTATCTCCTAGATTCAGCCCGTCACAAATTCCAATAGCAATTGCAGTTATATTCTTCAATGTGCCGCACACCTCAACCCCTATAACATCGTCATGAGGGTAAGGCTTGAAGCAAGGCGCCGCAAAAATCCTGCAAATAATATTCCTTGCATCCTCATTTTCAGATGCTATGACTGTCGCTGTGGGCAGCTTTAATGCCACTTCCCCTGCATGATTGGGACCGGACATGACTGCAATTTTAGTATTTTTTCCGAGCTCTTCCTTAAGAACCTGGGACATTGTTTTCCCGGTGTTCTCTTCCATCCCTTTGGTTACGTGCATTACCAAAGCCCCTTTTGGCATTAAGCTGGAAAATGAATTTGCAATGTTTCTTAAGAATGCTGATGGAACGGCAAAAACCATTAGACTGCTTTTTTCTGCGGCTTCCTTTTCTAAGTGTGTTGCTGTTACTCTTGTTGGTATTTTTATGCCGCTTAAATATTGCTTGTTCTCTCTTACAGCATTAATCTCCTTGGCAAGCGCTTCCCTCCTACACCATAAAGAAACGTCGTATCCTTTTTCTCCAAGAAGCGCTGCTAGAGCTGTTCCCCAGCTGCCTGCTCCGATGATAGTTACTTTTTCCATCTGCTTAAAATTCATATTTTTGCTCAGACAATCTGGCAATTTCTTTCATTACTTGGTTGGTTACTCTTCTTAACATTTGCTTTGTTATCTGCTTGTTATAATATTTATCAAATGCCATCGGCTTGCCGAAATTCAAATTAGCTTTTTTTAATCTTGGTAATTTTTTGCCTTTTGGCAGTATTTTAAATGTTCCTGTTATTCCTAATGGAACGACTGGCACTTTTGCCCATAATGCCAATCTGGCTACTCCCGTCTTTCCTTTTTGGAGCTTTCCAGTCAATGTTCTTGTACCTTCCGGATAAACCACTATAACGGCCCTCCTCTTAAGATATGAACGCGCTAATTTAAGGGCTTCTTCGCCTTTATCCCTATCAATAGGGATATATGTTATATATTTTGACCATAATCTATGCCAGTATTTTTGTGAAAGCCCTTCAAAATGCTCCTTCTTGGCAATGAAAAAAAGATTTCTGTTGATATATGGCACTACAATGCTGCCTATTAAAAAATGTTCTATGTAGCTGGAGTGATTAGGAGCTATAATGAACGCTTTATTTTTAGGCAGGTTTTCCAAACCAGTAACCTTGCCAATCCATATGCCAGAGATAGCAGGGATTAATCTGGTTGCTATCGGGGCGAATTTTTTAATTTTTTTAGTATACATATTCCTGCAAGGATAAACCTGCGATTTTGTTCATGATCTTATCGGTTACAGCCCGTAAAAGCTTTTTTGTGACCCTTTTGTTATAATACCTGTTAAAATATATTGGTTTTCCTATGTTTATTATGATATTTTTCCTAAATTTTGGGATTATCTGCCCTTTTGGCATCAGATCAAATGCCCCAGTTATGCCGATAGGGACTACCGGCACTTTTGCCCATAATGCCAATCTGGCTACTCCCGTCTTTCCTTTTTGGAGCTTTCCATCAAGGCTTCTTGTTCCCTCAGGATAAATGCCTACAACATGCCCCTCGTTCAATGCAGATATAGCCAGTTTAAGGGCTTCTTTTCCTTTTAACTTTCTGTCTATAGGTATTCCTTCATAAACTTTTTGCAGCCTTTTAAAAAGCCAATTATTGAATAATTCTGGTTTTGCCAAGTATCTTATATTGTAGTTTTTTGTTGATAGAACTGTGCTCATCGTGATTACATCAAGATAACTGGAATGATTCGCTGCTACTATAAATCCGGTATTTTTTGGCAGATTTTCTATGCCATGAACTTTCCGGACAAAAATCCTGTAGCTATTGGTTAGGAACGGGCCCCTAAAAAACATCCTTAACATTGGCCGGATAGAATATTATGACCTTAAAAAGCTTTTTATTAATAAAGTTTTAAATTTTTAGATATCCATTAATCTATTATATAATAAATAATATAAAAAATAAGAAAAAGAAAAATTAAAGTGCAATCAAATATCCTTTAGGCCGCTCGTTTCAACGTAAAAGCTTGCTTCCCCTTCAGGAAGATTTGGGCTGTCGATAAGCTTGGCTACCCTGCTTCCTTTTTTTCCTTTCCTCAGGTAAAGACGGAAAGTGGATGCATGCCCTACAATATGACCGCCAATAGCCTGAGTAGGATCGCCGAAGAACATATCTGGCCTTGACATGACCTGGTTGGTTACATATACGGTCAGGTTATGCATTTGGGCAAGCTTAGACAAGTCCCTCATGTGCCTGTTGATTCTCTGCTGCCTGTCAGCCAGCGTTCCTCTTCCGATAAACTCTGCCCTGAAGTGCGCGGTAAGAGAATCAACTATAACTAGCTTGACATCCAAGCCTTGCTTCTTGATAAGGTCTTCCACTTTCTCGGCAAGCAAAGTTTGATGATCGGTGTTAAACGCTTTTGCTACCTTGATGTGTTTCAGGACTTCTGCAGGCTCTAGACCAGCACCTTTTGCAAGCTGTTCTATCCTTTCCGGCCTGAAAGTATTTTCAGTATCTATGTAGACTACTGTTGAGCCCGGATATTGCTTCTGGCAGTTTACAGCCAAAGCATGGCCAATCTGAGTTTTTCCTGAGCCGAATTCTCCAAAGCATTCTGTTATTGCAGCGGATTCAAAGCCTCCACCGACTAATGTGTCGACTGCCTTGCTGCCTGTAGAAATTTTTGTTACAAGGCCCCTCTTTCTCAGCACTTCCTCGCCTGACTCAAAGCCCATCTCCAATGATGCCCTGGCCATTGCAATGACTTTCTTTGCAGCTGCTCCAGTCATTCCTGTTGCGTCTACAATCTCTCCCGGGGTTGCGACGGCAACGGACATAAGATCGCTATAGCCAACTGCCTCTAATTTTTCAGCAGTGGCAGGCCCTACTCCAGGAAGGTCCTCCAATGATTTCTCTTTTGAGATTTTTTCATCCTTGGACTTTTTTACTCTTTCATATTTTGGCTCACTAATGCCATTTTCACTGTTTTCAAAAAATTCCGGCTCCATTAAAACTTGTTTCATCTTTATCACCTTTTAAATTTTGTTGTATTTTGCTGTTATTTTTTTTCTATTAGTTTTTATCTTTTAAAAAAATAAAAAATAATTTATTTTTAGTTTTGTATCTGCTCCTTGAGAACTAAGTACTCGTAAGCTTTCTGCAGAACTAAAGAAGCTTTTGGGATGTCATTCAGCCTAAAGCTATTTGCAGACTGCCACTCACCCTTTTCATCCTTATATCTTCTTTGCAAGGAAACGGTCTTATAACTTACGTCATCTCCTTCCTTGCTTTTACCTTGGTTTTCCCATACTGTTGCAACTAAAGCTCCAGTTGAAAATTTTCTTTCTGGTAGGTTTCCAGGTACATACTCTGTTTTTATGGTTGGCATTTTTGCCACCTCTTGCTTTCGCGTTTTGTTTCAAATCCCCTTAGTCATGAGCAATTGCTCCGGGGATGAGGTCTTGCACATTTGTTTTTGTGCAACGTACATCTAAGGTATGGTTTTGTTTAAATAGCTCGTCCGCGAATGTCCAGTGGAGGATTTTTTAGAATTATGGCTTTATAGGGCTTATAAGCCCATTATTTTTAGGTTTTGGAATGTCCAGTGCTTTTGCAACATATATTTTCAAGAATAGGATAATAATAGATATAAAATTGGTAAACTGTTATTAAAACCTATACGCAAAAATTAGGCTCATAAATAATTTCATAACAAATATACATTACTTGTTAGGTAGATTCTCCTGTTGAAGCCAATAAAGGGCATTACGAACGAAAGTGGAGTTGTCGGCTCGTTTTAAATCTAAAGAAGGGGGGTATACTACAACCCTACCCTTGCCATATTCTGCTGCGGCCATCAATGGATGATCACCTGTACTTAAAATAAGAAATGCATGCGGATTAACCCTAAGATATGTAGGTGGTCCATCATATCGGCACCCTGCTTCTCCATTTAAAAAAAGGCTATCGACGTCTTTCATAAGCGGGTGATTAGATGACACAGGAATTACCAGGTCTTTATTAAAATAATCATTTGAGATTCTGACTCCAAATTCTCTGGTAATCTCTCTCGAATATTCATCACATTCGGGGTTGCCTGCTTGCAGCAAAAGACCCCCCCCTTGCTCAACAAATTCTTTAATTTCTTTGATCTCTCCTTCCGTATATGGTGATTTAATACTTTTAACATGTAATACTGATATGCCTTCTAGCCGCAAATATTCGCTTGTTAAAGGTTCTGCATTTATTCTTTTTATTTTCCAGCCTTTACCCCTAGCATAATTTGTAATATAAAAATCATCCGAACCGTGATTAATATCAGTCGCATAAGTTCTTTCATTTTCCGGTATAGGAGTCGATGTACCTTTTAGTGTTGATTCAAGAGTTGGTACTGGAGTTGACATAGATTCT
>CAYTDO010000071.1:0-8614 GCA_964436645.1 uncultured Methanosarcinales archaeon | reverse complement strand
AGGAATTGATGTGACTGAAGTCATCAAAGGAGCATCTACAAAGCCTTTCTCATTTTTGCCGCATTATCCTGGAGTTGGAGTTGGTGGCCATTGCATTGCTGTTGATCCATACTATCTTATATCAAAGGCAAAGCAGATAGGCTTTAATCATGATTTCTTGATTCTTGCAAGAAAGATAAATGAAAGCATGCCAGAATATACGGTCTCATTGCTGGAAAATGAGCTGAAAAAGCTTAATAAAAACTTAAGCGGCACAAAAGTTGGAGTTTTGGGATTGGCTTATAAGGCAAATGTGGATGATGTAAGGGAAAGCCCTTCATTTGAAGTTATACATATGTTAAAGGAGAAAGGAGCAGAAGTGATTATATTCGACCCACACGTAAAAAAGGGATCCAATGTTGGGAATCTTGACGAATTATTAAAAAAATCAGATTACCTTATTTTGGCAACATCCCACAATGAATTCAAGGAGATGGATTTGAATAAATTGAAAGATAACAATATCAAAATAATCATTGACGGAAGAAATTGCCTTGATAAAGAGAAGATAAAAAGCCTGGGAATTTTATATCATGGCGTTGGAAGGGCATAAGCATATTTCATTCAAATTTCTCGACTAATATTTTAACAATTCTCTCTGCAGCCTTCCCATCCCACAATTCAGGTATTTTTGCATTGATTTTGATTTTATTTTCAATGACTCCTATTGCTTTTTTAATGACTTTATCCCTATTAGTGCTAACCAATAAATTAGTTCCTTGCTCAACGGTAACTGGCCTTTCAGTATTTTCTCTCAAAGTTATGCATGGAACCCCCAAAACAGTCGTTTCCTCCTGTATGCCGCCAGAATCTGTCAATACCAGCTTGCTATTTGACATCAGCCATAAAAAATCAAGATAGCCCAAAGGCTCTGTCACAATGACATTCTTCATGCCCCTAAGCTTACTCTCTAAATTATAATTTTCAATGTTTTTCCTAGTCCTTGGATGTATCGGGAAAATAATCTTGATATTGGATTGTATTTGTTCTAAAATAGAGAAAATATTTTCCAATCCTTCTTTGGTATCGACATTGCTAGGCCTATGCAAGGTCAAGACGCAATACTCATTTTTTTTGATATTAAGTTTTTGCAATATCCTTGATGCAGATGATTTTTTCTTATGGTGCAATAAGCTGTCAATCATCACATTCCCTGCAAAAAAGACCTTATCCCTTGCAATGCCTTCCTTCTGCAAGTTTACATTGCCGCTTTTTTCAGTTGTAAAAAGAAAATCACTGATTTTATCCGTCTGTATCCTGTTGGCTTCTTCAGGCATGCCCATGTCAAAGCTCCTCAACCCGGATTCCACATGCGCAACTTTTATTCCAAGTTCATGCGCAGATTCTGCTCCAGCTACTGTTGAATTGACATCTCCTACGACAATAACGCAATCCGGATTATGCCTTTTAAGCGCTTTCTTGATTTCTGTTTTGAGAAAAATCTTAAGATCCTTTGATTCAGAACTTGAGGCATTGAGGTATTCATCCGGCTTTGGCATCCTGAGATCATCAAAAAAGAGCTGGCTCATCTCCTTGTCGTAGTGCTGTCCTGTATGTATAAGAACGTGATTGACTTCTTTATATTTTTTGAATTCGGCTATCAAAGGGGCAGCCTTCATGAAGTTAGGCCTTGTCCCTACAATTGTTACAATTTTCATTCTCCAAAGCAACCCAAATATATTTAAATAGTTTCCTATTCAATGAGTTAATGAAAAAACTGAAAGTAGCAATAGTGATGCCGACTCATTTTGACCTGCATTCTTCCCTGAACAATTTCATAAAAACCTACCAATATCTTATAAAAAATAAATGCGTAGAAGTCACTTTATTTACAGATGAAAAAAATGATGTCAAGCTGGAAGGATTCAAAATTGAGAAGATAAAAGGCATTGATTACAAGACTTTTTTAGAAAAAATATTGTTTTTATTAGGCATACCAAGATATTATTATCCAAAATTAGGAGAAAAACTAAGGGAATTTGACGTCATAAATGCAAATAATCCTGAATTCTATGCTTACGCTTACCAGTCATATAAAGCCGCCAAAAAATACAATAAAAAGTTCATCTTAAGGACCTCCCAGACCGTGGACGGATTTTTCCTGTATAAGTTCCTGACTAAGTTTTTCGTCAATCCTTTCGTGAAAAAAGCCTACGATTACTCTAAATTTACAATTTTTACAAATCCAGAAGCAGAAGAAAGGTGCCTTAAGCTTGGTCTGATTGAAGATAAAAAGAAAAGCGTCATTACCGGCCATGCCACAGATACCGAGTGCTTCAAGCCGATGAAAGTTGAAAAATCAGAGAAGGCCATCTTGTTATCTGTCGGTGGTTTATACAAGATAAAAGGCCATCATTTAATCATCCAAGCCTTAAAGAAAATAATTGACAGCAGCCATAAGGATACTGAATTATGGATTGTTGGGAAAGGATATTACGAAAATAATCTAAAAAATCTTGCAAAAGAGCTGGGCATAAGTAAAAACGTAAAGTTCCTAGGGGCAAAAGACCATGAAGAGCTGGCTGAAATCTATAATAAGTCAGATGTTTTTGTTCTTGCAAATTACCAGGAGATAACTCCAGCTGTCAACGAGGCATTGGCCTGCGAAGTCCCTGTTGTTGTCATGGAATGCGGCGGTTATAAATTTGTCATTCCAGACGAAAACTATGGCCTTATATCCAAAAAGCTCGATGTAGATGACATGGCAGAGAAGATCATTGATTTGATTGAAGACAAAAACCTAGCAGAAAGGATAGGAAAGAATGGAAGGAAAAAGATTGTTGAGAACTTTTCAATTGAGAAAGTCGCTGAGAAATTGCATATGGCGTTTACCGAGTGATGCTAAATTATTTTGCTTTTTTTATCTCCCCAATACATTCACAAACATAACCGATCTGCTCCTCAGTCAAGCTGACAGCAGACGGCAGATATAATCCATTCTTCTCCAAATTTTCGCTTACAGGATATGAACCGGAAGCAGAAGCCTTGAAAGGAGCCTGCTTGTGCATCCCAGTAAAGAAAAACCTTGTATCAACTCCCATCTTAAATAATTCTTCCTTTAATTTATCCCTGGAAACGCCAAACTTCTTATCCAAAAGTATCCCATACATCCAGTATACATTTCTTACATCCTTGGATTCATAAGGCAAAGTTATACCTTCTATTTCACCCAGCCTTTTATTATAAAGTCTTGCAAGTTCTCTTTTCTGTTTTATTATCTCTTCAATTCTTTCAAGCTGCGCAAGGCCTATGGCAGCCAAGAGATTTGATAATGAATATTTGAAACCAATTTCACTATGGATGAATCTTCTTTCCTTATCAAAGCAGAAATTCCTCAAATCCCTTGATCTTTGCGCTAATTTATCATCATCAGTAACAGTCATGCCGCCTTCTCCGGTTGTTATGACCTTATTAGAATAGAAACTGAAAGCGTTGATATGCCCAAAGCTGCCTATTTTCTTGCCCTTATACAAAGCTCCATGAGCCTCGGCAGCATCTTCAATAACAAATAAGTTATGCTTCTCAGCTATTTCCATAATGGGACCCATATCACAAGGATGGCCATAGATATGCACTGGCAAAATTGCTTTAGTTCTCTTAGTTATTTTTTCTTCAATCTTATTGACATCAATTGTCCATGACTTTGGCTCGGCATCAACAAAAACAGGTTTAGCTCCCTGATATGCGACAGCCAGCGCAGGCGCTATCATTGTGAAATCAGAGACTATAACTTCGTCCCCTTGTTTTAGATCAAGGGCTGCAACCGCAATATGCAAAGCAGCAGTTCCGCTTGTTACTCCAATGCCATGCTTGGCATCGCAGTATTTTGCAAATCCCTGCTCGAACTTCTCATTATACTTCCCAAATGCAGAAATCCAATTAGAGTCCATGCAGTCTAATACATACTTTCTCTCATTCCCGGTCATTACCGGCTCAAAGACAGGTATCATTTTTTTCATTGCATCTCCACCCTGTAAGTGTCATCCTCGTATCCGCCATCTGCCCTTTGTTTATCAGTAAATATCAAAAAAGTTGTTTCCTCTAGAGCTTCTAATGAGTGCGCTATCATAGCCGGAATATCGACAACATCTCCTTCCCCCAGTATCATCTTCTGGAGCTTTGCATTTTTATCATTCATATCTTTAAGAGTAAGTTCCATCTTACCGGAAAGAATGTAGGTTATCTGCCGAGCATACTTATGATAATGATTTCCCCTCACCGAGCCCTTTCTAGAAGTAATCATCCCTATATGGCGTATATCTTCCTTATCCAGAAGATCATATATAGTCCCTCTTTCATCCTCAAACGCAGGATTGATTTTTGTTTTGATTATTTTCATGTTTTGTTAAGTTTATTTTTGGGATTTGGTTTTATTTAGATTTTTTATTTTTTTTGATTTTATGTTATTGGTTATTTTTCTAATATTTTACGCCTTTTCAAACTATTTTCGGATGAGGCATCGGAATTATAAACTTCCCGCCTTTCCTGGTAAACCAATCCAGATTCTTCATTATTTCGGTAGCAAGGTTCCACGACAATAACAAAGCATAATCAACATCATCATCTTTAAGCCTATCATCATGATGGATGGGGATATGCGTTCCCGGAGTATAAAGCCCTATCTTCGTCTCTGCCCTCTCAGTCAAATAATCCAGAATATCCTTGTCGATTTTGCAGTAGTTAAGCAACGTATTTCCTTTAGCAGGCGCTCCTACTCCTACAATTTTCTTGCCTTTCTTCTTTAGATCAAGAAGCAAAGCCATCAATTCCTGCCTGTGTTTCTTAACATCGTCTGCAAATTTCTTTAGCCTTTCCATAGTGTGCAGCTTTGCATTTTCTTCTTTTTTAGCATAATCAGCAATTACTGAAGAGATTCCATGTTTTCCAGCCCCGCCGACAAAAACCCTCAAAGAGCCTCCATGAGTATTAACCATCTCAATGTCAAATATCTCCATCCCAAACTTCTTAAAAAATGGAATCATGGGCTTAACGGATATATATCCCAAATGCTCATGGTAAATAGTGTCGTAAAGCATATTTTCTACGAGCGTCAAAGCATAGGGGACCTCAAAAACAAAGACTCCGCGGTCATCAAGAAATATTTTTATCCCATCAACAAAATCGTCTATGTTCGGAATATGGGCAAATACATTTGTAGCAGTTATGACAGATGCTTTGCCCCTCTTGCCAGCAAGCTCCCTAGCCAATTGGGAATTAAAAAACTTGGGAATAGTCTCCACGCCTCTTTTATTAGCTTTTTCTGCGAGATTGGAAGCTGGATCAATCCCTAAGACGGTCATCCCCATCTCCTTAAAGCCTGACAATAAAACTCCTACATTGCTCCCTATATCAACAGCTAATCCTTTTTTAAAGCCGAATTTATTGCAGATATGCCTGCTCATATCCATAAAATGCCTCCTAAAGGATTCAGAGGTAGAGTTATCATAAGGATAATTCCTGCAGTACAAGACATCTCCAGGAACAGTATAATTAAGCTGCATATGGCCGCATTTCCTGCATAAACATACTTTTAATGGAAAGTAAGTCTCCGGCTCATCCATCTGTTCTTTTGTCAAAAAGCTGTCTGACGGCGGATTAAAGCCTAGGTCTAAAAAAAGCTCCAATTCCTTGCTTTTGCATAATCTGCACTGAGTTTCTATTCCCATAGTAATTTCCTACTTTTTTCCTACTTTTTGGATAATTAGGTATAAGTTATTTATAAATATAGCGGTTTTTGGTGGGAAAATAAGTGCATTTAACAACAAGATTTTTAAAATAGCTGAAACATCAAAACACTATGCAGGAAAAAATATCGATATCCATTGATAGTGAGCTTCTTTCAAGAGTAGATGCTTTGGTTGATAATAAATCTCTCAATAAAAGATCCAAGGCATTTGAATTCGTAGTCAGGGAATACTTCAAGAATATCTCCATAAATGAGCTTGTCATTCTTGGCGGCTCTGATGTTACAATAGACCCCAAGGCCATTGAGGAAAATATAAAGAGACTTTTGAAATTTGGATTAAAAAACATTTACATCATTGGGGATAAAGACTTTGAAAGCGCCAAAGAAAAGCTCTCAGGATTAAAAGTAAATATTTCAGTCATAAATGAAAAAGAGCTTCTTGGGACTGCAGGAGCATTGAAGCTCGCTTCCGGCCTTATACACAACAGATTTTTTGTCATGTTCATCAATATAAAATTTGATTTTGATGTTGAGGAGATGGTAAAGCAACACATGCAGAGCAACCCTGTTGCAACCATTGGCGTAACGCTTGGAAGAAAAAATACAATTCCCGATAACATAGTTGTAGAGGGAAACAAGATAGTATCCTACAATAAGACCCAAAACCAATTCACGAATGCCGGCATTTACATATTCGAGCCGTCAATTTTCTCATATCTGCCAAAAAAAGGGACTTTGGACAAGAACGTGTTTCCAAAGCTAGCAGCAGAAGGCCAGCTTAATTCTTATATAATAACGGAAAACTGGGAGTACCTTGGATAATATGGAAAATAAAAAAGTTTCTGTTATTCTTCCGACATACAATGAAAAAGGTAACATAGGACAGATAATAGGCCAAATTTTAAAGTATGCTGCTGAGAATTTACATGAGATAATTGTTGTGGATGACAACAGTAGCGATGGTACTGAGGAGATTGTAAAAGAACTGCAAAAAAAAGTAAAAAACCTCAGGCTTGTTGTCCGAAAGGATGAACGCGGCCTTCCATCTGCAATTTGGAGAGGCATACAGGAATCAAAAGGCAACATCGTTGTCTGGCTTGACTGCGACCTTTCACATCCTCCTGAATACATTCCAAAAATGCTAAGCTATCTTGGAGAGTATGATATTGTCTGTGCATCCAGATATGTTGACCAGGGAAAAGACACCAGATCGTTCATCAGAGTCCTTGCAAGCCTTGCAGTCAATCTTCCCGCAAGAATCATACTTGGATTGAAGGTGAGGGACCTTACCTCCGGATTTTATGCTGTCAAAAAGGAAGTTTTCTCAAAAGTAAAATTGATGCAGACTGGTTTTGCAGAATATTGCATAAGATTTACATACGATTCTGTAAAAAACGGTTTTAAGATAAAAGAAGTAGGCTACATATCGCCAGATAGGAAGGCGGGGGTTTCAAAAACTGAGAAGAATTTCATCCGATTCCTAAGGGATGGCTACCTATGCTGGAAAGAGGTCATAAAGTTAAGGTTTGGAAGATAAATCATTGATTAATTTTATAAATAAAAGCCATATACTAAATATTACTAAAAAATAGGACTTGCTATGAACAAAAAAACCTTTTCATTGCTGGCATTAATCTTGCTCGTGGGAGTATTTCTTCGATTTTACAATTTAGGCAGCGAGAGCTTCTGGCTTGATGAAGGCACGACAGTAATGACAATAAAGAAACACAGCGCGATAGAGATAATAAATAATGTAAAGGAAAAAGGCCAGATATTGCCGGAATATTATTTACAAGGAGAATATTCCTACGATGAAGATCTTCCGATATATTATGTTCTTTTGAGCGGCTGGAGAAATGTTTTTGGCATGAGCGAATTTGCCCTGCGTTCTTTCTCGGCTCTTTTAGGCTCGTTGGCCTTGATTGCTGTGTTTTATCTTGCAAAATATCTTTTTGATGAAAGGATAGCATTGATATCCACTTTTCTATCCTCAATTAATCTAACTTTGTTGTGGTACAGCCAGGAAACCCGGCAGTACAGCTACCTTTTATTCCTAAGCATTCTTTCAGTTATATTCCTTCTGAAAGCCATCAAAGAAGATAAGATAAGATATTTTGTCGGCCTTCTTATTGTGAACGCTTTCATCATCTACTCCCATTTCCCCTGGCTCTTATTCATAGCGTTTGAAGGCCTGTATGCGCTATACATATTGTATAAGGATTACACTAAAGAGCATCTTGTGCGAAAAAAGATTATTGTAGCCTTCCTTATAATAGCGCTGCTATACTTGCCTATAATCGGAAGGGCAATATTCAGCGAGACAAAAACAACAAACTTGTATGGCAAGCCGGGCATAGTCCAGATTGCGCAGTTTGGAACTCAATTATCTTCATGGCTTTATCCTAGCGTTGAGACGCGGCAAAAGATATACAACTCAACTTTTAATTTTTCTTTAAATGAATGGGTCTTGCTTTTATCAGTCATTTTGACAGCACTGATATTATTTGGATTTTTCCTTATCGGCATAAAAAAATCCCTCTACAAAAAAGAATCAACTATATTCCTGCTGTTCATGTTCTTTACTCCAGTAATATTGGCATTAGTATTATCCTGGATACATCCTGCTATAACCATCTTCCAGCTCAAGCAGATGATATATATTATCCCAGCATTCCTTATTCTTGCATCGGTTGGAGTTGAAAAAACAAAGTTTACAGTGCCATTTATCATAATCATTATTGCATTAAGCTTATTGCCAATATGCACCTACTACAAGAATATTGACAAGGAGTAATACCGTCACATCTTCCAGTTGTGAAAACATTTTCACGTCTATCTGCTGTTCCTACTTGTTGTCCTGCACATGGCTCACTTCCAGGTGTTTGTCCA
>CAYTDO010000070.1:0-9575 GCA_964436645.1 uncultured Methanosarcinales archaeon | reverse complement strand
TTATAACAGATACTTGGACAGGCAGAAATACTCTTCAACAAACCAGACTATTTTGTCGTCTTATTAAATAAATATTGAGCGCCGTAATGCCATCCAGTCTGTTGACTGGTGGATAGGCGCTCAACTAGAATTATTTTACTTTATTTTTAGCCCCTTTTAGATTTTTTAATACGGAATAAGGAACTTTCAATCTTCCGAGCTCCTGCCCTTCCTTGCCGTGGAAGTCAGAGCCACCAGTCTCCAATATATTATATTTTTTCACCAATTTTCTGAATTTATTAATTATTTTTGCGCTTTGATATTTTGATGCCCTGTCCCTTGAGCTTGAATAGTCATATATTGTTTCAATGCCGTCTCCGCCATTTTTCAAAAAATAATTTATAAAATCTAATTGATTAAAATGCCCATATACTCCTGGATGGGCTGCGAACGCAAGGCCTTTTGCAGCATGGATTGCCTTTGCCGCTTCTTTTATGCTTATTTTCTGCTTTCTTTCAATATATGCTTTCTTCCCAACTCCGAGATATCTGTCAAAAACCTCGTCAAATGAAGATACTTTGTTAGGGTTATTCTTTAGTATTATTTTTGCAATGTGGGGCCTGCCGATCTCGCCTTTTGCTATGTTTTTCACTTCCTGATAGCTTATTTTAAATCCCAATCTCTGAAATTTTTTTATTATTGCAGTTTTTTGCCCTTCCCTGTATTTCTGGGCCTTTTTTAATAAATTCAACAGGGTTTTATTTTTATTATTGATGAATAAACCGAGAATATGAGTGTCAACAAATCCAGGATCATCACAACTTATCTCAACTCCGGGGACTATTTCAATATTTTTTCCTTTTGCAGCCCTTAATGCCTCATCTATCCCGCTTATAGAGTCATGATCTGTTATTGCTATCGCATTTAATCTTTTATTTGTCGCTAAATTTACCAGCTCTGTTGGAGTGAGTTTCCCGTCAGAAGCATTCGTATGGCATTGAAGATCTATGAGTTTCATTTTGATCAATTGAAATATATGCTTTAATTTAATAGTTTTAATCCTTTTGATAAGATGGACTTAAACCACCACCCGGCAAATAAAGACGTTACTATAGCAATCATGACTAAGGATGAAAAGAATATTTCATTGATTATGCCCATCTCAAATGCAACTGTGGCCAAGACAATTCCCGGGCCGCCTCTTGTGCTCATGGCAATGCCTATATTGAGGCTTGACAGCCAATCTTTTTTTATTATTCTTGCGGCAAGCATTGCGCCAGATATCTCCAATACTGCGCTGAAAATTAGGAAGCCAAGGAAAAAAATGAAATCGAAATGATGTATTAAATCAATCTTAAGCCCTACTATCGCGAAATAGACTGGGATGAAGAATGCAAGCGACATATCCTTTATGCTGCTCTTTACATTCTGGAAACGATCGTCTTTCATCGATCCAAGTATTATTCCGGCCAGAAATGCGCCAAAAACAACATTCACATTCAGTATGCTTGCTATTGCCGCGAAAAAAAAGCATATGAGCAGGGCATAGCCCGATACAGAGGATTTAATCAAGAGGTTTGCTCTTATGTTATTCCCAAATTTTATGAGCCTTGGCATGACAAATAATGCCACTCCAAAAAAGACTAGAGTTACAGCTATTGTTGAGGCTATGCTTATAGCAGATACTGATTCTTTTCCTACAAGGCCTGTTGCTATTGCCAGGGCAATGTATAGAATCATATCCTGGATTGTTGCTGTAGCTATTATTATCTTTGCAAACTGAGTATTAATTATATTAAGATCCATGAAAATCCTTGAAATTACTGGAATTGAAGTCACTGCCACTGCAATTGCAATCACTATCGTAAGGGCAAGCATATTATTCTCTATACCTAGGTAAGGGGAGAAGTCATAGAACTTTGGCGCAATAAATCCTATTGTGAATGGTAGCAGAGTTCCCCCAATCATCAGTGCAAGAATCGTTTTTTTGTCGTCTTTGCTTACTGATTTTTGTATTTCGAATCCGGAAATGAACATCAGCAGAATAAGGCCCAGCCAGTATATCAATGACAATAATTTTCCTTCTGATTCAAAAGCGGCAAATATCCACGAATAGGATTTAGGGAAAAAATACCCGAGAAAGCTAGGTCCAAGAACCAAACCGGCAAAAATTTCCCCAATTGCCCTAGGAAGCTTGAATTTCTGGAATAAATAGCCAAAACTGTGGGCGAAAACCAGAAGCAATACTATTGCGAAAAAAAATCTCGTCAATTCAAGGTTGCTCAGTGTTATTGCTGCCATAGAAAATTAAATTATTTTATTTTCTTTTAGTTTTTTTATTAGTTTATCAATGGATTGCTCTATGGTTTCTTTATCTGTATTAAGGATGATATCTGGGTTTTTTGGCTCTTCAAAATTCGAGGAGACTTTCATGAAATGCTCAAAGCCCTCTTCGTTGCTTTTTGCCTTTTTATAATGGCCCTTTACATCCCTTTCAGCGCATACTTCCAAGGGGCATTTCACGTAGACTAAAATCATCTTTTTCAGTGTTTTTCTTGCATACTCTCTTGATTTTTCAGTTGGAGAGGCGACAGATGCAACTGCAATAACGCCTTTCTCTGAGATTGTTTTGCATAAATCAGCTACTCTTCTCATGTGCTCGTTTCTTTCTTCCAGAGAATATCCTAAGCCAGCAGATATGGTTTTTCTTAATTCATCTCCATCAAGAAGCTCGCATGGAATGTTTTTTTCTTTCAGTATTTTTATCAGCCTTCCGGCTATTGTGGATTTCCCAGAGCCGTGGAGGCCGGTGAACCAGATGGTGTAAGTTTCTTTCATTTTTATTTTAATATTTTATTCTTTTATAATTTTATTTTAATTGATTCTGCTTTGCAATTTTAGTCCGAGTCGTCGCTCTTCTTACATATCGCTCCGACTCGGTTTTATTCAACCATTATGATGCAGGAATCCGGTTTTTTAAATTCTCCAAGACTTTTTCCGGGATTTTTACTTCTCCTATTGTTGCACGGTAATTTCCGTGATGGTCATTGCCTCCGCTTTCCAAGGCTTTTTTTGCTTTGGCTATTTTTTTGTAAAAGTTTATCATTTCTTCATTTCCTTTTTGATTTATTTTTAATTCCGGGCAGATTATATGGTAGGGGTAATATGTTTCGAACCCATCCCCCCCGCTATCTATAAAATAGTCGATTAATTTTACGGAATGATCTTTGGGATAGACTCCAGGATGGGCTAATATTGCGACTCCTTTTGCGTCTTTTATGATTTTTATAGCATCTTTTATTGAAACCCGGTCATAAGTCTGGATGAAGCAGCTTTTTCCCTTGTCTAATAGTTTATGGAAAACATCTTTTACCGAGGAAAATTCATTCGGATATTTTTTAAGGAGATATTTAGCAATGTGAGGCCTTCCAAAAGTGCCTTTCACTGTTTTTTTGACGTCTTCATACTCAATATCATAGCCTTTTTCTTTTAATTTTTCGATTATCCGCTTTTTGTTTTCTTCTCTTTTATTGCTGATGCGGCCTA
This sequence comes from uncultured Methanosarcinales archaeon, assembly GCA_964436645.1. Lineage (GTDB taxonomy): Archaea > Nanobdellota > Nanobdellia > Woesearchaeales > GW2011-AR4 > JACPJP01. The sequence continues at coordinate 6,050 of CAYTDO010000070.1, read as the reverse complement.
TCAAATTTATCAATGTCTTATTTTTATAGCCTATAAGCAATCCAAGGACATCAATCTTATCGTAATTAAATAAAGGATCGTCACAGCTCAATTCTATTCCAGGCACAACTTCTATATTTTTGTTTTTTGAATATTTAATTGCTTTTTCAACCGAATCCAAGGAATCATGATCAGTTATTGCTATTGCAGTAAGTTTTTTTTCCATGGCTAAATCTACTAATTGCTCTGGAGTCAATTCCCCGTCAGATGCGACTGTATGGTTTTGCAGGTCTATCATTTTAGGCAAGGCATCATATGCTTCAAATCTGCATTTTTGTTTTTATATACTCTTATCATATAACTCATCGTATGCTGATGCACCAAAGTTCCATTAGGATCCGAGGAGATAAGTTTTATAGCCATTTTATTTTTGCAATAGTAAAATCATTTTTTTGGCCAATTGATTGAATCTTTTTTCTGCAATAATCAATTTTTTTACAGGCTCCATTTTTACGAATTCTTTTCCATCTTTGCCCTTGAAAATTTCTTTTTTCCCGTAAGAGCTGTCTACTGTATATGGCTGGCCTATATTGCCCCTGAAAGGGAAGATTTTAAGGTGCAAATGCTCTTTTTTTTCCTTCCATGTAGTAGATTTTCCGTATGTTGCTATTGGGGCCGATAAGGTTTTGTCATCAGCTATCGCTTTTAGAGGCTGATTCTGCATCATTATTGCTGTCATGGCCTTGCATATCTTTGAGAAAGCAATGCCGTAATTCTCTGCCATGCCTTTGTAAGATGGGATTTGTGAAAAGTGAGTTAGGTGCAAAAAGGGCATCAATTGTATTGTAAAATCAAATTCAGGATTGCTGCCGGTTTTAGGGGATAAGGCTGCGAACCATCCATTTTTCTTATCTCCAATCTTGCAGATTATAATTCCGTAGCCAGTATTTTTACCAACTTCCATGCTGGATTCTTTGCATAGATTGCAGTCTTTTTTTGAGCTTGCGCCCTCATTAACAAGTTTTTCAATTTCTTTATTTTGAATTACATTATCAACCATGTTTAGCCCTCAATCACTTTTATATACTCATTATCCCTTCTTTCATCCAGATAAGAATCAAAATAGCCAATAACTACTCTATGGTACTTTTCTCCTTGTTTTGTTTTTACTTCTTCCACAATTCCATTAAATTCAATTTTCTCGCCCTTGTAGGCAAGCATGGAGTAGTCCCTCGAATAAAAAGCTACTTTGCTTATGCCTAAGTTTTTGCACGAGCTATCTCCTGAAATAAACCCCGAATCTGAAACTATGTAGCACCCAGGCCTCACGACTGAGCTTTCATCTTCATTTATTGTGGCTTCAAATTTAGCCGTTCCAACTGTTTTGTATTTTTCCTCACCCCATTTAAACCAGGCTTCATCCTCTTTTTCTACAGCGAATATGACAAATAAGGTGTTTTTGAAAAAGCCTTCAGACCTTTTTCTGTGCATGTTCTGGATGTATATATCTTTATTATGCACTATGTGCCTATTTCTTTTTTTATAGAACTCCTCCCATTCTTCATATTTTTTCCATCTTAAGTCTTTGTGAGTTCCAGTTTCAAGGAATTTCATCAGCTCCCAGAATTTCCTTTTTCCATAGACAACTATGTTTATGTCAGACCTATAAGAAGAATAATGCCCCATCAAAGTTGAATATGTGATGCCAAAGTCTTTCAATTCCAAATTGCTTTTCAGGAGGAATGATACAAGCTCAACTACAGTTCTTAAGTGGTCATCCAGGTCTTTAACGGGGATGCTCATTAAGTCATAAAGCCCTGCGCTTGGTGAGTATGCCCTTTCAATCTTTTCTCTTGGAACTACGAAAAATAATGGGCTCTTGTCATGCAAAGGGCTTTTGAACATATAATCCGGATACGCTTTCTTGAAATCTTCGATATATTGTTTTAATTTATCCTGATTCTCTATCCATAGATTAAGCCGGTTAACTTTTCTTCCGGAGATGAACCTGTATGGGAGGGAATCGCTGGAGATTTTATCTGTTGGAATATATTTCGGCTTTACTAAAATCTTATTGCCGGGATGCTGATTACCATAAACCTGGCAATGCAGCCCATCCTTTGTTGTTATTATTGAAGATTCAAAGAAATGCATTTTATTCTATGAGGGCCTTTAGGTACTCTTTTTCACCTCTGTTGGTAGTATATGTGTCGAAGTATCCTATGACTAATTGGTAGAATTCCTTATCCTTGGATTTGACTTTTTCCAAAAGGCCGCATGCCTCAATATTCTCGTTTTCTTTTGCCTGCAAACTAAAGGGCCTTGCCCAAGTTACAATTCTTTTTATCGGGACTTCTTTATGCCCTTCCAGGATTTTGCTGTCTTCCAATTCATAAAAGCCAGGCCTTACAATTGAATAATATGCGTCCTTGACTTTTGCCCGTATCTTTATTGTGCCTAACGGCTCGTGCTCTGCATTCCAATCATACCACGATTCTTTTTCGTCTTCGATGCAGAATAGGGAAAAAACATTTCCTTCTATGAATCCATCATCTTTCTTTCTTACCATATTTGCCACATATTCTTTTTCCGTGTAAACTTTGGACACAACCCGGTCTTTGTAGTATCTTGCCCAGTCTTCTTTTGCTTTCCATCTCAAAGATGGATTTTTGCTTTTTTCTAAGTGCTTGATTGCCTTCCATCCCTGTTTCATTCCAAAAATTAAAATATCTATGTCGGATTTTCCGGGAGTGTAATTTCCCAATAAAGTTGAATGGCTTATGCCTATATTTTCTGCTGGAATTCCTGCTTCACCGAGAATATCAACCATCTTTCTTGTTGCTTTCAGGTAAGGATCCAAATCTTCTACCGGGACTTTTAATAACTCCTGGAGGCCTTTTCTTGTGTCGTAGAATTTCTTTACCTTGTTTTCAGGAACTCCCAGGAACCAGTTCTTGTGCTTCTTGCATTCATAGATATAGTATGGGAATTTATTTCTTATCTCTTCAAGATTTTTATCAACTATTTCTTTGTTGTTGAAAAGATTAAAGCGGTAAACGCACCTGCTGAATAAGAATCTTTTTTTTAATCCAACAAGATTCATTATTTCATTTGGAACATACTTTGGCTTTGCTATAATAAACCCCTCGGGGTGGGTGCTGCTATACACTTTAAATTGGATGTCATCTACACTATCTACCAATGCTGCTTCATGATATCTTGTCATTTTAAATTACCCCGCGATTTTATTAGTCTCTTTATTTTTATTCCCTACATACTCCAAAAATTCATTTACCTTGTGGATTTCAAATAAATTTGACCTCTTGGATTTCGAATGGAAGACCGAAGCGATGATAGCAATCTGGTCTGATTTTTTGATGAATCCTTTCTTCAATGCTTTTAGTATTGCTTCTTTCTTTTCCTCATTTGAAATGTCCTCCAAATCAGCGCCCATGAAAAGAGGCTCTACACCCCATAATATGTTAAGCTGCCTGAACACTTTTTTGGAGGATGTGGCTGCGATAATCTTGCATTTTAATCTTTTGCTTGATACACTCCTTGCAGAATAGCCCCCTGAAGTTATTGCCAGGACAGCATCCACCTTTAATCCGCTGCCAATTCCAAAAGCCAGCTCTCCGACAGCATTTTCCAGCCTTTCATTTTTGACTTCAATGTTCTCATTTTCAACATTTTTTATAACTCGCTCCATCGTCTCCAAGGCTTCTGCTGCAAATTTTCCTTCAATGATATTTTTTGATAATGTAAGGCATGAAGCTCCATCAAGAACGGCATTTGCAAGGTCAGAAACTTCTGAATTTTTAGGTGTGGGAGAATTATTCATTGACTCGAGAAGCTCGGTCGCAATTATAGCCGGCTTCCCATTTTTTCTGCATTCATCAATTATGGCCCTCTGGAAAACAGGCAGCATCTCGTACTTGTCTGCCAATAAGCTGTCTCTGTCAATCATTATTCCATATGCTTCCTGCACAATTTCACGGTAATTTTTCAGGGCGCCTTTCTCTATCTTTACTATCACTTTTATCCTGCTTCCTATTATCTGATTCATATCGCTGTATCCAAGATAATTATTTATTTTCCTTACATCTTCTGCATTTCTTGCAAAGGAGGCGCATATGAAATCCAAGTCATTCTTCATTGCAAATTTTATCCATTTTTTAGTGTCTTCAAAGCTCTTTGGCAGCTCCAGAATTATCGGGATTTCTTCAGAAGCTGACCTTATGATGTTTATTGCTTTAAGAACTTCATTTTCTCCGTATGAAAAGTCTAACTTTGCAGCATCCATGCCTTTGGAAATAAGCTTTCTTATGTACCCGGAATTTATATTGGCGGTAAGAGAGCATAGTATCTTTGCCTTTTTTCTGCTTTCGCTGCCCTTTTCCTGCTCTATTTTAGAGTATTCATTCCTTACCTTATCATTACTCTTTAATTCGTATAATATCTCATTGTCTTTTTTCTTGGCATTGACATAATCCTCTTTTTCAAGCCTTTTGAGTATCTTAAATGCACTTCCTATGCTTATCCCTACCAGTCTTGCAATCTGGTTCACATTATAGCGGTTCCCTCCGTTCTTGTACAGGAATTCCAATATCCTTGCTTTGTTTTTCATGGTTAAAAGTGAATGTTTATAGTAAATAAGTGAATAATATGCCTATATAAATGTTTCTATAATTATAGCTTTTTATTCATTATTTTTGGCACTAGTAATAAATCAGAAAACTACCTTAATTGGGAAATCACATTATCTACTTTATTGGCAAGCTTCTTCCATTCCCTGCCTTTCACCTCATTGCCGTAATTTACCTTTCCATCCTTTTTTAGCTGTATAATCAACTTTTCAGCTAAATCTTGGGCATCATTCGGCCTGCATAATGATCCCGGATATTTTTTTAAAACTAAAGAAACATCCCCTATATCTGTTGCAACAATCGGTACTTTGCATGCCATATATTCAACTAATTTGTATGGGAAGCAGTATTTTGTGAAATTGTTTACCGGGTTTGGGAGGACTGCAACATCTCCGGCATTGATGCCCAGAACAACCTGATATCTTTTTGGAAACTCCCTAAAAATTATATTGTCTTGGTTTAGATTGATGCCATGCTCCACTTTTCCGCTTATTAGCAAATAGCAGTCAGGAATCTTTTTCCTTACAATCCTGAATGCATCAAGAAGCAATAATCCTCCTTTTAATTTTTCCACATGGCCAATAAAAACAATTATTTTTGAATTCAAAGGCAGATTTAATTTTTTTCTTGCTTCTTTTTTATTTACGGATTTGAATAAACCCAATTCAATACCGTTATTAATGATGTAAATTGGCTTTTTCCTTATTTTTGAAATGTGCTCTTTTAATGTTTCACTTACTGGCATGACAATGTCAGCCTCTTTCAGGACTTTTCTGTCCATATTTCTGACAAAAGGAAGCTTATAAGCGCTGTAGGATTCAAAATTATCCTGCAAGTCATAGACTAAAGGGATATTGTATTTTTTTGATATCTTATAGCAGATAATCCCTATTATAGGATCGGTAGTTGCGACAATGACATCATATTTTTCCTTTTTAATTAAATTTTTTAATGAATTAAATGAACTAATATATTTTAATAATGAAGCAGGTCTTATGATGTATCTAATTTTGTTCCTTGTTATTTCTTTTGATTCTTTTTTTGTATAATCCGGGCAGAAGAAATCTATCTTATGTTTTTTTGCCAAAGGCTCGAAAAGCCTGATTTGCCTGCCAAAATTGTCCAGGACCATGTCCTTGTTGGCACCAAAACGCTTCATTACTACGAGAATTTTCATTTCTCTAGGCAAGGATACCACGCACATTGTGCGTGAAGGAATTGCCTTGCTCCTCCGTAAGTTTTTTCTACCATTTTGATTTTAAATTGAGTGCGCAACGAAATTTGGCGCGCGCACTCAAAATTTTTTCACGATTTGAGTAGCGTGAGCTGTAAAATTTTTCGCTGCGCGGAGGCAGCGAAAATGGAATATGTAAACATTGAATTGGAACATTACAACCACAAAGTTGGCATCAACTTTTGGCACAT
>CAYTDO010000069.1:0-8632 GCA_964436645.1 uncultured Methanosarcinales archaeon | reverse complement strand
ATGTGCCAAAAGTTGATGCCAACTTTGTGGTTGTAATGTTCCAATTCAATGTTTACATATTCCATTTTCGCTGCCTCCGCGCAGCGAAAAATTTTACAGCTCACGCTACTCAAATCGTGAAAAAATTTTGAGTGCGCGCGCGAAATTTCGTTGCGCACACAATTTAAAAACAAAATGGTAGAAAAAACTAACGGAGGAGCAAGGCAATTCCTTCACGCACAATGTGCGTGGTATCCTTGCCTAGAGAAATGAAAACCGCATTAATATCAGTATCAAACAAAGAAGGAATTGTTGATTTTGCCAGGGAATTGACCAGACTTGGCGTGAGAATACTCTCTACTGGCGGCACTGCAAAGCTGCTCAAGGACAATAAGATAGCAGTAACTCAGATTGCCGATTTTACCAAAAGCCCAGAGATGATGGATGGGAGGGTTAAAAGCCTGCATCCAAAAATATTTGCAGGAATATTAGCGGTAAGAAAAAATAAAAATCACATGGCTGAATTGATAAAAAATAACATCGAGCCAATAGGCATAGTCGTTGTCAACCTTTATCCTTTTGAGGAGGCGGTTGCAAAGAAAGCAAGTTTTAAGGATGTCATTGAAAATATCGACATTGGCGGGCCTTCATTGGTAAGGGCTGCTGCAAAGAATTTTGAGGATGTGCTGATAATTGTTGATCCTGCTGATTACCAGAATATATCAAGCTTATTGAAAAATAAAAAAATAAACAATGAATTAAAGCAAAATCTTGCGTTAAAGGCTTTCGCCCACACTGCAAGATACGACGCCATCATTAACCAGTATTTCAATGATAAATTCGGAAAAGAAGAATTTCCGGAGATTCTTAATTTAGCCTTCAGGAAAAAACAGGCTTTAAGGTATGGGGAGAACCCGCATCAGGAAGCGGCTTTCTATGAAGACCCGTTTGTGGGGGAATGCTGCATAACCAATGCAAAGCAGCTGCATGGGAAAGAATTATCATACAATAACATACTGGACATGGAAAATGGGTTTGAGCTGATAAAGGCATTTGATGAGCCAACAGCCGCCATAATAAAGCACAACAATCCATGCGGGGTTGCTGCAAGAAAAACAATCTGCGAGGCTTACAAGGCCGCGCTTGATGCAGACCCTTTATCCGCATTCGGCTCCATAGTTGCCTTAAACAGGAATTGCGACAAAAAAACAGCTGAAGCAATGAAAGGGAAGTTCATAGAGGTCATAATATGCCCGAAGTTTGAAAAGTATGCCCTGGAAATATTAAAGCAAAAAACAAATATAAGGCTGATGGAAACCGGCTCCATAACAAAGCCATGCCCGGGCCACATGATGACTAAAGTCACCGGCGGCTTGCTGGCGCAGACAAGAGGCTACATAAAGCTTTCTGAAAAAGACCTCAAAGTCGTAACTAAGAGAAAACCGACCAAGGATGAAATAAGGGATATGCTTTTTGCTTTTAAACTAGGCAGGCATATCAAGTCAAACTCGATAGTTTTTGCAAAAAATAACACTACGATAGGGATTGGGGCCGGGCAGACGTCCAGGGTTGATGCGGTAAAGATAGCAGCTTCAAAAGCCAAAGACAGGGGAGAGGGAGCAATAATGTCATCTGATGCTTTCTTTCCTTTCAGGGACGGAATAGATGAAGCGGCTAAAGCAGGAATAACAGCTATAATACAAACTGGCGGGTCTGTCAAGGATGAAGAGGTAATCAAGGCTGCTGACGAGCACAATATTGCAATGGTTTTTACAGGGATAAGATTATTTTGGCATTAGGCAATAATTGCCCCCATATTTAATTCTAAACTATAAAAATAAAAGAGAAAAGAATGGAAGCCAATAAAAAAATAGCATTGAAAGAAAAATCAAAAAGAATTGAGGAAAAATGCCCCTTAATCACGGCAGGCGCCTTGATTTTCAACAGGAAAAACCAGATTCTTTTTCTTAGAAGCAATAAATGGAAGGGCAAATATGGCATTCCTGCCGGAAAAGTGCACTTTGGCGAGAGCATAATTTCTGCGCTCAGGAGAGAAATAAAAGAAGAGACAAACCTGGATGTTTATGGCATCAAGTTCCTATTAAACCAGGAGATTATAATTCCGAAAGATTTCTTCAAGAAAGCACATTATGTATCTTCAAATTTTGCCTGCAGGGCTAAAAATGAGAAGGTTAAATTAAATTACGAGGCGGAAAGCTACAAATGGATTACAGCGGAAAATGCGCTAAAATTAAAATTAAATAATCCGACAAAAGAATTGGTGCAATACTGTTTAAAACAAAAAAATAAGGATAAAATAATAATAAATGACCTTGAGATTGACTGCATAGCTGGAATAAGAAAAAAGGAGAGGAAGAAAAATCAGAAGATTTTTGTTACAGTAGGGATTTATACAAATACAAAAAAAGCCGCAAAAAGCTCCAATATAGGAGATACAATAAACTATTCTTCAGCTGTTAAAAATATTAAAAAATTAGTGGTTAATAAAAAATACTTATTATTAGAGACCATGGCAGAGGATATTGCAAAGATGATTTTGAAAGATAAAAAAGTAAATAATGTTAAAGTCTTGATTAAGAAACCCAAAGCCATAAAGGAAGGAAAATATGCCGCTGTTGAAATAGCAAGGGGTCAAAATGGCTGAGGCTTATATCAGCATTGGGTCAAATATAGGGCCTGAAGAAAACATAAAGAAATGCCTCGATATGCTGAAATCTGAGTTTGGGGTAATTGCAATATCGCCAATATATGAGACACGACCCTATGGATATGAAAATCAAAGCAATTTTATCAATCTTGCAGTTAAAATACGGACAACAATGACCCCACTCCAATTATTGAAAAAATTACAAGGAATAGAGAAAAAGCTTGGAAGGGAAAGAAGGGTAAAAAATGGCCCCAGGACAATAGATCTGGATTTGATTCTGTATGGAGACAAAATTATTAATAAAAATGAGATTAGGATACCCCATCATGGGCTGTTTGAAAGGGATTTCATGCTTATTCCATTATTAGATATTGAACCGGAGATAATTAACCCATTAACTAAAAAAAAGATTAAATACTTAAAAAAAAGCATAAAATACAATCAGATAATAGGAAAAATAAAAATATAAAATGGAAAGGGCATTCAAAAAGCTATTGGAGAAAGCAGGGGAAGATCCCGGTAGAGAAGGCCTTAAAAAAACGCCTGAAAGGGCTGCTGAGGGATTTAACTTTCTTACAAGCGGGTATAAGCAAAAGCTCAAGGATGTTGTAAATGGCGCCGTTTATTCTGAAAAAAGCAATAATATGGTAATTGTAAGAGATATAAGGTTTTACAGCCTCTGCGAGCATCATCTGCTGCCTTTTTTCGGCAAATGCCATATCGGCTATATTCCGAATGGAAAAGTCATCGGGATAAGCAAGCTGCCTAGGATTGTCAACATGTATTCAAGAAGGCTTCAATTGCAGGAGAGGATAACAGCGCAGATAGCGGATGCTATCAATTCGGTCTTAAAGCCAAAGGGAGTTGCAGTTGTAATGGAAGCCAGCCATATGTGCATGGTGATGAGGGGAGTTGAGAAAGAGGACAGCATGACAGTAACAAGCTCTGTTTTGGGGGCTTTTAGGAAGAACAGGAAAACAAGGGAAGAATTCTTGAAATTGATTGGGAAGAAATAGGCATTGGAATTTTTGGTTAATTTTTTTCATGAAAAGGTTTTTATATCATGCAATAGCGCTATATAGGCAGCAAATTAAAAGAAAATGGAACAAGAGCAATTGCAAGAAAAAAATGAGAAGAAGTATGTTCTGCAGCATGACAGGCCCAACTGCATTGGATGCGCGGCCTGCGAAGCGGTAGCTCCTGATTTCTGGGAGATGAATGAGGATGGAAAGAGTGATATAAAAAATGCAAAAAATCTTGAGAGCGGGTGGCAGGAAACTGAGATTGGAGGGAATAATTTTATCGAAAACAAGGATGCTGCAGATTCATGCCCGGTAAATGTGATACATATAGTCAATAAAAAGACCGGGGAAAGATTGGTTTAAGCAATAAAACATTTACAATAAGACAAACTCAATAAAAATTTAATAATAAACAAACTCAATAATTTAAAAAATATTCAAAACAATAAAATAAATATAATGCCCATAAAAAAACATTGCCCGAAATGCGGTACAGATAATATCAAAATAATAAGATATATAGGAATTGATTGCGTTGTTTGTGGTAATTGCTGGTTTGATGAAAGCTCCCAGTACGAAGTTTTTGGGGAAGAAAAGAAATCGCAGAAAGCCAAAGGAAGCTACACCCCATATAAATCCGGAGGGCATGGCAGGGGTAAAAAATAATTTTATGGCAATAGATGGCGAGGCGCGAGCGTATTGTTGAGAGAGCGAGTGCCGAGCAGTAAAATTTGCGAAGCATAATAGTTTTATTCAATTAATAATACTCAATAAACAATTCAAAATAAAAAATCTTAAAGACATCATAATCAAAAAAGGTGTTCAAATTGGAAACATACTCACTAACGTTCGTAGCTTCCAATTTGAATATCAATAAACAAAACTGGTGTTCAAATTGGAAATAATGGTCGCTAAACATGCCGGATTCTGCTTTGGGGTAAAGAAAGCCATAGAAATAGCGGAAGAGACTGCTTCCAAGAATAAAGATAGCAAGACATATGTCTATGGCCAGCTGGTGCATAATGAACGGGTTATTGATGACCTGCAGAGCAAAGGGATTATTTTTGCAGAAAGCATAGAGGAAATACCAAATGAGGCAGTCACTGTTTTAAGGGCGCATGGAGAGCCTGGAACAACCTATCAAAAATTGCGGGAAAAGAATATACTTAAAGGCAATAAATTAAATGATGCCACCTGCCCATTGGTCACGTTAGTGCATAATGTCGCTATAAAATTGAAAAATAACGGATATGAAGTCATAATTTTCGGGAAAAAGGACCATCCGGAATCCATAGGCACAAGCTATCATATCCAAGGGAGGGATACCTTTGTTGTTGAGGAGCCGGAAGACGCTTTTTTAGTTACTGATTATATTGAGGAAAATAATTTTTATAAAGTCGCTATAATCTCCCAAACAACAATGTCGGTTTCTGGATATAAACAATTAATTGATAATTTAAATAAATTATCAAAAAATAAGTTTGAGCTGCTGCATTTAAGCCTGGCAGATATGTCAAAGCCTTTCGTGTTTGTTGATACTATATGCAACCCGACAAAGCAGAGGCAATCCGACACTGAGGAGATAGCAAGGAAAGCAGACATAATGATAGTAATTGGCGGGAAAAATTCCAGCAATTCGAAAGAGTTGGCAGAGAAGAGCAAGGAATTTGGAGTAGAAACTTATTTCCTGCAGTCAGCGGATCAATTGAGGAAGGAATGGTTTAGGGGAAAAGGGCATATCGGAGTAACTGCAGGGGCTTCCACTCCAGACATAACCATTAATGAGGTTGCAGAGAGAATAAGGGAGATAACTGCAAATTAGGATTTATATTTCTTAATCGTCTAAAAAATAACTAATAAACATGTCCAAAAAAAATAATACAATAAAGAACACAATAATCAAAAAACAATAAAAAACCCATAGAAAAAATAAAGGAAAATAATTGATAAAATAAAGAATCCAAAACAATAAGATTAATTAATAAGTTAAAAGGCTACTTCGATTTATATGGAATTTTTAGAAACTATTGAAAAGTATAAGGGAATTGTTGACAAGGAATTGGGCAGTTTTTTTGATATACGGATAGAGGGCCTTCAGGATGATTTTCTCAAGGAAAGCTATGGCCAATTGAAGGGATTTGCTTTAAGCCCGGGGAAAAGATTAAGGCCTGCAGGGATGATAATGGCCTACAAGTCCATAAAAGACGCTGGAGAAGAAAGAATCTACCCTTTGTCTATTGTCCCGGAGCTTGTGCACTGCTCGACTTTGATACATGATGATATAATGGATGAGGATAAATTAAGAAGGAACAAGCCTACAATGCACAAGATTTTTGAGCAGAAATTCAAGGAAGGCTTCAATGACCGAAGCTATTATGGCGACTTGTTCAGCAGCTATTCCAAAAGGTTTTCGGTTTCGATGGCCATATTGCAGGGAAATATCCTGAATTCACTTTTTTGCTCATGCATAAAAAACTCTAAACTGAAAGAAGGCCTGAAAAACGAGGCTATTGAGATGTTCAATGATGCCTATATAAAAACTAACAACGGGCAGATTCTTGACCTGCTCATATCGGCAAAAGATATTGTCACAGAAAAAGATTATTTGGATGTGGCAAGCGCCAAAACTGGATCATTATTTTCCGCTTCTTTAAGGTTTGGAGCAATGCTGAATAATGCAAAAGATGCGCAGCTGGACGCTTTAGACAAATACGCGAATGCTGCTGCGCTTGCTTTCCAGATACAGGATGATGTTATGGACATGAGCAAGGAGATGGAAAAAGGTAGGGGGATAGGGGCTGACATCAAGAAAGGCAACAAGACCTTGATTGTTGTAAACGCCATGGAAAAATGCAATGAGGAAGATAAAAAAATCCTTATGGGCGTGTTGAAGAGCAACTGGATACAGGACAAGGACATTGCAAAGGCAATTGAAATAATAAAAAACTCCGGGGCTTTAGAATATGCAATCAATTATGCCAATGAGATGTCAAGCACTGCGAAAAAGCATCTGAAGAAAGCAGGATTAAATGAAGAAGGGACTAAATTCTTTGAGGATTTCGCTGATTTTGTGGTTAAGAGGGCCGTATAGCTATATTCTTAGTTGAGTTGAATATTTTAGATTAAACTATAAAAGAAAATAAATTCTTATTTAGTATAGAACCCAGCTCTTGCAGGATCATATTTCCATCCTGAAGCGACCTTTCCGGTTCTCTTGTAGAATTTTGTAAGCCTGTTAATCAATGATTCTGTAAGCAATAATCCTCTTTTTGCGGTTTCATCTTTTTTGTTAAGGTCCATGTGCTTCCTTATAGATACTGATTTCCTGATCAAAGCCATTAGGTCGTCTGGAAGCTCAGGAGACAATGCTTTTTCTTTTAGGACTTCAGAAATTTTTTTCTTGCATAATGTCCTTACGTCTGCAATGCCATAAGTGTCTCTTAAGATAAGCCCGATTTCAGAGGAACTCTTGCCTTCCTTTGCAAACTTTGCAATCAAAAGCTCAACTTCTTTAGGCTTGTAGATTAACCAGACCTGAACAGCCCTTTTAGTCGGCCTTTTAGATCCGCTTTTCCCCCGCTTGCCTGAATGCATTCGTGACATTTTAGTTAGTAGCTTTAATTTACGATATTCTTAATCAATAGTATACTGGACCAAAAATAGAAACATTTTGTCTCCAGGCTAAGCGAGCAAAGCGATTTTATTCCCTAACCAGCTTATCTATCGATACTATACTGGTTATTGGTATGATTTATAAATTTATTGGAAATTGAAAATAGCCCCGGGCAGATTCGAACTGCCGTCAATGCCTTTCTGCAACAGCTGAAAGACCAGAAAATATCTGATTTTCGCTGCCTCCAAAGGGCACTATCCTTGACCGCTAGACTACGGGGCTGTGGCTATAAGGCATGGAAACTGATTTATAAAATTATCTTAATTAGTTAAACATAATCAAAGAATATTCCATAATTATTTTATCAATTTCTAAAATCTTAAGAATCTGGATGTGGTGTTTTAGTAGTATAGTTTCAAAGCATCTTCTTCCATGAAATGAAGCTGTTTTGCAGGAACTACCAAGCAATGCATTCCTTCCTTAAAATTAAACTTTAGGAGGTCTTTTGCCTTGCCTGCTTTTATTATTTCATCAAGGCTTCCCAGTTTAGCGCAACCGATGCATAAAGTGTTGTCGGTAAAAATCCTATCGCCCCTTTTTAGCTCAACTTTAAGCAAATATCTTATAGCATCATTGACAGTCAGGCTATTATTGGAGTCTTCCTTAAGATCGAGAAGGAATAAGGTATGCAGATTATTTTTTTGGTTCAAAAGCAAAACATCATAGGGAACTTCCACATTTTCGTTATGGAAAGGTATGCTTGCTGTCTTTCCGAACTTATATAATTGAAGCCCGGTTATGCCTACAGCAGTAAATACTGAGGCATTATGGATTACTCTTGTCTTGATTCCCAGGCCTTTTGCCCTCAAGTACAGGTCCATATGGGTTGTAGCTGAGAAAACATCCCCAACAATAAGGAAAGCTACATTCTGGTTTTTTGCCTGCTGCAAGATTGTTTTTTCTGCTTCCTGCTCAACTAGATTTCTTCCAGATAAGATTATTTTTTTGCCATACAAGGATTCCAAGTAAGAACGATTGCAGTTTAGCTTTGAGGTGTAGTTTTCAAGGTAGACAAAGTCTGCTTTTTTTACAATCTCAAGGCCTTTTAATGAGATATCTTTTTCATCGTTTAAGCCAATACCGATAAAGTTTAGAGCCATATAACGAAGCAGTTAAGTGCAGTTTATAATATTAACTTAGCATTTAAACTTGTGTAATCTCGTGACATATGTCACCACCATTAAAATTCAGCTTTCTTCGCTGAATTTTGGTGGTTTTAATGAAGAAAGAAGAAATACGTAAAGAGTTTTTTAAGCTTAAAAACAAGAACCATTCTTACAGCCAATGTCG
>CAYTDO010000068.1:0-7379 GCA_964436645.1 uncultured Methanosarcinales archaeon | reverse complement strand
GCGCGCGCACTCAAAATTTTTTCACGATTTGAGTAGCGTGAGCTGTAAAATTTTTCGCTGCGCGGAGGCAGCGAAAATGGAATATGTAAACATTGAATTGGAACATTACAACCACAAAGTTGGCATCAACTTTTGGCACATAACGATACAAACAAAGTACCGCTATCAAATGTTTGCAAAGTTCGAGTACAAAAACCTTGCGGAAGCTTGCATCCGCAAGGCGGCTTCAACGCATGAAATTAAAATCCATTTGATTTCTGTAATGCCTGACCACGTGCACATGCTTGTGACCTTGCCAAAAGGCATGCTCGACGAGGACGCTTTCAAATTTTTGAAAGGCGCTTCAGCGTATCGATTTTTCAAAAATCGTCCGAAAGCCCGCCTGAGATATCCTCGCGGAAATCTCTGGAGCCGCGGCGGAACTGCTGTTACCGTCGGTTACAATCAGCTTAGCGATACAGCTTCGTATATTTTGAACCAAGCTAAACATCATGGTTTAGCTTGAATGGATACTGCGTGGCTTCAGCCCGCAGAGGAGGTCATTTTAGGTTTTAGATAAATTATTAAGTATAATATCTAAATATTCTCTGCATTTTTAGTCCGAGGCTTGCTTTTTTTAATTTCCCGCACCCCGTTCGCTTCGCTCAGGGGCATCGCTCGCCTAGGTTTTATATCAAAAATATCTATTTTCCAAAATGCCCTTTATACCATCCAATGGTTTCTTTTAAGCCTTCATCAATTGTATACTTCGTTTCCCAACCTAGAACTTTCTTTGCTTTTGTTGAATCCAAGTATTGCCTGTCTATCTCGTTCTTTGCCTGGCCCAGTATCTTTGGCTCGACTTTCTTGCCCATGAGGCTTATTATCTTTTTGTATAATGCAATGACGCTGATTGGCTTTCCTGTCCCAAAATTGAATGCTTGCCCTAAAACATCCTTTCTATGAAGATTTTCTGCCAAAACTAAGTATGCACTTACAGCGTCTTTAATGTACATGTAATCCCTTTCCGGGGTCCCGTCGCTTCTTATTACCGGGTCTTCATTTTTCAGAAGCCTTGTGATTACATCAGGAATAATTCTGCTTAAATTCATGTCAGCAGGGCCATAAGTGTTTGCATTCCTTGTTATTGCTAAAGGCAGATTATAAGTCATGAAATAGCTCTTTGCCAGCATTTCGGCGCAGGCCTTGGAAGCATCATACGGGAAGTAGCCGTTTAAAGGAGAATTCTCCGTATAAGGGAGCTTTTTCTGCTGGCCGTATGCTTTATCGGAGGAAGCTATAATCAAGCCTTTCATTGTCTTTGAAAGCCTGCCCGCTTCCAGAATGTTCCATGTTCCTTTGATGTTGGATTCAAAGGTAGACAATGGGCTTCTATTTGCAGGGCCTACAATTGCCTGGGCAGCAATATGGAAGCAAAAATCTACATCGTATTCGTTTATTGCCCTCTCGCAATCTGCGTAATTTATCAAATCTCCATGAATGACATTTATTTTGTTTTTTAATCCTAAAACATCTATGTTGCTTTTTTTCTTTATGTCCCTGACAATAGTTATGACTTCGGAGCCTTTGCCGACCAAGGCTTTTGCGACATGGCTTCCTATAAATCCATCTGCGCCAGTCACTAAAACTTTTGAATTTTTCCAGCTTACCTTGCCCATGGTGTTTTTCCTTCTCTGAACATATCATTTAATTCAATGACATCCTTTAAAGTGTTCATTGATTTCCAAAAGCCGTCATGCATGAAAGCAGCAATCTGCTTTTCCTTTGCAAGAGCCTCGAAAGCTTCCTTTTCTAAGTCATATCCTTTTTTGATGTAATCAAATATTTTCTTATCCATGACATAAAAGCCTCCATTCATCCAGTGGTTAAGCTTTGGCTTTTCTTTGAAGCTTGTCACTTCCTCATTCTCATTTATCTCTATAATGCCGAAAGGAGATAATAATGGGACTGCTGTTAAAGTTACGACCTTTTTGCTCTTTTTGTGAAATTCTATTACATTATTTATGTCTGCATCAGTAAGGTCATCACCATATGACATGAGGAAAGTATCATCTTTTATGAGCTTTTTGGCATCTATTAGCCTTTGGGCTTTGTTGGCTTCCTCTCCAGAATCAACAAATTGAATATTAAATTTTTTGTTGTCTTTGAAATATTCCCTGATTCTATTTCCTTTGTACCCAATTAATAAAATGAAGTCCTTGTGGCCAAAGCTTGAATATAAATCCATTAAATGATGCAGTATTGGCTTGTTTCCTATTTGAACTAGGGGTTTTGGGAGCGCTTCTGTGTATTCGCTTAATCTGGTGCCCTTGCCACCGCATAATATCACTGCTTGCATGGCCTAAGGTAAGATGGAGTATTTAAAAAGGTTTTTGAAAAGGTATTTATAGGCATACCTGATAGTTTTGACTCATGAAAAGGAAAGTTCTGGCAATATCATCAACTTTTCCAAGATGGAACAATGATACCAGCCCTAGATTTGTCTATGACCTATCTGAAAAACTATCTTCCAAGTATGATATGATGATATTAGCTCCGCATCATAAAGGGGCCTTGAAGAAGGAAAAAATGGGAAATTTGGATGTAAGGAGGTTTGCGTATTTCAAGCCGGAGTCTTTGCAGAAATTATGCTATGGCGGCGGCATAATACCTAACATGAAAAGCAGCTTCCTCGCAAGAATGCAGATGCCGTTATTGATTAAAACTGAATTTTTTTCTGCCTCTAAACTAATCAAAATGGAAAAAATAAGCTTGATTCATGCTCATTGGATGCTCCCTCAGGGTTTTGTTGGAGTTTTCTTAAAGAAAATATTCAAAATTCCTTTGATTGTAACAATTCATGGCAGCGATTTATTTCCATTAAAAAATAGCTTATTCAAGAACTTGCAAAATTTTGTTGTCAGGAATGCAGACATTATAACTGCCAACACTAAATCTACAAGCGACGAGCTTGTCGGAAGGTTTCCGGAATATTCATCAAAGGTTAAAATAATACCTATGGGGGCAAATTCTGACTTTTTTAAGAAGCTAAAAATCAAAAAGCCTGCAAAGTATTCAAAAAATAAATTATTGCTTTTTGTAGGCAGATTAAGCGATCAGAAAGGATTGCAATATCTCATAGATGCGCTGCCGGAAGTTATCAGGAAAGAGCCAACCGCAAAACTTTTGGTAATAGGAGAAGGGCCATTTAAATCGGAATTAAAGAAAAAGATAAATGAAAATAAGATTAATGGCTATGTTAGGTTTTTGGGCTCTCTGCCTTCATCAGATATTGTAAAATACCATAATTATGCTGATATATTTATCCTGCCATCTCTTTCAAATAAAACCGGGACAGAGGCTTTAGGATTGGCTTTGATGGAGGCAATGTCTTCCGGATGCGCAGTTGTTGGCACTAAAGTAGGCGGGATACCTTCTTTAATACAGAATGGCGTTAATGGCATCTTGGTCCAGCAGAAAGATTCAAAACAATTGGCTGATGCAATTATAAGCTTACTCAAAAACAGGAAAAGAGCAGAAGCAATGGGGAAAAATGCTGCAGCATTTATACAAAAGAACTATTCCTGGGATAAAGTGGGAAAAGAATTTATTAAAATCTATGGGAAGGCTCTAAAATGAACATCATGCTTAATTTAAAACTAGTCGTATATAGGCTTCTATCAGCAAAGTTAGGAAAAAACTTACTGCAGTTTTTATCATTCGGAGCTAAAGCTAAAAATTTAGGAAATCCAAAGCCAAAAAACAATCCATTTCTTATAGCAATTACGCTAGATACAGAATCCGGTTACGTTTTGAATAATGAAAGGAGGGTCTGGCAGAGGGAAAAGCCAGAGGCTTTTGAGGGGTTTTATTACGGAATAAGGAATCTGCTTTCTGTTTTTGATGAGCATAAAGTAAAAGGGACTTTTTTTCTTTCTACTCAATGTTTTTCTGCCCATGGAAAAGATAGAATATTAATAGACAATGAACTCAAAACCCTAATAAGAAATAAGCATGAATTAGGGCTGCATCTGCATCCAGACTCTGATTTAGCTTTGCAAAAAAAATTATTCAGAAAATTCAATGCAACAAGCGCTTTCTTTTACACTTATGAAGATAAGTTCAAAATAATCAAGGCAGCCAGAGAACTAATCAAAGAAAATCTTGGAGAAAATGCAGAAAAGAATCTTATCAGCTTTAGGTGGGGCAACTGGGCACTAGATTCGGATGGGGCTAAGGCTTTGGATAAATCCGGATTTAAGATTGACAGCTCTGCAACTCCAGGAATTAAAGGGCATTTAAATGATACAATGAAGTATGACTGGAGCCAAGTTAACTCTCATTATCCTTGGAAGCTGAGCACAACTGACTACAAAGCAGCAAATCACAATAATTCAAAAATAATTGAGATGCCAATAGCAACATTTGATTTCTTTGGAGCAACAATGAGAGCAGACCCTGTCAATTCAATCTTGTTAAACAAGGCATTTGTTGAGTATTATAGAAAAGCAGACAGGTCGGAAAAGCCATTCGTCTTTGTTGTTTTAACTCATAGCTCGGAAGCTACAATGAAGGATGGAAAATACACTAGGGCATTAAAGGATTTGGAGAACTTCATCGTTTTTTCAAAAAAGTATAAAGATGTTAAGTTTGTAACGATGAAAGATGCCAGCAAAGCGATTTCTTAACTTTATTTCTTAACCGCAACCACAAAAAAATATGTAGCCCATCTTTCCGATTTGTCCAGGAAATCCAATACACCAATTAATTGAGCAATTATATAGAATGGATAAAATAAAATTATGCAGAATAATTTAACGATCCCTCTTATAGATTTTGGAGCCATCAATGGAATGCCTTTCATCAATGAATGCAGAATGACTGCGGGAAGATTGAAAATTCCTCCGACAGGCTTAACATGCTTTATCTCAAAATCATCCTTAAGCAACTCAGTAATCCCATATTTAGTAAACCTATATTTGTCATCAGGAGCGTCATGTAGTGGATAAATGAAGGGCATCATTAAAACGAGTTTTCCATTCTTTTTCAGGACTCTTGAGAATTCTTTTATTGCTATTGAAGGATTATCACAGTAGTAAAGCGAATTCACGCTTATTACGCCATCAAACTTTTCTTTTTTTATCGGGAGATTCATAGCATCTCCAATAATGTGCGCTTTTTTGCTATGCTCTAGGTCTAGGCATACAATCTTTGGGCTCATGCTTTTGTGATAATAAGGATTTTCACCGCAACCGACATCCAAAATCTTGTCAGAATTTTTAAATATGCCTTTAAACAGCGCCAAAACTTTCCTTTTTATCAGAAAAAATTCTCCTATCATCTTATTTTTTCATCATATCTGCTATAAAGCCAAAAATAATTATTTGAAGGCCTATGCTTAATACTAAAATGTCCAGCATCATCAATCCAAGATGGCGATTAATACCTTCTCCAAATATCTGTACATATGTAAGATAAAGGCCTAAAGCAAATCCTAATGAGAATATAGATGAACCAATTATGCCGAAAAACTTTAGAGGCTCATAATCGCGGTAAATCCTTATTATATTAATCCAGGCTTTGGCTGCATAGTCAAAAGGGTTGCTAATGAGTCTGCTCCTGTCCTTCCTTTTTGCGAAATATACTGGAACTTCTTTTATCCTGAATTTGTTCCTCACAGCCCTTATTATCTGCTCCTGAGTGTATGTGTGGTTTGAGGTTATGTCTATTTTTTTAGCGACTTCTTTTGTAAATGCCCTAAATCCAGTCTGGCCATCAGAAATATTAAGGCCAGTTATCTGGGAGATTACTTTTGAGAAAGCTATATTTCCCACTCTTTTCATGAATGGCATGCTTTCAATGGTTCCTTTGAACCTGCTTCCTAGCACAAGGTCATATCCATTTTCTATTTCTTTTACCAGCTTTGGAATTTCTTCTGCCTTGTATTGCATGTCGGCATCTATATGGACAATTATATCTGCGCCCAAATTCAAGGATCTTTCAACCTCTGTCTTGAAGGTTTCTGCCAATCCATAATTCTTAGGATGAGAATAGACAACAGCACCTTCTTTCTTTGCAACTTCTGCTGTCTTGTCCTTGCTGCCATCATCCAGGACTAAGATATTGTAATTGTACTTGTTGGATTCCATGACTTCATGGATTTTTTTTATCACTGCAGCCATGGTATCTGCTTCGTTGTATGCGGGTATAGTTACTACGATTTTCATGAGTCGGAAAAAAGGAGAATAGTTTAAATATGTTTCTAAATAAGATAAAATCCAGCGTTCAAAAATCCAATTACCATCAATAACTTTTTAAACAATCTTTATTTATCCATACTCATGAGTTTGATTTCAATACTCCTGTTTTTTGTATATTGCCATGGCCTAGGCTTTACTGTGTCTTCTTTTGCGAAAAACTCCGAGAATTTTCTTGAAAGGAACCTGATGAGGATTGGCTATGGGCTTGCAATCTTGCCTGTTTTGGTTTTAGCATTAAATTTAGTAAAAATACCAGGGGACTGGAGAATTATACTGGCATTAAGCCTGGCTTATCCGTTTTTTTATTTATTCAGGCATTACAAGGAATTTAATTTTAACAATCTGCTGAAAATAAAGATAACTAAAACAGACATCAGCATATTATTGATGCTGGCACTATTTGCATGGAATTTCTATATATACCTAAGCGGTGCTTTTGCATACCCTTACCTTGAGGATGATGATTCCTGGGCGCATGCTTTTGGAGCAAAATATGTTTCGATGAGGGGCAATGTCTTTTCAGAAGAAACTGAGCTGATACGATACATTAACCCTTACCCTCCGGCTTATGATATTTTGATGGGTGTAATGCATCAGACAAATGACTCAATGTACTGGACTTTAAAATTTTTTAATGCATTAATAATCTCTTTGAGCACAATATTTTTTTACTTTTTTGTCAAGGAGATTGCTGGAAACAGGAACAAGGCTTTATTTGCGGCGTTTGCTTTGCTTTCCATTCCAGCTTTTCTCTCTCATTTCATATGGGCAATTTCCATAGCAATGCCACTATATTTTGTTGCTTTTTACGCTTTGGAAAGGATAAAGCATGACAATAAAATCTGGATTTTGGCTGCTTTGGTCATGATTGCGGCTTTTATATCCACACCGACACACAGCACTTATTTCGGGATTTTATTAGGATTATATTTGATTTCAAAAGCTTTCACTGAGGGGAAAAAAGCGCCTTATTATTGGTTTGCTGGAATTTCTGGATTAGCATTGTCTTTTCTTTTCTGGTGGCTTCCGGTATTGTTCACTCATGGCTTGAGGAAAACCTTGATTGGGTTAAGCATCATCTCATCTGGCGGGCAAGTTACTTCCGGAGGAGGTACTGGCGATAGAATTTATAATTTCCAG
>CAYTDO010000067.1:0-25622 GCA_964436645.1 uncultured Methanosarcinales archaeon | reverse complement strand
ATCAGTTGTCAATGCAAGCGCAGGCAACCCGTCCGTAACCAGGTTAATGAGCAATATCTGGGTTGCAGTGAGGGCCAATGGAAGCCCGAAAATTATTCCCAGGAAAACGATCATGACTTCCCCAATATTTCCTGAGAGCAGGAAGCCTATGTACTTTTTGATGTTGTCATAAATTCCCCTTCCTTCCTCAACAGCATTCACGATAGAGGCAAAATTGTCATCAAGCAAGATCATTGCGCTTGCTTCCTTTGCAACATCAGTGCCTGTTATGCCCATTGCAATCCCGATGTCCGCTTTTTTGAGCGCAGGCGCGTCATTGACTCCATCTCCCGTCATCGCGACAATATGCCCTTTCTTTTTCAGCGCATCAACAATTTGTATTTTATGCTCCGGATTTACTCTCACAAATACAGCTACATCTTCCACTATATCTTGTAGGTTTTTTATTTCATCCAGCTGCTGCCCGGTTATTGACCTGCCTTGCAAGCCAATTTCGCGTGCAATGGCTTTTGCAGTTATTTCATGATCTCCCGTTATCATGATTACTCTTATTCCGGCTTTATTGCACTTTTCAATAGCGGACTTTACTTCTTCCCGCGGAGGGTCTATCATTGCCTGCAATCCTACAAAAATGAGGTTTTTTTCCGCTGAAGCTTTATCCTTAAAATCCCTGAATGCAAATCCAATAACTCTTAGGGCATTGCCTGCAAATTTATGGTTTACTTTCAAAATTTCTTTTTTATCATTGAGCGAAAGTTTTTTTGCCTTGCCATTAACAAGCGCAAAATCGCAGCGAGCTAATACCACCTCAGGGGCGCCCTTAACATAGGAAACTTTTTGTTTTTTATATTGGTGTATCGTAGCCATCATCTTTCTTTCGCTGGTAAATTCTATTTCATCTATTCTTGGGTACTCCTCATCCAATTTTTCTCTTGACAAGCCTTTTTTTTCTGCACTTACGATTAAAGCCCCTTCCGTAGGGTCTCCAATCACTTCGTTACCTTTAAGCCCTGCATCATTGTTTAAGGCTCCAATTCTAAGAAGGATCTCAATCTCATTTAGTGGAATTTCCTTGGAGTTATAGAGAAATTGGCCTTTCGGATCGTATCCAGTGCCGGTTACATCTATTACCTTGCCGTTAGCGTAAATTTTCTTTACAGTCATCTTGTTCAAAGTCAATGTGCCCGTTTTATCGGTGCATATTACTGTTGTAGAGCCAAGAGTTTCAACGCTGGGCAAACTTCTTACAAGGGCATTCTTCTTCAGCATTTTTTTTGTGCCAAGAGATAATGTGATGGTTACGACTCCTGCAAGCGCTTCTGGAATTGCAGCTACTGCAACTGCTGCCGCAAATTTAACCATTTCCAGGAAGGGCTTGTCCTGGAAAATCATGCCTATAACAGTCATTATTATCGCGATTCCGATTACAACTTTCCCCAGAAGTTTGCCCAAATTATCCATCTTTTTTTGCAGAGGTGTTGACTCCCTCTCCACATCTTCTATCATTGCCGCTATCTTTCCTATTTCCGTATGCATGCCCGTTGAAGCAACAATTGCGATTGCCCTTCCGCCTACAATAATTGTGCCGGAAAATGCCATATTTTTCCTGTCCGCCAACGGGGTTTTTTCGCCAAGAATTTTCAGGTCTTTTAGTATTGGAGTTGATTCTCCTGTCAAGGCCCATTCCTGGGTCTGCAGATTCACTATTTCAATTAATCTGGAATCTGCCGGCACTTTGTCTCCTGTCTGGAGCACTATTATATCTCCAGGGACAAGATTTTTAGAGTCAATGACCTGTTTCTGCCCGTTCCTGATAACAGTAGCTCTTAGCGATGCAAATTTTTTTAATGCTTCAATTGCGCGCTCTGCGCGGTATTCCATAAAAAACCCGAGAACTGCTATCAAAATAATTATGACAGCTACAACAATCACATCAATCCACTCGCCAAGAAAGGCAGATAATGCAGTTGCAAAAATCAAACCCCAGATGACTGCATTCCTAAATTGATTGAGAAAAATGCTCAACGCAGAAACTTTTTTTCATTCTTTTATCTCATTGAGCCCATATTTCTGCAGCCTTGATTCTGCCTCTCCGGAAGACAGCCCATTTTTTCCAGAGTTCAATTCCTTAAATAGGTCTTCTATTTTTTTGTAGTGCATGCTTATGCTCCGCTTTAAAATTCATCAAATTAAAACAAAATAAATAAAAAAAAGTTACCTTTCAGTAAGGTTCAGCTCCAGCACATCATCGCTTTTCAGCATCGCCTCTATTTCTCCCCTAGTCTTTCCGGTTATTTCACAAAGTTCTTGTATTAATATTTTAACCACCTCCTAAAATATTCTTGCTGAAAGGCCCTTGATTATATCGAAGGTCAGAGATTCTATAAATTTAGCATCAAGATGCTTCTCTTGCTGTTCCGCAATATAACTATTCAATTTTATCTGCATGGGTATCACCTTTTTGAAATTGCTTAAGCTTTGTAAGAAAATAAACCAGACAGTCGGGGCCGCAGAATGATGCTTTCTTCTTGAAATCCTCGGGGCCGAACATCAAAGTAAAGTTACTGTTGTTGTAGGGATTCAGGTTATTGGAGCATGTCACACAAAACTTTGAATGCTTCCTTTCCAGCTCCTTTATCTTATCCTGAATTGATTTCACTATATCCAGGCTTCCCTTATCCAAATCCTGCTTTATCTTTACCAGCTCGTAATGCTCGAGCGAGTCTAAAAATTCCTTAAAACGGTACAAGCTTACCACCTCGTTTATTTTTTTGTGTTACTATTTCCCGACCTCCTCAAATTTAACATACCATTTATTGGTGTCAGGATCGTAAGAGAAAACGACGTTGTGCTTCTTGTTTATATCAAGAGCAAAAAGAAGCGGCATTGGGATTGTAGTCTCATAGCTTGAGCCTCTTTTGTACAGTTTTCTTTTGAATTCTGTTGGCATATTTCGTTAAAAGTTTGAGATATTTTATACTTATTTTTTTATTTATATTTAGTCTTATATTTATACTTATATTTAAAGGTTTTTATTTGAGCAATTTTAAGAAGTACATAATATACTTATATTTATACTTTATTATTTACTTATTTAAGAGAAAGAGGGCTCTGTCGCCTTTAGTGGACTTTTTTATAGAAAAATATCCTGTCGCCTATGTGGGCTTTTCATAATCGCAAGTGCGCAAGTGCAATCACCACCAAATTAACATCAGAAATATGATTTCCTAAAGAAACCCCTTTAGGGAGGATGTAGGTTCTTTTTTTATTGATTTAAATACATGATACCCTTCAATATGTACCTACATACCCCATTATATTTAGATAGATTTAAATCTGCTATAATATCTGCTGGAGGTTTATTTAAACATTCCTATTTATGAACTTTTGTCGTCTGAATTTTTTCAGTAAAAAATAATGCACCTAACCCATATAACTCGGCACTTCTGTCCCTGAAGCTTCTTCCTTCTCAAGCTTTTTCATTTCTTTTTCCGCTTTTATTACGTTAGCGGGCTTTTTTATTGCTCCGAATCTTTTCTCGTATTTTTCTATGTTCGATTTAAGCACGTCAAGAAAATCCTTTGCATAATAAGGATCGAGCAGAATAACTCTATGGCTTATGACTAATGTGGGCTTATTATCCGGCGTATATTGAGGATATGCTGCTTTGAAGTCCAAGATAAACCTGTCCGGCTGGTGCGCTACTGTCTGCTGATTGGATAACATAGGGTTGTTATCAATATTTTGTATAGCCTGCATTTCTTTTTCCATTGTGAACCACCTTTTCACACAATAATCTTACTGATTAAAAAGCTTTTTGATATGCGGCCTTGAATCCATAAGGTTCGGCAAACGATTGATTTTTAAAATACAGCTAAATATTGAGTTGTAATGAATATTGCAATAATTTCCTCAGCAAAGGACATCGCTAGCTCAAATATCAAGGAAGCGTTGTTGAATAATTTTGACTTTAAAAGATTAGAATTCCAATATGAAGATAACACAATCTACGAATCAAAAATAAACAAAATAAATACAAAAATCTATACGATTAATTCTGACCTTATACATAAGGAGAATATTGACGGGGAAACGGACGCTGATTTATTCCTTTTCATATCCAAGCACATGGCAAAAGCGGAAAGAAAAACTCTTACAGTGCATCCAATAGGGAATTTCGGCAAAGCTGAATTTGGCGGGAAAGAAAAAGAATTATGTGTCTGTCCAGCTGCTTTTTTTAAAGGCTTGTTTAACTCCTTGACCAAAAATTCTGAAAATTCCGGCTATGAAGCCACTGTGGAGGCTACGCATCATGGGCCTTTTTTAGAAAAGCCAGTTTTGTTTATCGAAGTAGGAAGCACAGAAAAAGAATGGGCAGACAAAAGCGCTGCAATGATAGTTGCTAAATCAATAATAGGCTCAATAGATGATATTAAAAATAAAAATGATAATGTTAAAAGCTTTTTTATTATTGGAGGGAGCCATTACAATCATGTTGCAAATAAATTAATGCTGAAAGACGGCTTTTTAGCGGGGCATATTTGCGGCAAGCATAACCTAGAAATATTGGGCTTAAAGCTTATCAAAGAGGCAATGGAAAAAACCATGCCTAAGCCAGATTATGTATTGCTTGACTGGAAAGGGCTGGGAAAAGAAAAGCAAAATATTGTCAGGATTCTTGAAGAGAACAATATCAAATATGTTAGAAGCGATAAATTGCCTTAAATCCTAAAAAATAAAAGTCAAAATAGAAAAAATTACTTCTTCTTCCCTTCTTTCTTAGCTTCTGGTTTCGCTGCTGCTCCTGGTGCTGCGGCTGCTCCTGGTGCTGGCTTAGCGGCTGCTCCTGGTGCTGCTCCTGGTGCGGCTGCCCCTCCAGCTGCTGCTTCGACTGGCAATAATTCCTTGATGATCTTGTCTGGAACACCTGATTCAACAAGCTTGGCCTTAATAGCTCCTCTTTCCTTGCCAGCCATTGCAGCAATAATATCCTTGGCAAGCTTCTCGAATTCTGACCTTCTCTTTTCAATATCTGCAGCAAGCCTTATTTTCTCTTCTTCCAGTTTAGCTTTTTCTTCTGCGCTTAACTCTGTCCTTTCTTCCCTGATTTCAACATCATACTTTCCTTCATTGACTTCTTTAATAGCTTCCACTGCCGGCTTTCCTTCAACAAGTATTCCCATTGAATTGCATGTTCCGATTATTTCCTTTATTTTTGCCTTAAGATCATTTCCAAGCAAACTGTCTTCCTTCATCTTTGCGATTTTGATAATCTGCTCTATGACTACATCTGCCACCTTATCAGTATTTGGGTTGCCAGAACCTTTCTCAACGCCTGCTTCTTTTAGTATCAGTGCTGATGCTGGTGGAGTTCCAATTCTAATTTCAAATTTCTTTGTATCAGTATCTACTATGACCTTAACAGGAACCTGCATGCCATTGAAGGCAGCCGTTTTTTTATTTATGTCAGAAACAACCTGGCCTATATTGACGCCTAATGGGCCTAATGCCGGACCTAAAGGAGGAGCCGCAGTTGCCTTTCCTCCCGCTACCAATGCTTCTACTGTTTGAAATGCCATTTTGTTTTTAGTGAATATTATCTATAAAAGGAATTAAAATTGATTTATAAGGCTTTCGGATAACACATCAAATCTTTATGGGAAAAAATGTCTGAGAATTAAAAGCTTTCCGGCTTAATATCTTCAGTATCTCTCCTGATTACTTTGACAGCATCCAGCTTCAAGGTCATTGGGATAGGAACTGCTGCTTCCAACAGCTCTACAACAACTTCTTCCTTCTGCTTGTCTATCCTCGTTATCTTAGCCTGCTCACGCTTGAATGGGCCTGAGATTATTTCAACGATGTCATTCTTTTGAATATTTACTTCATGCTTAATCTGCTCGAGCATGTGCTCTATTTCCTTATATTCAACTGTCTTAGGCAAAATGCCGCGAGCGTAAGGAACATTAAAAGCAGCCTGCTCAGCATCAGTTCTGTTTCCCGCTTCCAGGAAAATATAGCCTCTCATGCCGTGGGGCCTTACTACTGCGTAAACTTCTAGTTTTTTCCTTTGAGCATTAGCTACAATAAAGTCCATTACCTGGTCTTCCCTGTTGGCCGTTACTCTTACGCCATAAATTACTGGCTGATTTTCTGCTGCTGCGTCCATTTTTTATTTTACCCTCATGTATTTTAATTCTTAACTAGACATAAAAAGTAATTATGGATATTGGAAATATTCCCTATTTAAAAGCTTTAGGGAAAAAGGATTTGTTTTATCATGGTAATAATGAAGCCTATAAGCCCTATAAGCAGCATTCCTAATCCTGAGATTTTTACAATGGTCTTAAATTCTGTCCTGTCTGGCTTCCTTGTAACCTTCAAAACCCTTACGCATTCATTAATGAAGCTCTTCAATCTTAACCAAGTAGAACTTAAATCCATTTTCAATCAAGGAACTCTATGCCCAACTCCGATTCTATCTCCTGATTTTTCTTGTCTTTTTGCTTTATCCCTGCTCCTAAGATCTGAGAGCTCTTTACTCCAGTGACTATCAGCATTACTCTTATTGTCTTGTCCATATCCTTGCTTATCTGCGCTCCCCAGATGATTCTCGCATCCTGGTCAAGCTTTTCAGATACGGTTTCAACGACTTTTCTGGCTTCATCCAATGTCATGTCTTCTCCGCCAACGACGTTTATCAAAGCGCCATTTGCTCCGGAGATATCGACATCAAGCAATGGGTTATTGATAGCTTTTTCAACAGCTTCAATTGCCCTGTTTTCGCTATCGCTTTCTCCAACTCCAATTAAAGCTACTCCTCCACCTTTCATGACAGTCCTTACATCAGCAAAGTCAAGGTTAACAAGGCCTGCTTTTGTAACAAGCTCTGCTATTCCTTTTACTGCATTAGTTAGTATCTCATCTGCGACTTTGAAAGCAGTATGCAACGGTAAGTCTGGGGCTATTTCCAAAAGCTTGTCATTAGGTATAACTATCAATGTATCAACGATTTGCTCCATCTTTTCAAGGCCGGCAACAGCATTTTCATATCTTCTATGGCCTTCCATTGAGAAAGGCAGTGTTACAATGCCAACAGTCAATGCTCCTAATTTTTTTGCGATATCTGCGATTACCGGAGCAGAGCCTGTTCCTGTTCCGCCTCCTAAGCCGCAGGTTATGAATACCATATCTGCTCCCTGGAGAGCTTTTTTAATATCCATTTCTTGTTCTCTTGCGGCTTCTTCTCCTATTCTTGGTTCAGCTCCTGCGCCTAATCCTTTGGTAAGCTCTCTGCCTATCAGGATTTTTTTATTTGCTGTTGTAAAAAGAAGATCCTGAGCATCAGTGTTTATTGCAACAGTTTCTGCGCCTACAACGCCTACCTCAGAAATTCTCTGGATGGTGTTATTTCCCCCACCGCCTGCTCCAACTACCCTTATGGAAGCCTGCTGCTTAGCCAAAAGCCTTTCCAGTTCTGCATCTATGTTTTCATATCCCGAATTAGAAGTTGATGCATCATGCGCATTGGTTATTTTAGGCTCCAAATCAATCCCCTTTACAACTGAATAATAGATAATATAGTAGGACACTTATATTTAAACTATTTGGTTTTTTTTGTTTACTGTAAACTCAACTTCGCCAATATCAGAAATTAAGTTGGTTATTTTACTGTTAATTTGTTCCTGCGCTTCTTTTGGAATCTCCATCTTTAAAATTACTTTTGCTTTCTTTTCTTTTATTTCAGCTTCCAAATCTTTCATCCCCAGAACAAGCCTCAGATAACCAAGCAATTGCTCTTTTGGATCTGTCACTTTCTTGTTTATCTTTACCTTATAGGATAACTCTTTTCCAGCCAATGGATGGTTAAAATCTACTAAAGTCCTTCCGCCCCCTACCGTCTTTACTGTCCCTACAACTCCATCAATATTAAGCTGCAGGCCAGGCATAGGCCGAATTTTTTGCTGGATGAATTTGCTGGCGGGTACCATCTGGATGAGTTTTGGGTTTTTGCTGCCAAATGCATTTTCCGGGTGGATGATTACATTATATTCTGCTCCTGCTTCTTTGCCTTCCAGGCTTGTATCTAAGCCTTTCAAAACCTGGTTTTCGCCAACGCACACTATAACCGGGCCAAATTCTTCCCGGGCACCAATATTGTTCTCCTTTGCAACCTTCCCGTCTGTTGTGTCAAAAATATAATTATCTTCCTTTATCCTTCCAGTATATTCTATCTCTATAAAGTCTTTTTTTGAGATTTTGGCCATTTTATTTTTAAGTTTTGGATAAAGTGCTTGTTTAAAAGTTTTTTTGTTTGTAGCATGACTGTCTTCGGCGCACCCATTTTACTAACGCCTTTATTGATGATTTGAGTCTTTTTATCCTAAAACTAAATAGCATCAATATGCTTCCATGAAAATCTCCGCTACGCTTCGGGTTAGCACACGAAAATCTTGATTTTCGGTTTCCCGTTCACTTCGTTCAGGGACATCGGCTTCGGTCGCTAATGTTTAGCATGATAAGCTGACATACTCGAACATAGTTCGGTACCACTACATGGTTTCCGCAGGAGCCATCCCTCTGTCAGCTTATCTGAAATATTAAATTGACCTCCGCAAGTTGATGCTAACCTACATTTTCATGGAAGCCGCATCAATAGAAATCTTTAAATAATAGTTTGTTTATCAAAACTAATAATGGAAAACAAGAAAGAGTTTGTTTTGGAGCCTTTTTTTGGCAGCTCTAAATACTGGCATTTTGATGAGCTTATGGAAACTATAAAAATAAGCAGGTCACAGCTTGCTTACTGGCTTAAAAAATTTGCAGCTGAAGGATTTATTAATAGGATTAAGCCAAAAGGAAAAATGCCTTATTACATTTCAAATTCGGAAAATCCAAAATTCCAGAGTGAAAAAAGGCTTTTTGCCTTAAAGAAGCTTACTGAAAGCGGTCTGCTCTGCTATCTTGCTTCTCTGGAAGGCGCTAAAGTGGTGATATTATTTGGCAGCTTTTCCAGGTCAGACTGGCATGCGGAAAGCGATGTGGACATATTTATATATGGAGACAATAGCAATTTTGAGCAAGGTAAATACGAACTAAAACTAAAGAGAGATATACAAATTCATACAGCATCAGATAAAAATGATTTGAGAAAAATTAATAAGATGCTACCTTACATAATCTCAGGAGATTTCATCAAAGGATCAATAGAAGACCTTGGAGTTGATGTCAGTGCCAAAGCATAGGACGATAAACGAAGTCTACGATTCATGCTTAGCAGATGGCTTGCTAAGGAACCTGGATGAGGTAAACAAGGAAAGGGTAAGATCTTTAATGCAGAATGCTGATGTTTACATTGAATCTGCAAAGGCATTGGCTGACTTGTTGCTGAAGAATGACAGAAGATGAATGAATGTTTACACTTTGCATTATGACTCCATTCACCTTTATGCAGAGGCGTTGTTGATATTTGGAAAGATATCTTCTGCCAACCATCAATGCCTTTTTGCTGCGCTATGCAATATTAAAGATTTGGAGCTTAACTGGGATTTCTTTGAAAAAATTAGGACTATGAGGAATGGAATCAATTATTATGGCAGGCAAGTTAGTTTTCAGGAATGGAAAGAAGTCGAGATGCATTTTGCATTGTATTCTTCAACTTTGAAAAAAGAGATTGAAAGAAGACTATCAAATTAAGCTTAGTGTTTAATAGCATTCATTATCCTTTTTATTACTTCATTAGGGGAAATATTGGTAGTATCTATTATCAGATCGTATAGTTTTTTATCGCTATAATCGATATTGTAGATTTCCTTGTATCTTTTCTTTTCGCTCTGCTCCCTTTGTTTTATCTTTTCCATTAATTCTTGGATATTATTGCTATTTTCATCCTTCCTCCCTTCCTTTAGTATCCTTTCCGCCCTAACTCCATCATCACAATCCAAAAAAATCTTAAGATCTGCATTTGGGATGAAGAAAGCTGTCAGTCTGCCATCAATTACAAAATTGTCTTTTTTCCTTAAATCAATCTGCTTTTGGTCTAATTCCTTATCAATGGATGGGTCTTTTTCTGCCTGCTTGCTTAATTCCATCAAAGAGATTCCTTTTTCCTTTGCAATTTCCCTCATCAAATCCCCAATAGAATAATGATTAAGATTAAGTTTTTTTGCAAGCTCTTTTGCTGTCGTGCTTTTTCCAGAGCCAGCTTTTCCGGAGATAGTTATTATCATAAATAAATTTAAGAAATTTTAGGGCTTATAAAGTTTTGGTGCAGAATCATACAAAACTCCAAATATAGAAATCCTTTTAAAAACATATTCCAATCTATAAGATATGAAAGGGAATATAATAGATAAGATTGGAGTATTCTTATTGAAGGAAGGTTTTACTGTGAAGAGCCTTACTAGATCATGCTTCGATATGCTTGCCAGGAAACAGGACAGGATTTTGCTTATCAAGGCGCTTGAAGATGCAAATTCAGTCAGCAAGGAATATGTTGATGCGATGAACATGATGTCCTCTTACATAGGCGCAGTCCCCGTCATTATTTCTGAGAAGGCAGGCAATAAATTAGACGAGAATGTGCTGTACATAAGATTTGGAATGTATACCCTGAATTTTGGCACATTTGTTAATTCCATCAGGAACAGATTTCCATTTGTCAAAAGGACGCAGGCAGGATTTACAGTCTCTATAGATGGCGGCAAGCTGAGGAAAAAGAGGGAGGAAATGGGCTATTCATTGTATAACCTCTCGAAAAAGATTGGGGTCACGAGCAGGATGGTGGGGCAATATGAGAAAGGGCATTCAGAGGTTACAATTGCGAAAGCAATGAAGATACACGGGATTTTTGGCGACAATGTGTTCAATGAAGTCAATATATTTGCTTCAAAAAGAGAGGTACAAAGCAAGTACAAGTCTGATGTTTCCGGAAAATATGTGGAGCTGGGATTCAATGCCTCCGATACTAATAAAACCCCCTTTGATATAATAGCGAAGAAAGATGATGAAATAATACTCACTGCTGTGGGGGACAAGACGAGAAAGGATTTTGATTCCCTCTCAAAATTGCTGGATGTTGATAATCTTATCATATTCAACAAGAAAAAGCCAAAAAATATTCCAGCAATAACAAAAAAAGAATTTCTTGAGTTTGAGAAGGCTAACGAGCTGATAAAGTTTTTGAAGGAGTTTTAATCGTTCTTGGGTTGGCAGCTTTGAATTTTTAAGGTTTTAAGAATTATTCAATTAAGAATTACTAAACTAAGAACTATTCAGTAATATGCCTGTCAAATTTTCTGAACCATTCGGCTTTCTCAGCGTGATAAGGCACATAAGAGAATCCTAATGTTGCGCCTGTTGCCTGGATGTCAATGTTTTTGTTAAATCCGCCCTTCAATGCGTAGAAAGCTGCTATCTGGAATTCCGGGCTTGGCTCTGTGGAAATCTCTTCAAAACTGTAAACGAGCTCCACTTTTTTTTTCTTTTGCATCGTAATGGATAAAAACATTAGATTGCCCGGTCTCAGGGTTATAATAGGTTATATACATTTTTTCTTTTGCCTTCTCCATCTGATTAGAAAAAGAAACTGTATCGGACATTGTTGCTGCCCCAAATTTTGATGCCCCTATGGCCTGCAGGCCAATTACTTTTG
The DNA here is from genome assembly GCA_964436645.1 of uncultured Methanosarcinales archaeon. GTDB lineage: Archaea > Nanobdellota > Nanobdellia > Woesearchaeales > GW2011-AR4 > JACPJP01. The sequence goes on along the minus strand of CAYTDO010000067.1, from coordinate 13,969 downwards.
ATGCGCAATTAGCAAAACAGTTAGCAACGCTTTTCTCATTAAGATACATCCTCATCCCTACTTCGCTTGTCTTTACCCTCATCTTTAGCTTCATTCCCTTGTATTTTTTTGTAAAGGCTTCAACAAGAGAAGAAAATTTATCCAGGTAAGCATCGAGGTCGGAATTTGATTGCGCCCAGTACTTGTCTATATTATTTGCAATCCTTAGCATCTGCAACAAATCTTTTCTAAAGGCAGAAATATCCTTTTTTTCAAAAATGTTTAAAACAAGGCTTTCCATATTGCTAAATCATTTATGTTTGTATTTAAATTTGTCGATAAATATTCAACAAATATTGGAGTTTTTGGTTGATGGCGGGGTTTTTAAAAGAAATTTTTAAGGCCTTGATCAAGATCTTTGCTTTTTTTACCCTGTATTTCTTTTTTAGTTTCTTTTAGTTCAGCTTTATCCCCTGTGAGTTCAGTTTTTGTTTCCTTTACTCCTATGTTTTCATCAAAAACAGGCTGGCCATATACTCCATCGTATCCTGGCTTTATTTTTACTTTGCCTTCCCTTACACCGATGATTGCATTTGCTATTTTTTCCCCGCTCGTCTTTTCCAAATCCTCTTTTTTTGCTTCCAACAGTATACTATATTCTGAGCCAAAAGAATTAATGAGTTTGAAATATTCCTGCCATATCTTTTTTGAGGCGACGCTTGAATTCAATAATGAGGATAAGATTTCAGATAAAGGCATTAAAGATTTAAATGGCACTGCATCTTTTGGCTTATACCCTTTAGGCCTGTCTGCAAGCTCTTCTATCCTGTTCAGGACTCCAATTACCAATGGCTTTTTGCATTTAGGGCATAAATTATTGAGCTTTTTTGATTCGTGAGGCTCAAGGCATACATTGCATGCCCTGTGGCCGTCAAGATGGTATTTACCATAGTTAGGGTCAACCTCTATAGTATAGGAGAATCCTTTTTTTGTCCGGATTGCGTTTATCAGATTATCATATGTAAGAGTTATATCAAATATATTTGCTTCCCTTCCAAGGCGCCAAGGCCAGAAGCTGTGGGCATCTGAGCTGCTTACCAAAGTGTATTTGTCAAGCTTTGAGAGACGCCAATTCATTGCCGGGTCTGAGCTTAATCCTGTTTCTATGGCATGAATATGCTTTGCCTGGTCCATAAAGCATTCTTCGACAGAATCAAAGCCTGACATTGAGCCGAAAATAGAAAACCAAGGTGTCCATGCATGAGCAGGTATTATCTCTATCTTCTCGTCTATGCGCTTCATCATCTCAACCAATTCAACGCAGCTAAAGCCGAATATAGGCCTCCCGTCATAATCTATGCGCCCTTTTTTCTTTAAAGCGTCCTGTATCTGGCCTACAATTTCAAAATTTTTAGCCAGGATAAGGTTATGGACCCTTCTCCCCTTCCCGCCTTGGGTATAGATGTTAGAAACTTCTCCCTGCAGCACAAAATTAAACCCGGATTCTGACTTTAAAATTCCAGTATCATCTTCTTTCAGGCTGGATTTTAATTCTTCTACCCATTTCGGATGAGTTATATCCCCGGTTCCAAGCAAGTTAATGCCTTTTATCCTTGCGTATTTTTCCAGGTTTTTTACGTCGAGGTCTTTGCTGGTTGCCCTGCTGTATTTGGAATGCACCTGGAGGTCTGCTATCAGTTCCATGACGAAATGAGATTTGAGCTGATTTTTAATTCTTTTGAATAGAGTCAGCTTGCAAAGATTTAAATAAGACAATAAAAAATTTAAGAGTATGACAAGTGTTTGGGCCTATACTATTGGCAGTGTGCTCCTTGTGAGCCTGGTATCTTTTGTCGGAGTGTTAACGCTTTCAATAAAAGCATACAAGCTTAAAAAAATACTCCTTTACATGGTGAGCTTCTCTGCAGGAGCGCTTTTTGGAGATGTTTTCCTGCACTTATTGCCTCAGGCTGTTAAAGATTTTGGCTTTGGGGTTGACATCTCTATATATTCGCTGCTTGGCATCGGCATTTCATTTGTTATAGAAAAAATAGTTCAATGGAGGCATTGTCATATACCTCATTCCAAAGAACATGCGCATCCTTTTGCAGTAATGAACTTGTTCGGAGATGGCGTTCATAATTTTATTGATGGATTGATTATAGCAGCAAGCTACGTGGTAAGCATTCCCGTGGGGATAGCAACAACAATTGCAGTAATCCTTCATGAGATTCCCCAAGAGATAGGCGATTTCGGAGTGCTTTTGCATGGCGGCTTTTCTAGGGGCAAAGCGATAATGTTCAATTTTTTTACTGCATTGACCGCAATCTTAGGCGCAATTGTTGCCATGGTAATAAGCTCCCTTAACAATAACATAACCTCGTTTCTTGTCCCTTTTGCGGCCGGGACTTTCATATATATAGCCGGATCTGACCTAATACCTGAGCTGCACAAAGAAGTAAGCCCAAAAAAATCAATGATGCAGCTTATTGCCATCATTCTCGGAGTCTGTGTAATGCTGGCTCTCTTGCTGATTGAATGATGCGCAAATTTAGATTTCAAATTCTATATTTAAAAAATTTTGCTCGTCGAGAATTCTTAAATATTACCACAAATAAAGTTAGGAAACCGACGAGGATTCGAAACCTTTAAATAGAACCTCGATTAGATGCATAAATAATTAAGACGGTTGGGTCGTCTAAAAAATATGAGGTGGTAAATAAAATGGCTGAAAAAGTTGTAAAAGTAGGAGTAAAAAGACAAGAAGGTTACCTATATTTCTTGGACAAGAATGGTAACGTTTCCCGAGCAAAGATGGCTAGGGGAAAGAAGAAAGGCAAAAGTAAGATTGAAGTTGTTGCCAAAGTTGGCGTCAAGAAAAAGTCAGGCTATCTATACTTTGTAGACAAGCAGGGCGACGTGTCAATGGCCAAGATGGTCAGGGGCGGCAAGAAGAAAGGCAAAAAAAGATAAATTCTTTTTCTTTTTTTTATTTTCTTGATTTTTCTCAAAAGTTTTAAATTAGGCAAATATTGTGTGCTATTAGATTGAATTGTGCTTGCTTAATCATAATGATGGAAAAAATAAAACTATCGCCGCCGATATGAACATGTAATCTATTTTCTAAAAGCCGAAACATATTTAAACGAAAATTAAATCCTAAAAACATATGATGCCCCTGTAGCTCAGCCGGTAGAGCGTGTGACTGTTATCCTCACTGGCGTTCGGGAACTTTCCCAAACACTGTTTGGCAAGTAATCACAAGGTCACCAGTTCGAGTCTGGTCGGGGGCGTTTTTTCATAAGAAATTCTTCAAAATGACAATCCCGCCATCCTAGCGGTAAGGTATCATTATGAGTGTTGGGATTTTCAATGTTCACTTGGCAACCAGTGAACAAATAATGAAGGGTGCCGAAATGGGAAGGGTATAAAACCAGTGAACAAATGAAAATAATCAATAATATGCCATGCAAGAAGCATGTTTTTGTATGCGTCAATGAACGCGGACCGGAAAAGGACTGCTGCATGAATGTAAAAGGCTATGAAACTTTCAAAGCGCTGAAAGAGTTTGTGATTAGAAACGGGCTGGCGGGCAGCGTTTGGGTGACAAAAACAGGATGCCTTGGGTTCTGCAATGATGTCGGATGCACAATAGCGGTTTATCCTGAAAATAAATGGTTTTTGCAGGCTACTGATGAGGATCTTGATAAAATCAAAGAGCATATTCTCGATAGTAAGTGATATTTTTCGCTACCTTTTTAAACAATCTTTTTCTTCCCTAAACAAATTGGGCCCGTAGTTCAGCCTGGTTAGAATGCTCGAGCCTTAAGATAGGCGGCAAAACTGATAACTGGGTTGGATATCGAGTGGTCGCAGGTTCAAATCCTGCCGGGCCCATTCATTTTTAAAATAAGTCCTGGCTTTGACAGAAGCGAATCCTTATACAAAAATTTCCAGGCGCATTGATTACACGAGAAAAACTTGCAAAACTCCTGAGTAGAGAAACTTTTGTTAGGGAAAAAAATTCACTACCCAAAAAGTTTAAATATAAGTTGTTATTTTATAATAATTACAATTCGAAGGAGGGTGTGATGGTGAAAAAAATGTTCCTTTTTGCGGTGCTTGTTATTTCTATCTTAATTGTTAGCGGTTGTGATGTTTATCAAACTCTTTATCCTAATCAAGCGCAAGCGGGCGCGGAAAAAATCTCAGATGAGGAGATTGCAGTTGCCGAGGATGTTACTGAAGATGTCATGACTTTAGACAATGCAAGCCCGGAGAGCGGAGAGCTTGCTGTCGAAGAGGTTGAAGTGGATGTTGCCAATGAAGAGCTTTCTTCAGACGCAGATGTTGTTTTGGTGCAGGAGACGGGCATGGTAAGCCTGGTTCCAAATGCTGAAGATCCTGACAAAGATGCAATAAATTTTATCTTTACAAGCCCTCTTGATGAAAAGGGAGAATGGAAAACCAATTATGGGGATGCTGGGGAATACACAGTTACTATAACTGCAAGCGACGGCCAGCTTACATCAAGCAAGGATGTTCTAATAATTGTCCAGAAAAAGGAAGAGGCTCCATCAATAACGGAATATAAGCCTGATACTGCTGCTATCACAATTGATGAGGCCAATTCTGCATCCTTTGAGGTTAAGGCCTCTGATTTGAATAAGGATGTTTTAAGCTATTTGTGGAAGATTGATGGGGTCGAGATAGGGGATAAAGATTCAATAGACTATAAAAGCACTTATGATGATGCGGGGTCGCATACTGTTAAAGTGATAGTTTCAGACGGCGTTAACGAAGCCGAAAAAATATGGTCGCTAACTGTAAATAATATAAACAGGAAACCGCAGCTTACAAGTATAGAAGACATAAATGTAAAAGAAAATGACAAAGTAACAATATCCTTGAATGCCTGGGATGAAGATGGAGATGCTCTTACTTCTTCAATTGATGATGAAAGATTCCAAAAGGAAGTAAATGTATTCACATGGGAAACTGGCTATGATGATGCTGGCGAGCATACCTTCACCATAAGTGTGTCTGATGGGGCGGACACTACAACCCAGCAAATTAAAGTTAAAGTGGATAATGTGAACAGGGCTCCAGTCATATTGGATGTAGTGCAGAAGTAAAGCCCTTTTGTCTTCAAAATGGAACATGAAAAAAATAATTATTTTATTTCTATTTTTATTCATCAGTTTAGCCTACTCTGCGGCTTCTTTGCGGGTTTTTGAAATTAATGAAACTCAAAAGATAAGCTTGGGATTAAACGCGGAGGATCCTGATTCTGACAGGCTGGCTTATACCTTTTCAAATCCTTTGGATAAGAATGGCGAATGGCAGACCACTTACGGTGACGCAGGAGAGTATGCAGCCGCTATAACTGTAAGCGACGGAACTGAAAGCGCAAGCGAGAATATTACTATCATTGTGCACCGAAAGGAAGAAACACCTTCTATCGATTTAGTTTCGCCTCAGGATGGAATAGTTTCAATTAATGAGGGTGAGATAATAAAATTTGAGGCCATGGCTTCTGACCTTAACAATGACAGTTTAAGCTACAAATGGATTGTGGATGGCCAAGACATTTCAGAAAAAGAAGAAATGACTTTTGAAACTGATTATGGTGATTCTGGGAACTACAAGGTTGAACTAATTGTAAGCGACGGAACTGAGAGCTCTACAAAGGAATGGGATATAGAGGTCAAGGATGTTGACTTAAATGCATTATTGAATGCGATAAAGGATGTAGAATTGCTTGAGACTGAAGTAGCAGGATTAGAGCTGCCGGATTTTGGGAAATATGGTTTAAAATATGCAATTTCTGAGCCAATAGGCAATGACAATAAATGGGAAACTGATTATGGGGATTCTGGAGAGTATACGGTAAGTGTAGGGGCAGAGGGGAACGGTTTTAGTGGAGAAAAAGATGTTAAGGTTACTGTCAGAAACAAAGACAGGAAGCCAGAGATTGCTGGATTAAAAGATATATCTGTTAATGAGAATGAGGAAGTAAGAATTGCGGTTGATGCTAAAGATCCTGATGGGGAGAGCATATCTCTTTCGGCTGAGAATATCCCAGAAGGAGCTTCTTTTGAGGGCTCAATTTTTATATGGACTCCAAGCTATGATTTTGTCAAGAAGAATGGGCCGTTGGATTATGTTTTGGACAAGTTCAGGATATTTGGCGGGAGCGTGGATGTAATCTTCAAGGCTTCGAGCAACGCGCTTTCAGATGAGAAAAAAGTCAGGATAACTGTTAATGATGCCAACAGGCCTTTTGTTTTGGAAGAAATCGAAAATATAGAAGTAAATGAGGGAGAAGAGATTGCTATAGATCCAAAATATACTGACCCCGATAATGATAAAGTTTCTTTTTCCTATTCGGGATTTATGGAGGGCACCAAGAAAAAAACCGGTTTTGATGATGCCGGAATTTATTTTGTAAAGATTATTGCAACTGATGGAGTTCATAGTGAAACAAGATTTTTGGAAGTTAAGGTTAATGATGTAAATAGAAAGCCTTTATTTAATAAGATAGAAGAAACTTTTGAGATTAAAGAAGGCGAAGAATTAACAATTGTATTAAGCGGCAAAGATCAGGATAATGATAAATTGATATTTTCTGCAGATAATTTACCTATTGGAGCGGAGCTCAAGTGGGGTACTTTTTCATGGGCACCAGGCTTTGACGCTGCAAACGGAACTGAGAAAGAATTTATAGTGGACTTTGTTGTTTCTGACGGGGAGGATGTTGACACCAAAAAGGTCAAGATTGTTGTTGGCAATGTGAACCAGGCTCCAAAGATAATCAGCGCAAGCAATACATTGATAGCAGTCAAAGGCGCTCCTATAGTGTTTGATGTCAATGCAGCTGATGAGGATGGAGATAAATTAACCTATGACTGGGATTTTGGCTTTTTTGACAAATACAGGGGAGAAAGCAAGCATCAAAGAGTTTTTGCTTCTAAAGCAAAGAAAACAGTTAAAGTAACTGTAAGCGACGGTATTGAGAAAGTGAGCAAGGTTTGGAATGTTGAGGTTGTTTGAAAAATTATCTTAGGCTAAATTCTATTTAAAAAAATAATTGTCAAAAACCACCAGTCAGAGACTGGTGGCATGTTTTACTTTTTTAATTTGCTTTTAGGTGGTTTTTGACTCAGCGAATTCCACCAGTATCTTTAACCACCAATCATAGAATTGGTGGAATTTTAGCGTATTAAAATATAGGCTCGCACAATGGCTCGCATCACACGCGAAAATCGTAGATTTTCGGTGTCCTGGAAATCTTTGATTTCCATGATTTTTGCTATCTAGCTTGGCGGAGGCCATTGGCGCGCTAAATACCTTTTTTTAAACAATCACTAAATTATAAAACAACAAATTTATAATAGATTTTGACTATCTTTTTCTTAGATGCCCGTCAAAAATATTCCTGCTGAAACCGGTAATGCTGCTTTAGATCTGGCCCTTGATACGCTTAAGCTTGGAAAGCAGGCTTTGGTTTTTGTCAATACGAAGAAGAGCGCGGAGAAGACTGCGGAAGATATTGCGCGGAAGATTAAAACAGAGAGTAAAGGGCTTTTGGAATTGAGTGAAAAGGCCCTGGATGCGTTATCAAGCCCTACAAGACAATGCCAAAGATTAGCTTCTTCAATAAAAAAAGGGATTGCTTTCCATCATGCAGGATTGGTTGCAAAGCAGAGGGAATTGATAGAGGATAATTTCAAGTCAGGAGCGATAAAGATAATATGCGCGACTCCTTCTTTGGCAATGGGAGTGGATCTGCCTGCTTACCGGGCGATAATAAAAGACTTAAAGCGTTATGGGAATAGGGGCATGAGCTTTATTCCCGTTCTTGAGTATTTGCAGATGGCCGGGAGGGCTGGAAGGCCAAAGTATGACCAGGAAGGAGAGGCTATTTGCGTTGCAATAACTGAAAGCGAGAAAGAAAATCTTTTTGAAAAATATGTATTAGGGGAGCCGGAGGCAATATATTCAAAGCTTGCTGTTGAACCAGCTTTAAGGACTTATTTGTTAAGCCTGATAGCGGCAAATTTTGTGAATACTCATAAAAAAATTGTGGATTTTTTCAGCAAGACTTTCTGGGCGCACCAGTTCTCAGATATGGGCAAATTAGTGTCTATAATAGACAAAATGCTTGCCCTGCTGGAGGAGTGGGAATTTATCCAAAGAGATTCCGAAAAAGAGGATTTTGTAAGCGCCGATAAACTAAATGACAATGGCGCGATAAACGCCACGATAATGGGAAAAAGGGCAGCGGAGCTTTATATTGACCCTTTGACAGCTTATTTTTTCATCAGATGCCTGAAAAATGCTTCTAAAAAAGGCCTGCACGAGTTTTCTTTCCTGCAGATGGTCTCGCATACTTTGGAGATGAGGCCTCTTTTAAGAGTTGGTGTTAAAGATGAAGGGAAAGTACAGGAGGAGCTCTTGAAATACTATGAGCTTATGTTTGAAAAAGAGCCGTCTTTGTATGAACATGAATATGAGGATTTTTTGAATAGCATAAAGACGGCAATGATGCTGGGTGAATGGATTGATGAAAAAACTGAGGAACAATTGCTTGAGAATTATAATGCAAGGCCAGGAGAGATTAGGGGAAAGATTGACACCGCTGACTGGTTGTTATATGCCAGCGAAGAGATAAGCAGGATACTGCAATTGCAGCATTTGAACAAGGAAATTGTAAAATTAAGATTAAGATTAAAGCATGGAGTGAAAGAGGAATTGCTGCCTTTGGTAAGAATCCCGGGAATTGGAAGAGCCAGGGCAAGGAGATTGTTTTTTAATAAGATTAAGGATGTTGGTGATATAAAGAATGCAGATTTGATGAAACTTTCGCAGATATTGGGGCACCAGGTTGCTTTGAACTTAAAAAGGGATGTTGGCGAGGAGATAAAGGAAGTGCCTTTGGGGAAAAGGAAAGGGCAGATTAGTCTGGGGGATTATTGATTACAAATCCACCGCCCCAATATTCTCCTCTTTCATTGTCTTTAGTATCAATCTTGTCTCTGTCCTTTCAACGAATTCATAGGTCTGGATTTTCTTCAGGAAATTGTCCATCTTCCTCCTGTTAGAGAATCTTGCCAAAATCATGGCGTCAAAGGCTCCGGTTGTGTCATAGACAGCGAAAACGTTAGGGTCTGCGGATATTTTTTTCTCAACCTCGAATAACTTGCCTTTTGAAATCCTTATGTCTATTATGACTTCCACATCATAGCCCATCTTCTCGTAATCTAGCTTTGCTGTGTATTTCTTTATGATATTGTGCTTCTCCAGGCTTTTTACATGGTTCATGACAGTTCCTACAGAAACATGCGCCTGCTTTGCGATCTGCCTCAATGACAGCCTTGAGTTCTCCGCGAGGATATTCAGTATTTTTTTATCTGTTTCTTCCATAATTCCTGATTTTTAACATACATTTGTTCATTTATCTATAATTTTATAGCCAAAATCTAAACAAATATTTAAAATTATCCTATTTTTATATGTTTTTGTTCAATAAAATACCAAAAAAGTATTTATATTTACACGAAGCCCAAAAACAAAAACTGTTAAAAATTTTAAAAATAAAAATATTGGGGTGAAAGGAATGGCATCTAAAGAAGTACTGGAATTAATGGAAAAAGAGCCAGCAAAGATAAGAAATGGCGAATATGTAAGCAATCTTAAGCGGTATTTAGAGAGTGTAAAGTTTATAGATCTCAAGTTTACGGATGTTCCTGGAACATGGCAGCATTTTACTGTTCCAATACAAGAGTTTAGCCTTAGCTCATTGCAGGAAGGATTAGGCTTTGATGGCAGCTCGATAAGGGGCTTCCAGGAAATCAACGAAAGCGACATGGTCTTGATACCTGATCTTAAGACATGCGCTGCCGACCCTTTTTCTGACAATACAATAAGCATAATAGGAAATGTAAAGGATCCGGTCACTGGAGAATTCTACAGCAGGGATCCAAGATATATAGCGCACAAGGCAGAGGCTTACCTGAAAACTATAGGATTTGCAGATACAGCATATTATGGGCCTGAGCTTGAGTTCTTCATATTTGATAAAGTAAGATTTGACCAAAAAGAAAACTTTGGCTATTATTATATAGACTCTTCTGAGGGAGCATGGAATTCTGGAAGCGAAGAGAATAATTTAGGGAATAAAGTCAGGTACAAGGAAGGTTATTTCCCAACAGCTCCAACTGATTCATTGCAAAATATAAGGAACCAGATAGTGGAGACTTTGATGCGGGTAGGGATAGATGTTGAATGCCATCATCATGAGGTTGCTACTGCAGGCCAATGCGAGATTGACATGAGATTCTCTCCGTTGATAAAGATGGCAGACCAGGTAATGATGTACAAGTATGTTGTAAAGAATGTTGCGGTAATGCACGGCAAGACAGCCACATTCATGCCAAAGCCATTATTCAATGACAATGGAAGCGGCATGCACACGCATATGAGCCTATGGAAAGAAGGAAAGAACCTATTTTATGACAAGAAAGGGGATGCATTGATAAGCGACATGGCAAGATATTATATTGGAGGCTTATTGGAACACGCGCCTGCATTATGCGCAATAATAGCGCCTACGACAAATTCTTACAAGAGGCTAGTCCCTGGATTTGAGGCTCCGGTTAATCTGGTTTATTCCGAAAGGAACAGAAGCGCGGCAGTAAGGATTCCGATGTACTCAAAGAATGAGAAAGCTAGAAGGATAGAATTCAGGACTCCGGATCCAAGCTGCAACGTATACCTTGCATTCTCCGCAATGCTGATGGCAGGCATTGATGGCATAAAAAGGAAGATAGACCCTGGAAAGCCTGCAAATACAAACCTGTATGCATTAAGCAAGGAGGAGCTCAAGAAAGTTAAGAGCGTTCCTTCTTCGCTGAAAGAGGCCATGGATGCCTTAGAGAATGACCATAAATTCCTATTAGAAGGAAATGTCTTCACAAAAGAATTGATAGAGACCTGGATAGACTACAAGAAAACAAAGGAGATTGATCCTGTAAGGCTAAGGCCGCACCCATGGGAATACCACTTGTATTATGATGTGTAAATAAATTCTTTTATTTTTTGTTTTTATTTATTTTTAATATTATCTTGCGTAGGTTTTGCAATTTTAAAGTTCTATTTTCGTTATTTTTACTGATATTATTCTATCGGAACCTTATTATCATTGGATTTTTAGAGCAATATTTATAAGACCCCCTTTATCCCCCGTTCCCATGAATGAAGGGACATTATTTTTGGCAGTCATGTATAATGACGATGGAGTCTTAAATGAAGCACTTTTGGAGATTGAGAAGCATTTTGGGACTGTTTTTTTCAAAATGAAAGATTTTGACTTTGAATTTACAGATTATTATAATGATGAATTTGGCAGCAATCTAAAAAAAACCATTTTTGTGCTAGATTCTAAAATAAAGAAAGAGGATCTTGTTGAGATCAAGATTTTATGCACGCAGATTGAGGGGGATTTTTCCGAAAATGGAAAAAGATCCATAAATATAGATCCGGGGTATTTCAATGATAAAGAAGTTGTCCTGGCTTCCTTCAAAAACAAGGATTTCAAGGAAGATTTAGGGGATGCTATTTTTGCCCACAAGGTTTTGGAGTTTGACGGCAATAAATTGAAAGATTTTTTCCACACTTTCGCCGATTTCAAGAGCAAGGATGCCCATGACTTTTTTCTTAATATTAAGGCATTATATTATTAAATAATTTTATAAATAGCCTTGCAGTCTGATTAATTATAGCCCCTATAGTTTAGTGGATCAGAATGTGAGGTTGCGGACCTTACGACCCGGGTTCGATTCCCGGTGGGGGCATTAAAAACCAGTTATTAAGACTTATTCTAGTTGCTATCGGCATCAAAACCGAAAGATTTATATACTAATTGTTACTTTTATAACAATATGGTTAAAAAATTAACGATAAATAACCCCTTGGAGCCTTTTTTGGCTAAACCTAATGAAAGTCTCCATCTGGCAGAGATATCCAGATTGCTAAATGAGCCGCATCCGACTGTAAGGCAATGGCTTAATCATCTGGAAATAAAGGGCGTTCTTAAAAAAAGCAATAAGGGCAGGCTAACCCTGTATTCCCTAAATTTACAGAATCCAAATATTGTAAGTTATCTGGCTATATCAGAAAAAAGCAGGCTTATTAGAAAATGTGAGCAATGGCTCCTGCTGGCAGATTTAGTGGGGTATATTACTTTCAATTTTAGCGAAAATACAAAAGTTTTAATATTCGGCTCGGCTGCAGAATCGTTTGGCTCTGCCAACGACATTGACATTCTGATAGTTGGAAAACAGGATTTAAAAGGCTTATTAGCTATTGCAAAAAGATTAAATAAAAAAATACATCCGATAGCGGTTAAAAACTTAAATAGGGTGTCTAAAGCTTTGCGCAATGAAATAATTAAGAAGCATATTTTGATTAAGGGAACTGAAGATTTTATCAGGTGGATGGCATGGCAACAATAAAGTGGTGCAAGAGCCAGAAAAGAGGAATAAAATTAGTTGGACCGAATGATAATCTATTTGAAGAGTATATCCGGACTGCTGAAGAGAGTTTAGATATACTAAGAAGCATTAGGGGAAAATCAAAAGTCTGGGTGGCAACAACTAAGTATTATACGGAATACTTTGCAGTTTATTCATTGCTTATGAAGGTAGGCATTAAATGCGAGATACATGACTGCACTATTGCGCTATGTGCCATATTGGAAGAGACGAAACTTATTCCTCCAGGCTACAGCAAAATATTGGAGGAAGACAAGCAGCTCAGGATAGACAACCAATACTACCTTAAGAACAGGGATGTTCCGCTTGATTATGACAAAATTGTGGAATTTGTCGCCGTTATAAAAAATACAGGCATAAAACTGACGAATGCGGAAATTAAAAAGATTAGGGAAAGGATAAGTAAGATTTAGGAATTAAATAAGATTAAATTAATTTTTATGTTGTTTTCAGGCAGAAAGAAGAAAAGGTTTATTTTTATAAAAGATGATGGGTTTTGGATTTATTGGGGTGTGTAATCTCGTGACATATGTCACCACCATTAAAATTCAGCTTTCTTCGCTGAATTTTGGTGGTTTTAATGAAGAAAGAAGAAATACGTAAAGAGTTTTTTAAGCTTAAAAACAAGAACCATTCTTACAGCCAATGTCGACGTGTTTTGAGAGCAACGTGTGATTTTGAAGTTAGTGAAAGGACTCTTAAGCGTTGGGTTAAACTTCTTGATACCGGAAGTTGGGATTTGAAAGATAAGTCTAGAAGACCTAACTTCATTCATTATAAAATAACTCCTGCTATTGAGCAGGAAGTTATCAGTTTGCGAAAGCAAACTGGATGGGGTTGTGAAAAACTTTTAACTCAACTTCCGCATCTAGGAATTTCCAGAATTAGCATTAATAGAATCTTACGAAAACAAAATCTTTGTAAGGAAAGTAAAACCAAAGGAGTTAGGAAGAAGTGGGTGAGATGGCAAAGGGAGCATCCAAATAGTTTATGGCAAATAGACCACACCGATGAGCAAGGCTTGTTCAACTGTTATACTCTTTCAGTTCTAGATGATGCCACAAGATATAGCTTGGCTCTTGTCAAGTTGAATAATGTCACAACTAACGTCGTGACACACATTCTTGATGGGCTCATCAAGAAGTTTGGAAAGCCAAAACAGATATTGACAGATAATGGGAGTGTGTATGGTGGAAAAAGTAAACACAGCGGATTTGACAGGTGGTGCAGAAAAAGAGGAATAGGTCACATCAGAAGCAAAGTACACAGCCCAACAACAAATGGCAAAGTAGAACGCTTGTTCAAAACCATGGATGAAGAGCTCAAATTCTCTAACAACGATTTAGAATTGTTTAGGCTAAGGTATAACCACTACAGGCCGCATAGCAGCCTGAACAATGAAACACCTGCAGAAAAATACAACAGATTTTTCTGCT
>CAYTDO010000066.1:0-10932 GCA_964436645.1 uncultured Methanosarcinales archaeon | reverse complement strand
TGGAGCCGCGGCGGAACTGCTGTTACCGTCGGTTACAATCAGCTTAGCGATACAGCTTCGTATATTTTGAACCAAGCTAAACATCATGGTTTAGCTTGAATGGATACTGCGTGGCTTCAGCCCGCAGAGGAGGTCATTTTTATTCAAGCAAAATTTTGCTTATCTCCTGCAACTGGCTTTCCCTTATGCTCTCCAGCATCATGTCGAAGCTGTAGTCAACCCTTATTGTGCCTTCCTTGTTTTCCGCAATAAGACCGCCAACGATATCTGCATTTTCTGCCTTATAGCCTTTGAATAGGTTGGCATCGCTTTTATTACAATAGATGGTTCCCACATCTGTCTCTTTGCTTGCTTTTTCAATCAGCCTTTTAAATATAAATTCTTTTTTCTTCAAGTCAAGTTTTTTGAGCCTTTGCCTCGCTTCCTCGAAAACCCTGTTGACTGCTATTTTCTTGGCCTCAAGCGCGAGTTTTTTTGCCTCGAGGTCTGCAGAGGCTGCATCCTGCCTTTTTGCGATTTCAATTATTTTTTTCGTCTCTGACTCGCTTTTTTCCCTGAATTCCCCTGCCTTTTTCTCCGCTTCGGACATTATTTTTGCAGCCTGCTCTCTAGCTTCCGCTAACAGGGATTCTTCCTGCTTTTTCACATTACCTGTTATCTCTTCCCGTACTGCTTCAAGTCCCATTTTGTTGCGATCTTATGCTGCCAAGTTTAAGATTAGTATAGCGACAACCAGGCCGAAGATGACTAATGTTTCCGGAATAACAGTAAGGATCAGCCCTTTTCCGAAAAGCTCTTCTTTTTCAGCCATCGCTCCTACTGCCGCAGATCCTATTGTGCTCTCAGCCATAGCTGCGCCAATAGCGCTTAGGCCAATTGCAATCCCTGCGCCTATTGCTATCAATCCTGTCTCTATTGCCATATTTTTTACCTCCAAAACTACTTATTTTTTTAATGTTATAGTAAATTGCAGTAATTATATGAATATCAAAAAGCAATTTACTATATTAGAATTGCGCTCAAATGCCATATAATCGGCGCAATTCCCTGTATCTTTTTATTTTGTATTTTTTATTTTACAATATTGAGTGGTTTTTTGAATTTTTGTAAAATCATTGCTCTTGTTTCGCGCCGAAAGGCCTGTATTTTTCAGCGCCCCCCTCAAAAAACTTTGAAAAAAACTCGACATAATGCAGCCTTAATGAATGCAAAAAGCTTCCAAACAATCCAAGAACTGCGTTCAGCACATGCCCTGCCAAAAGTAGGAGTATTCCTATAACTATCAAAACTCCCCCTTCATGGAAAAATCCCCCTGCCATCTCATTGACTACTGCAGCTATGTAAACTGATGACAATCCTATTGCAGCAAGTCGCAAATATGATAAAATATTAGTCAAGATGCTTGGAAGCTCAATCAGCCCCTTTACGCCCTCTCCCTTGTAGAGCATGAAAATAGAGATTATTAAGACGAGTGCGCCCACCGCCCAATGAACATATATTTTTTTTAGTAGAGATAGCATCAGTAATGCAACCCCCGCCTCCAAAACTATCCAGCTTACTTTCTCAAGTGCAGCATGCTTCAGTCCATGAGCCTTGTATACATTGAAGAAGCCAGAGACAAGCCCCCAATTGACATGTACAATTCCGATGCCAATTGCTATATACATAAGCGCAAACATATCATGCGTCCTGCTAATAAGATGTGGTATTTCAAAAGGGCCTATCTCTTCCAACCCAAAGAATTCTCCAAATAACAGCCCGAAGAATGTAGAGAAGATTGAAGACAGTATAAGGACATTCAGCAATGCCTTGCCTTTAGGGAATTTTTTCTTCAGCAAATAAAATAATATAAGGCTTACAACACCGTACCCTATATCTCCAAGCATGAATCCAAAGAATATCGGGAATGACAGGAATACAAAGAATGTGGGGTCTATCTCCTTATATTTTGGCAAAGAATACATATCAATAAAGAACTCAAATGGCTTTGCATAACCGGGATTTTTAAGCTTAACCGGGACATTATTGTCTTTTTTGCCTGCTTCTTCACTATGTATGTAAATTTTGTTCTTGCCTGCTTTCTCCAGCCTTTCTACTGCTGCCGCAAGCTGCTCTTTAGGGACCCAACCCTTGACCAAAAATGCATCTTTGGTAGCAGCAAACTTCAATGGAACTTCTGTTTTCTCAAGCTCCTGGCTCAAAAATTCTTCAGAAGAAATTAGAAAGTTTTTGTAGTCGTTGGCAAGCTTTTTCATCCTAATCAGGAAACTTCCTTTCAGGGACTGCAGCCTATGCCTCTGAGCCTCTGCTGATTTAATGCACTCTGCAGCGTTTCTGCTCTTGTCAAGCCCGTTTGTGTTTATGCCTGCAAGATTGACAGGAGCAAAGTTAATCTTTTGCAAAATGCCGTCTGCATAATCCCTTTTAGCCTTGTCTATAAATAAAGCGATAAATACTTTCTTTCCAAAATTTCCGGAACGAAGCATAAAATTCCCAGTTTTTGCCGACAATGAGTCTCTTAAGAAATTAACTTCATACTCCATATCCGCAATTCCGGTAATCACATCCAGGGTTTTGTATGGCCCGAATGCCCCGATTGGGATATCAATATTCTTAAGCATCTGGAGCTCATTTAATATCAAGATGTTTCTCGCAAGCAGCTCGTCTATTCTCCTGAGCTCTTCATTGCTCCTGTTGACTTCTTCTGCAAGCTTTTTAGCCGTCCTTCCTATATCGAGAAGATTGGCTTTGGCATCAAATAATCCTTCTTTTTTTTTTATGCCCAATGCATGGATTATTGCCCTTATCTTGACAATTAGTTCGGAGAGCCGGTTGGAGCTTGCCAAGGGCAAGCCAATATCTGCTTGGTCATTTTTTAAATGCTCAACAACATGAAGGACTTTAAGCTCATGCAGCTCCTTAATGACGCTCTCCTGGGCATTCTTATGGCCTGCTATGACTACTCTGCTCATCTCATAGGTCTTAAGCATCTAAATCATTCCCTCAACCTTATTTATGGCAAAATCAACAGCTTTGTCAAGATTCTTCTCCGCCTTCGATTGCAGCTGCTTTGCCTGTTTTTTGCCTTCATCAATCTTATCTTTATAAGCAGAACTTGATTTTGCCTTAAACTCACTGATTTTCTTTTCTTGCGCTTTCTTTATTTCTTCCATTCTTCTTTGGAACAGCTCCTCTGCGCCCTTTTGGGCCCTTTTGATGATTTCATCTTTCTCAATCTGAGCCTTGCGCAATATTTCCTCAGCTTCTTGCTCAGCCTCCCTTATGCTGCTTAATATGTCCATTTCTTTTTGATCCGTCATTTTTCCACCAAAATCAATCTGTAAATAGCAGTTAAATGGGCTTTAAAGGGTGCCTTAATAAAATTGTGTATTGATTATATAAAAAACATTTAGTTTTCTATTTTAAGCGTCACCATCCAGTCCATCACCACCTCGCTTATTGTAACCAGGTGCTGTTTTATTCTTCCGATATCATTCCCTTTAGCGCTCTTTGGATTCTCAATCTTTATCAGCACAAATCTAGCAAAGTCCATTGCCTGGTCCTGGTCAAGCACAGCTGGGTTTTGGAGTATTTCCTGCAGCATTTCCATAGGTTTTATGATATCGTCAAGAAGCTTTTTGCTAACACCTTCCAGGGTGATTAGCCGGTCTACCATCCTTTCCAGCTCTTTTGCTATAAGTGATATGTAGTATAAGTCTATAGTCTTCAACTTTGAAGTCTTGCCTATTGTCAGGGATTCTATGACTGACTTGTCAATAAGCATCTTGCTCCTGTCAATCTCATCCTCATATCTTCCAATAAGCTCCTTGTCATGGCTTTTCTGCATTATTACGACCATGTTTTTGATCTTCTTGACCATTGTCTTCAATAAAGAGTCTGGGTCGGATACCGTAACTGTTCCGCTTGATGTTATCTGCTTCCTGTCAATCTCGACAGATTCCAAACTTATCAGCCTTTTCTGGTTGAGAAGCTTTGTCAAATCCATCTCTTTCTCCATGTTTATCTCAAAAGAAGCGACTGGATTGATGTAAGCGGCAACAACAAGCTTATGTATTATTTCCTCATCATCTTCAGAAATATCAAATCTCAGATGCTTTGGCTTTTTCTCGGTTATTCCGGGAGAAACTATGAGCTTGCCATCGCTTGTCTGCTCGATGCTGGCCTTTGATTTAGGGCCTATTTTATGCTCCCTGCACCAGGATGTCGGCAGGTAAAGGTAGTGCATATCCCCAGTTCTTTGTATATTCCTTATCTCCATATATAGTGACTAAATAGGCGGTATATATAAAGTTTTTGAAAAGCTGGGCTCTGCCTTAAAACTACCTCTTGCCTCAAAACTCAATCGTCTGCCCCAAATAGTAAGCTAAAAAACAGACTTATGAGGCAAAGCTGAAAAGCTCAGGCGCCTAAAGGGTAAGCCGTAAAATAGAGTTATAATTCAAAGAAACTCAATGCTCCAGCTCAATCCCCTTCATGCTCCAGCTCAACAAAGGAGGGGCCACAAACGTAGTAAGCATTATCACAACAACAAGCAATGCATAAAGCTCTGCCGTCACTATTTTATTAGCCAACCCAAAAGTAGCGAAAATAATGCCCACTTCCCCTCTTGGAATCATCCCGATGCCTATAACCAGCTTTTTTGCCTTTACCTTCAATGCTGCAAAGCCCGCAATTATTTTTCCCAAAAAAGCAACAACAAACAGTAAAGCCAATGGAAGCAGGATAGCAGTATTCCCTAATGTTTTAACATCCATGAGCATTCCCGCATTTACAAAAAATATTGGGACAAAAACATCTGCCAGCGGCCTTATCCTTTCCCTTATATGGTCTTTATCCTCCCTTGTTTCCAAAATCAATCCAGCGGCAAATGCCCCGACTATTGTAGCCAGGCCAATCCAGTTAGCGATGTAAGCAAGGCCAAATGCAAAAACTATTGCCGTTATTGCATAAGTCCTCTTAACTTCAAACTTCTTAGTTAATTTAAGCAGATAAGGCGCGATTTTAATGCCTAGGTAAATTGAGCCTGCCAAAAACAATATAGAGAATAGTGAAATCTTTCCGATATTGAATAAAGAAACTTTTCCGAATTCAACAATGCCGGCAAGCACTGACAAGATAATCAAGCCTAAAATATCATCAATAATTGCCGCCCCTAAGATAACCTTTCCCTCGTTTGAATCAATTGCATTTTTTTCAGAAAATATTCTCATTGTAACTCCAACGCTGGTAGCTGTCAAAGTAGCGCCAACAAACATCGAAACCAAGGCAGAATAGCCAAGAAACTGGAACAAAAAGAATCCCATTGCAAAAGGAAGCGCAATGCCAACAACCGCAACCAATGATGAAGCCAGCCCGACCTTCAATAATTTATAGATATTTGACTCAAGCCCTACTTCAAACAATAATATTATTACTCCGAATTCCGCCAAAAAAGTAAAAATTTCCTTTATTTCAGGTGTTATTATATTAAATAAGCTAACGCCCAAAAGCATTCCTGCAAGAAGCTCACCCAATACTGCTGACTGCTTAAAACGGTGGCATATCCAGCCTGCTATTTTTGCGGAGATCAGGATTATAAGAAATTTAAATAAGATTTCGCCTATGAGATGCTGCTCCATTTTTAGTATTGATATGCATCCATTAATAAAAGTTATGCTTAAAAAAAGACATGAATGCTGGAAGAATTAAGAAATAAAAAACTTGAGTTATATCTGAGCCCCAATCCCCAATATCGCAAATATTCCAAAGGTATTCAATACAAAAGAAATGATTGAAAATGTTCTTGTCGAGATTCTTGTCGAAGCAGCTATCAATGTTACCCCTATCTCATCCGGCAGGGGTGAAGCAATTATGAAAGCTGCCAATAATGGAAAAAATAATGATTTAACCAGCTCGGGTATTCCCCCATTGATAGTCCTGAATATTTTTTCGTCTCTTAATTTCTCAATCTCGTCTAAAAAAGAATATCTGATGAATTTAAAGATAAGCAAATCGCTGAATAAAGCTCCAAGACCCCCCATTAATCCGGCAATAAATATATTCTGCTCCTTGGCCAGGATTAAGAATATGGCAGTTGCAGGAGCTGCAGTAAATCCATAGGAGTACAACATTCCCGTGATAAATGTTCCAAAATACCCTAAAGACAGCAAAGCATTATCAAAAACAAGGGCCTTTCTGCCATCAAAGATAAAATATGCGGCAATTATACTCAATATAAACAAAGAAAATTTGGGATATTTCAGCTTTATCTTGGCCATCATCCTAAAATTAGGCAAATTGTTTATAATTTTTTTGAAAATGCGGTAGTTTTAATGCAAAATTTATAGATAAACTCATTAAATTTCCATAAAAACCTTTATATATTATCTATGCGTGTCCTGAATCAAAATGGGTGAAGAGGCTCAGGAACATCTGGCTGTTCAGGAAAAGAAGGGAACTAAGATTAATCGTTTAGTTCTAAGCGGCTTCAAGAGTTTCGCAAAGCATACTGAAATACCTTTCAATGGGAGATTCAACTGCGTCCTTGGGCCGAATGGCTCGGGAAAAAGTAATATACTCGATGCCTTATGCTTCGTCCTTGGAAAAAGCTCGTCCAAATCATTAAGGGCGGAAAAGGCGGCCAATCTTATCTATAATGGCGGCAAGGCAAAAAAGCCCGCAAAGAGCGGGGAAGTCTCAATATACTTCGATAATTCTGATAAAATATTTCCAACTAAAGATAATGAGGTTAAAATATCCAGGATAGTCAGGCAAAATGGCCAGTCAGTTTATAAGATAAATGATGAAGCCCGGACAAGGCAGGAAATTCTCGACCTTCTTTCGATGGCAAAAATAATTCCTGACGGATATAATATTATACTTCAGGGAGACATTGCAAAATTTGTTGAGATGCACCCAGATGAAAGAAGAGAGCTCATAGGAGAGACAGCCGGTATTTCAATCTATGAGGAAAAAAAGCACAAAGCCCTTCTCGAGCTGGGAAAGGTGGATGAAAAACTTAAGGAAACGGAAATTGTCCTTACAGAAAGAAACACATACTTGAAAGAACTGAAAAAAGACCGCGACCATGCCATGAAATATAAAGATATGAATGACAAGATAAGGGAAAATAAAGCATCCTACCTAAAGCTTCAAATTGACAAAAAGCAGGCTGAAAAAGACGATCAGCAGAAGAAGCTTAATGAAGCGAACAAGGAACTGCAGGGCCTTAATTCTAAAGTTGATCAATTAAGAAAGCAAAATGAAGAAAAACGCGCAAAGATAGAGCAGATAACAAAAGAGATAGAAAAGAAAGGAGAAGTTGAACAAGTGCAGATCAACCGCCAGGTTGAAAACCTAAAGATAGACATAACAAAAAAGAATTCAAGGATTGAGGCTATAAAGAATGAGCTAGTAAAGATTGCAAACAGGAAAGAAGACCTTAAGAGCAGCATCAAAGAAGTGAAACAAAAAATAAGCGATCTTGAAGATGACAAGAAAAATATGGAAAAGGAGATTGCTTCGAAAAGCAAAGAAAGGGAAGCGATAAGAAAACGAGTTCTTGAATTCAGGCAGAAGAATGAGCTTGACAATATCGGAGACATAGAAAAACAGGTTGAGGAGATAGACAAAAAATCGGAAGATCTCCAGAAAGAAGTTCAGTCAGCAAGAGAGCAGCAGCACAATCTAATAAGGGAAAAAGACTCAATTGCCCATCAATTAAACACGATTAATGCGCAGATAAGCAAAGTGGCAGAAGTCGAAAAAGAAAGCAAAAAGATGATGGACGAGGCCAAGCAGAAGCGGGAAGAATTCAAGATATCAACATTGGAATTGAATAAAAAACTGGAGGAAGACTCGCTTTTAGCTGCAAAATTAACAGAATCAAGAAAAAAAGCAACATCACTTGAAGAGCAATTAAGCAAGCTAAGAGCCCAGGAATTGAGCACCAGGGAATTAAGCTATGCCGATATAGCTATCAAAAGAATCATTGAGCTTAAGAAAAACAATCCAAGAATATACGGGACGGTATCAGAGCTTGGGAATGTAAAATCAAAATACTCGCTAGCATTAGAGATTGCAGCAGGAAATAAATTAAAGAGCATTGTTGTGGAAGACGACAAGACTGCTTCTGAATGCATTAAATATCTTAAAGACAATAAGCTGGGAGTTGTGACATTCTTTCCATTGAACAAGATGAAATCTTCTCCAATAAGCTCTGATCTTGCAAGGCTTGCAAAATCAAGAGGCAGCCACGGCTTGGCAATAGGCCTAATAGACTTTGACAATAAATTCAAAAGAGTCTTTGAGCACATTTTCCAGGATACTATAGTTGTGGATGACATAGACTCGGCCAGAAGAATAGGCATCGGAGAGGCAAAATTTGTTACTCTTGGCGGAGATGCAACTGAAAAAAGCGGCGCCATGAGAGGTGGCTTTATGCTGAAAAGAAAGCAGAGCATGGGCTTCAAGGAGCAGGATATTGTTGAGGAGATAGAAAAATATGAGCAAAATCTTCAAGAATTAAACAATACAATAAGCGTGCTCGGGAAAAGAAGAGCTGAGAACGAGGAAGATATAACTGGGTTAAGAGAAAGAAAAGCTGTTTTGGAAGGGGAAGCGATAAAGATGGAAAAATCCCTGCATCTGGAAGCATCTGACCTTGAAGTTTCAGGGAGCAAGAAATCGGAGCTTGGCGAGCTTGGCAGGGACGTTGACAAAAAAATGGCGCTGATAAATGAAAAAATATCCCAATTGAACAAAGAGCTTGCATTGATAAAGACGGAAAAACAAAAATTGAGGGCCAGCATCTCCCAATTGAGCAACCCAACTCTTCTTGCAGAGCTGAATGCATTTGAGCAGAAGGTCAGGGAGCTTGATGAGAACATAATAAGGATAGACTCCGAGATGAAAAACATCGACAGCCAGGCTCAAAGCATCTATCAGAGCGACCTTGAAAAGACTGATAAGATAATAAAACAGCTTGAAAGGGAAAATGAAGGCTTTAATTTAGAGCTGAAAAAGCTTTCCGAAGAGATAAAAATAAAGAATGCAGAGCTCAAGGAAAAAGAGGGGATGTCGCTGGAATTCTATGCAAAATTCAAGGGGCTTTTCAATGAAAGATCGGAGATAGACAAGGATATTCAAAAAGATTTTGGCACGATAAACAACAAACAGGATGAAAGCAGAAAGGTAGAAGTGAGGGCCAACACCCTATCATTGAAGGCAGCGGAAATAAGCTCGATCCTTGCCGGCTTGAATCTTGAATTCCAGCAGTATGAGGGGGTTAAATTAGATCTGGCCAGGAGCGAGGAGCAATTGAAAAATGATATCAGGAAATTTGAGTCAATGAAAGAGCAGATTGGATCCGTCAACATGAGGGCTCTGGAGATTTATGAAGAAGTAGAAAAACACTACAATGAGCTTGTTGACAAAAAAGACAAGCTTGCAACAGAAAAAGAAGATGTTGTGAAGATGATGGATGAGATTGAATTAAAGAAAAAAGATCTTTTCATGAAAGTTTTCCACATTATTAATGAAACATTCCGAAGGTTTTTTACCATGCTCACAACAAAAGGCGCTGAAGCAAATCTAGTGGTGGAAAACGAGGAAAATCCCTTTGAAGCTGGCGTGAGGATAAATGTCAAGATAACCGGAAGCAAATTTTTAGACATAAGGAGCTTATCAGGCGGGGAGAAGACAATGACGGCCCTTGCATTCATTTTCGCGATTCAAGAGCACGAGCCCGCATCCTTCTATATTCTGGACGAAGTTGACTCTGCCCTTGACAAGCACAACTCCGAAAAGTTTGCGAAATTGATAAGGCAGTATTCCGACAAAGCCCAGTACATAATAATGAGCCACAATGACGCGGTGATATCGGAAGCAGACTGCCTATATGGAATTTCAATGAACGAGCATGGCATAAGCCAGGTAGTTACATTGAGGGTTTAAGATTTAATCATTTATTTGCCAATATTCCCATGCTGATGATTTTCTTTGCATATAGTAAAGGGCACGAATTTTTATTCGCAATGTTCAGGGCATAATCTATTTGTGCCCGAACTTGTATTTGAATATGTCAGTAGTAATTTCACCGAAAACAAGCCTATAGCAGCCGGATAAAAAGAGTTTAATTGACAATTTCAGCCTGCCTTCTTCTTCAAATCTTCTTACGGAAGTATAGATTCTTGCACTGGTTAGAATCCTGAATTTTCCGCATTTGCCTGCCCGATTGGCATAATCCATATCTTCTGAGAGGGTTATCCTCTCATTAAACCCTTTTATCTTCTGGTGCAAATCTTTTTTGCAAAATAATGCAAAAGCTGCATTAGCATAAAAAAACTGGGTCGCCCATGTCCAGAAATTGAAAAGGGAAAACCACAAGTTATCTAAAAGCCCATCGCTCAATGGGGTTGCATAGCAGCTTGCAGCATCAAGATTATTTTGTTTGATTTCTTTAATTGCATGCTCAAAAAATGCCGGTTTTATCATGCAATCAGCATCAATAAAAAGCAAAAGGTCTCCCCTCGCCTTTTTTGCTCCGTTGTTCCTGCCTGCTGCCGGCAGGCCGCCCTCCACTATTTTACACCCGTGCTTTCTTGCGATTTCCTTTGTCCTGTCCCTAGAATTAAAATCTGAAACTATTATTTCATAGTCTTTGAAACTTTGTTTTTTAATGCTGTCTAAAAGCTTTAGCAGATATTTATCCTCATTAAATGTTGGTATTATTATGCTAAGAAGCATTTTATCTCCATAAGGTAAGTCATTTTAGTAAAAATGCGTCGGCCGGGACTTTCGCCAATCTTTTCCACTTTTCGGGGTTCGCAGAGCCCCGCTGTAGGTTTTGGTCAAGCCAACGAAAATGCCTTGCATTTTCGAGGTGCTGAAAATCTGATGATTTTCAAGCACTTTTGCCGACGAAGTCGGGAA
>CAYTDO010000065.1:0-5927 GCA_964436645.1 uncultured Methanosarcinales archaeon | reverse complement strand
AGTAGGATCATCGGTAAGCCTAAATATTGACAAGGAAAAGATAGCAGTCACTTCAGTAGCTGTAGAGAATGCCAAGTCGGATTTAAGCAATGTTGAACTTGAAGTAGCTTCTCTTAGCAAGAACCCGGTTTCAGAAGAAGCTTCTTCAAAAGTCTACCAATACTTGAAACTTACAAAGAAGAATATAAAAGATACTGATGCAGAAAGCTTCAAAGTTGGCTTTAGAGTTACAAAAGAATGGCTAACTAGCAATAGCTTGGCTTCAGGCGATGTCGCTTTATACAGGTACAATAACGGCTGGACTGAGCTTTCAACTAGCGTCGTAAGCTCTGATGCAACTTATATCAATTACGAAGCAAATACTCCTGGATTCAGCAGCTTTGCGATAGGCGCTAAGAGCACAATAGCCCCAGTTGAAGAAGCTCCAAAAGAGGAAGCTAAGACTGAAGAAAAGCCAGCTGAGGAAGAGAAGCCGGAGACCGTAGAGAAACCAGAACCAGTCAAAGCTCCAAGCAAATCCCCTATGGCCTGGATTATAGCAGCAGTAGTGGTCATACTTGGAATAATCATGATAGCAGTATACCAGAAGAACAAGAAGAATGCCTGATTCTTTTATTTTTATTTTATTCTAATCCTATTTTAATACGCTAAAATTCCACCAATTCTATGATTAGTGGCTAAAGATACTGGTGGATAATCTCACTGCGTTCGTGAGTTTCACTTCGTGAAACCTTCGTTGAGTCAAAAACCACCTAAAAGCAAATTAAAAAAGTAAAACATGCCACCAGTCTCTGACTGGTGGTTTTTGACAGATGAACGATGGCTACTTTTTGAATATTTTAACCTCTACAGATTATATTGATTCAAGTTAGTGATATAGGCCTAACCTCGAAATTATGAATATCAAACTCGATAATAAGAGCCAATAACTCAAAGTTGTGATGTGTCTTTATTTTTGACCTGTTCTTAGAAACTCAGCAGCCTATTAGAACGCCTTTAAGGACATCATTAGTTTACTAGTCATTATATTTTCATGGTTTAGTTTTTTTATGCCTCTAATTGAAACCTTCCTTGAGAATTAAGGCTTAATAGGGCGCTGTATACTTTCTCTTTTTCATAGTCCTTGTGACTGCAAATCTCCCAATTAGAAGACAATACTAGACAAAGCCCCTTCTCGAAGAGAATGCCTATTTGCCTTGCGCTTGCGATGATATAGCCAATAAATAAACACCATATTCTGGATTAAAGATGCAGAAATCCATTATACAGCTACTTTAAGGCAGCTATAGTATTCAGCGCTCTAAAATCAGTGTGGCAATGGTTCCCTCTCACAGCCAG
Organism: uncultured Methanosarcinales archaeon; assembly: GCA_964436645.1. Taxonomy (GTDB): domain Archaea; phylum Nanobdellota; class Nanobdellia; order Woesearchaeales; family GW2011-AR4; genus JACPJP01. Next base: position 4,589 of record CAYTDO010000065.1, on the reverse strand, counting down.
TTTTCTAATTAAAGATTTCTTGGATTAGGGGCAAATGCCGCCTGCAATGTTTATTGCAATCCTTTATAGAACTGATAACCTTATTGTTTTAGTTGCTTATTCGACCGCTATTAGGATAGGTGTCGATTGGAATACTCCCTCAGTTTCATAATAAAATTATACAATTATAGAAAAAGTAAAATAAAAAAATAAAAGAAGCTGTTTATTCAGCTCTTCCAGTCATACTTCCCTGCACTACGTGCACGAGGCTGGAATCAGCGTTAGTATAAGTGACGTTAACGTCGCCTGAATATTTGCTTCCAGCAGTCAATGTGCAGCCAGTAACTGCATATGATCCTAAATCACCATTAGCTATCGTAGCTGGTGTGGCATCTGCAGTTGTGCATCCGCTTGCTGTGACGCTCACGCTTGTTGCATCAAAGCCCATGCCATTTCTCAATACGACATTAATTGTGGATGGCGCATCTATCCTAAAATCAGTGCACGCAATACCTGCCGGCAAAGTACATTTGCTTGGCAAGAACCTATCCGGGCTTAAAACGCCAAAATAAGCAAGTGCTCCTATTGCTACCAGAACCACAAGTATTGCCCAACCATAAGTCATCAAGAACTCCATGGCAGCCTGCGATTTCCTCGAAAATTTTAAGAATTTACTCATTGTTTTTTCACCTCTTATTTAACTCCTTTATAATCATATTTTTATTCTATCTTTGTGGTTATAGAACCATAAGCGGTTTTTGTAAGATTAGTGGCTTTTTCTGTATACTTTATTATAACCTCTCCTTTGAATGTTTCCTTTGTCTCTCCATTGCTGCATCCAGTTATGGCAAAAGCCGTTTGCTCTTCACTTGTTAGGCTTACGTTGAAACCCTTAGAGCAATCACCTATTTGTATATTGTCTATAATCACGGTTCTTCCATATCCGTTTGAGAAAACTATTGTTGACTGCCCAGACTCTACTTTGCTGCTTATGCACGTAAAGCCTGTTTCTATGAGGCATTTTTCCGGGAGAAACTTCTCCGGGCTTAAAACGCCAAAATAAGCAAGAGCCGCAATCGCAGCAAGAACTACTAATATTGCCCAACCATAAGTCATCAAGAACTCCATGGCAGCCTGAGATTTTCTTTGAGTGAAAATTTTCATTTACTACACCTCATTTTTAATTCATATAATATTAGTATCCTTTAGTAAACAACTAATATTTAAACTTTACTATAAAATCTATGAAAACACTCCGAGCAGGTTCCCCATTATCTTGTCTGCAACAAGAAAGAGGGTCACTGTTATAACCATGAACAAAGGGATGTACTTAAATCCTAATTTTGCATTTCCCTTCTTTATCGTGGCAATGATTATAGCTGAGAAAAAAGAGGTTATTATTAATGAAACTATTGCGAAAACCTTGAAATCTTTGTAGTCTATGCCTGTAGTTGAAAAGCTAATGCCGAATCCTGCTGAGGAGGATGCTGAGCCGAGATCGCTCAATGAGCTTCCTAAATTTGTTATTACTTTTATCAATACTCCTGAAAGCGCGAACAGCACAGGTGCGGCAGCTATTGTCGCGAATGAAATAAATATCACATAGGTTGTAACATTTGCTGCCATCTCCTCCCTCATTATCTTATTCTCCTCGATATTAATCGCGATTTTATTCAGGAGGTTTCCTATTTCCCCTCCGGCTTCTATACCCTCTATCAACAGGCTTACAGACCTTTTTAGAAGAACAGAATCATATTTAGCCGAGAACTTTTGCAGGGCAGCTTTTAAGTCTTCGCCCCTCATAGTCTCTTTTGCTACTGTCTCTATCTCATTTGCAAGGACCCCGAATCGCGGCCTTACTGCATACCATAAGGCCCTGTCGATTGTCATGCCAGCTTTTATGTTCGAGGCGGTAAGCTGAAGATAATCCGGAAGGACATCCTCTATATCGATTTTTCTCTGAAATATCTTTAAGTCGACTACCAAATAGAACATAGCCCAGATTATAAAAATCAAAATAATAAATACCAGCATCCATAAAGTAGCTATGGAGGCTAATATAGTAGTCCAGGTAATCCCATATGTTGTGGAGAAATGATAAATAAGAAATGCAGATATGCCGAGATTAATCACCACGCACACATTAAATATTCTTTTTGAAAGGAAGCTTGGATCTATAAACAACCCGGCGCGTTCAAAGTAGTCCCGTATCTTATGTTTTCTCTCCTGGATTACCGCTCTCTTTTTCGCTTTTTTCTTCTCCTCCCTTTTTATTTTCTCAATTATGCCTTCGCTTTTTTCCTCTTTTTTTTTGAAGAATGCAAAGCCCTTTTTGGCCGGTTGATCACTTGTTTCATGATTGCCTTTCATTGGCTGGCTTAATTTGGGAGAATTGCTGGGTTTGAGATTGATCTTGAGAGATTTTAGCCATGACACAGCCTTGCTGATTTTGCTTACTGGTTCGGCCTCAAACTTATTAGCTGGCGCGCTTTTTTTCAAAGCTAAAACTCCCGTAATTTTGCTTAAATTTGGCTTTATCATTTTAGAATTCAATTGCAGGCCTCGAGAACTTTATCAGAGAGAGGAACATGAATTGTATAAATCCAAGGAAGAACGCAATAACTAAAAAAATTGAAAGGCTAAGCTTAAAATCCACAAAAGATGAAAGCACTACGAGCATTGTAATGCCTAAAGTAGGAAGGATGACAGCAATAATCATATAAAACATTGCGAAAGGATTCAATTTCTTGCTGTATTTATTTACCTCGATTGTCTGCTCACGGGCTATCTGCTCAATAACGGATGTCAAGGATCTGGCAACATCTGAGCCGGTCCTTACTGAATTTAGGATCTGCCATAGAAGCCTTCTAAAATCATTTGAAGGTATGTATTCAACGGCGTCGGTCAATGCATCCTCGACGCTTGTGCCTAAATTTATTTTTTCTACTATCTCCCTGAAGTAAGCCCCAATAACCTCATAATTTTTAGAGACATTTATCATCGCATTATATAATGGCACTCCGGACTCCAACTCTATAACTAAATGCCTTCCTGCAAATACAATCTCCTTTGTTATCCCTTTTTCTTTTTTTAATATCTTTACATCGGGCAGCTTCAGCAAATATGAAAAGAATACTAGGAATATTATCGGCACAAACACTATCATGATGCTCTTTAACACTTCAAATTTTGCAAGTATCAAAGCTAAGGAGATAACTAGTCCTGTTGCCATATAAAAAGCTGACAAGAAAGTTCTTCGTATGAACTCTTCCGGCTTGTACTCCATGCCGGCTTTCTTCAGCTTGTGCTTAAGATCCGGCAGGCTTCGTGCAATAATTTGGAAAAAAGCTGATGCCATGTTGTGCAACCTATACTCACTCGCATAATTAATTAACCAATACATGCTCGTTCGTAATCATGAAAATGCAAGGCATTTTCAGGATCCTAAAAAATCGCAAAGCGATTTTTTGGAAACCGGAAATTCCTAAGGAATTTCCCAGTTCACCGAAAATCTTCGATTTTCGCGTGTAAGCAAAGCACAATTTTACGCTCAAATATTTGTGTGCTTTGCTATATAATTATAAATAAGGTATAACCAAATCTCCGATGCAGCCAGAGCCCATTAAACTCACTTAAAATTCCCTTTTGCTTCTTCTTTTTCGACGAGAGAGAATGGAAGCTGGTCATGAAGCACCCTCAAACCACCTTTATCGATTGTGACAGGGTAAACATCAAGGCTGTGATCCTGGCCCCTTATCTTGGCTATGGTTATTATCCTTTCAAAGTAACTGCCTTTCCTTACCCTGCTAAGGATCATGAATCCCCCAAAAACGAAATCCATCATGTCATATTCAAGCCTGTCAATATCAGTCACTTTTCTTTCAGAAACTGTAAGGAATGTTACTCCTGCTTTCTTCATCTTCTGCATGAAAAGGAGAATCTGGCGCCTGAACTCGATTGCGTTCCCATCAAATCTTGGGTACAGGTATTCAAAAAAAATCAAGGAGTCAAGAGCTACTCGCTTTACATTCTTGCTTTTAATTAGGTCGAGAAGGCCTGTAATCGAGCCTAATCCTCCCCTAAGAGTTGAAAGAGGCTTTTCAACAAAAAAAATTTTCTCCTTTTTTTCCAATTCTTCAAAATTCATGCCAAAATTTTTTGCATTTGCCTTTAAGTCTTCAACAGACTCTTCTGTAGCAATAAAAATCCCATTCTCATCATAGGCTTTAGCCCCGTAATAAATAAATTGCAATGCAATGATGGTTTTTCCCGTTCCAGGAGCGCCGGTAACAAGAATAGAGGTGTTTTTCCTAAGCCCTCCCTTAAGAATGATGTCAAGACCCTGCGTTCCAGTGTTTATTTTCTCTACCATAACCTCTTTTACCTAAAAGCCTTAATTGAAAGACTACTATAAAAATCTTATGATTAGGTGGGTGATTTTTTGATTCACAATACGTTTATCGTTTTTAGGCTTCATCCAAAAAATGAAGGTTGCCATCAAAATCCACGAAGTGGACACCGAACTCCGTTCGAGTGTTTGTTCGAGCATGCGAACATCCTTTAGGGATACAGTCAGCAAAAAGGAAATTGGGTGGGATGCGACGAGCGAC
>CAYTDO010000064.1:0-38346 GCA_964436645.1 uncultured Methanosarcinales archaeon | reverse complement strand
TATATTGGCTTGAAGTCAATGATGGTGTTGCTGTATAAGATGCGTCGCTGCTTTTTTTATAATAAAGGTAATACCAGCCACTACCTGATATCGTATCAGACCAGTCCATTGCAGGAGTTAAAGAAGCTCCTGTTGCTCCATTAGTTGGTGAAATAAGAATGGGTTTTGATGGCGCAGGATAAACACAAGAACCGCTTGAGCATATTTGTCCAAGTGCGCATAAACCTGTACATGAATTATCATTTGTATAAACGAAGGTTCCAGTAGAACAGCTTCCTGACACACAAGTATCTGTCCTTGTAAAGTATTTGCATTCATTAACAGCCGAGCATGTTGGCCCTGCTGAACCGCATACTGTTCCGTCTGTGATTCTTGAATCGGAACATGATTTGGTGTTCAAGCCTGTATAAGCCAATCCGCAACTATTAGAGTCCACCCATCCTCCAGTACATGTTTGGCTTCCGGAATAAGATTGGTCACACGTACTGCTGTAAGAATCGCTGCATGACGACCAGGAGGCGCATGACCAGGAAGGTGCGCAGCATGAGCCGCTCTTGCAAACGCTTCCGGAGCCGCAGATTATGCCATCTGCCTTGTTCCTTGTGCTCGTGACTGAATAAGTGCTGCAACTGCCGGCGCCGGTGCAGGTATAATCGCGATATTCTTCAGTGCATGAACCGGAGCTGTACCACCCGTTAAGTGCATTGCAGTCTACTGAAAGGCTTATTGCGCAAGAGCTTCCAGTGCATCCGCCTGTATAGGAAACTGCAGTATCTCCTGAGCATGCCCATCCTGTTGGGCATAATCCGGTGCAAGCTGTGTTAGCTCTGTAGCTAAAACTAGAAGCACATACATGACTGTTGCATGCACTATAATATTCTTGGCATCGGTTGACGTAACTACAGGCAGGAGCTGTGCAATCGCTTTCTGAGCAGCAATTTCCTCCTGAATACCATGTGCCTGAACAGCAAATTCCAGAATTGGTATAACATGTGCCACCGCACGTTGTGCCTGTGCAAACGCAAGAGCCTGCTGAGCATGTTTGACCTGGACCGCAAAGGCTTGTGCATGAATTATCATTTGTATAAACGAAGGTTCCAGTAGAACAGCTTCCTGACACACAAGTATCTGTCCTTGTAAAGTATTTGCATTCATTAACAGCCGAGCATGTTGGCCCTGCTGAACCGCATACTGTTCCGGCTGTGCTTCTCGTTCCTGAGCACGATTGGGTACTTGAACCTGAATAAGGCACGCCACAACCATTTACATCTGACCAGCCTCCAGTACAGGATTGTGTTCCGGAATAAGATTGGTCACACGTACTGCTGTAAGAATCGCTGCATGAGCCCCAGCTGAGGCATCCCCATACTGGCGAACAGGGTGTTGGGTAAGGGTAGCCATAAGGTGTTGGGTATGGGTAGCCGTAAGGTGTTCCGTATGGAGTGCCGTATGGAGTTGGGTAAGGGTAGCCGTAAGGTGTTCCGTATGGAGTGCCGTAAGGAGATTGGTAGGCAGGAGGTGTTGGGTATGGGTAGCCGTAGCACATATCGTCATATGTGCAGTCTCCGCAGCCTGAATAACAGCCACCATACCACCAACAATCACCGTAGCAAACAGCTTTTACCGGCTGTGCGTTAATGATGAAAAAAATAGATGCCAGTGCAGCTAAAGCTACAAGGGCAATAAGGGCTGGCAGAGCCGGGAATGTTGCTGCAGGCTTTGCCGATTTTTTATCTTTCATGGACTGGTCACTCTTTTTATTCTGGCTTTATGAAAACTCCAGAAACGTATTTTTCTCCTGATGGGGATGTCAGTAAAAACAGGTGGGTTACCGTAGCGCCAACACCAGGGGGCTCTGTGAGCACAATTCGTTTAACGCTTGTGTCACCGAATTTACCAACTATGTAATCTGGCGGGGTTTCTTTTGATATTGGCATTACTTTGCTTCTGCCATCGCTTTCAAGCGTTATGCTTGTTGCGGAAACTTTGCTTATTCTGCCTGAGTAGATTGCTATAATGTTCCCTGTGTCGTTGATTTCATAACTGTTAACCGGCTGAAGCTCCCCAGAGAGCTGTTCAGCTTGGTCTTCAATGGCTGCCTGATCATCAGCCTTTTGCCCTGCAGCAATATTTGGGGAATATTGTTTTTGAAAAAATGAAAATGCATTAAACGTCCATACTAAAATCCCAATCACGATTATTATGCCAATAAATGCCTTATAAGAAACTTTAGGTGTTTTTTTGCCGGATAACTTAGGATACATTATTTTATCAACTTCAGCAACAGCTTTTGGAGGATAACCCTTCCTACTTAGAACAGACTTAATCTGGCTGATGGAATACCCTCTTTTTAGCTGCGCCTCAATCCAATCTCCGAGGTTTTGCATTATTTCGGTACATTAAACAATATTTAAAAACTTATTGTTTTTCATTTTCTAATTGGCATTAACACCATTCAGTGGTAAAGAAAATTCAAACCCCTACAAGAAACTGGCTTTTCTTAAATTTTAGCCGGCAAGCGGGCCATGCAGGATGATTTAAATTTTTCATCATAAATTTTTGAGCAAAAATCCTCAAATTTAACCGGGTCTTGCTCATATGCTGTCAGGGAATTGATTGTCCTGCTAAAGCATTCTCCTGATAATCCATCCTTAACAGAATTGCAAATTTCAGCTGCAAGTTCCCTTCCTCCGACAGAGATATCGGACACGGCAATATCCATAAGGCACAAATCTGACCATTGTTCAGGCATTAATCTGCAAAGCTCAAACACCTTATCATTATTTCCGAAAGTCATAGGGTGTATCTGCCTGGATAATCCATTGAAACAAGACTTTTTTTCCGAGATATTATCAAGTGTAAGGCACAACTCTCCTGATTTTTTCAGGCTTCCGTTAAAGAATGCAAGCATCAATGGCATCGCATTTCCAATGCATGCTGTCCTGAATTTTGGGTCAATCCTCTCATCATAGCAAGGGTATAACGGGTCGTTCTCGTCAATCCATCTGTCCAGGGAAGGAAAGCCGTCATGCACTCCCCACACATTTTCCATAAATGCTCCATCATAGCAATTAAAGGTATATGCGTCAGCGGTGCCTGAAGCGATTTGATCGCATATTTTAACCGCGTCATCCAGCCTCTCATAGCCCATCCAGCTTACAAACCCATGGCCCATCGCATGCATGCACTGCGACAAGGTTGTAGGTCCTTGTTTCCTGCACTCATCAAGCGCTGTATTAATCCCATCAAAACCCTCTTCAGCTATAAGGTCTATAATAAAGCCATGATAGCATGAGCTTAGGAAATAATCCCTGCACATGGGCAATCCAGATGCTCCAAACTTTTCATACAGAAATTCTCCGGAAGCATGGTTTAACAAGTGCGTTTCTCCGGTAAATGGCAATCCTGAACGGTAAAGCGTTTCCTGAGCCTTAATAGGGCCTATGCGCTCAATCAGTTTCCTGTAAACATCTTTACCCTCAGAAGGGCTCCTAAGTTTCTTGATTTCCCTGATTTCAGGGGTTTCAGGGCCAAGTGTGTTAGTATTTTGCACCTGAGCTGTTCCCGATTCCTGAGAGTAAGCTTTGCCATTGTCCTGGTAATCATCTCTATTGTAGTCCTTTATTATCTGGCCAAGCTGGGCAAAGCAAATTTTAGATGCACTATCATCCAGCAAGTTGCATAAAGCCCTGTATGACTGCTGCCACCCTGCATAATCCTGGAATACCGTTTCAGTGGCTGCAAATATAATGCAAGTATCCCTTAATTCCTTTGAAGATATCTCATAGCATCGCTCTTTAATTAAATCTGGGTTTCCCTGTGTGATTTGCCCGATTCTAAGACCGAGGCTCCGAATACAGTTCTCTTGAAGAACTATATTTGATGCATTTTGGCAAGTTGCGGCCAGCCTATCCACATCATCTCCTAATGCACGGAATACATTGGAGATGAGGTATGTTGCGCATGACGCATGGTATTTTTGGTCAAAATTTTCGCAAAATGCCCAAGGATTTTCCAAATTCATCTTGCTATCAGGATTGCTGAACAAATTTTCCATAAAGACCCCGTCATAGCAGTAGTGCCTGCTGTTAATTGACAGCTCATCGCAGTCATTAAGCGCCTGCTTTATGTCAAGCGCATTCAATGTAAGAAGCCCGTGCCCTGTCCCGTGGATGCAGCTTGGTGATTCTCCACCTTTATCAGACGGGAACAGCTGCATGCACTGCTCCTCAACCTTTTTAATGACGGATCTTCCGGATTCTGACAAAAGCTTTTCAGTAACTCCATGATAGCATCCAAAGCTAAAGGCAGGGTCGCATTTGATAACACCCTCGATCCCGAATTCCTTATAGATTGCATTTCCCACAATATGCGCAAGCTCGTGCGCATTTCCTATAACCAGATTGTCTACTATGAAAGCTTCTTTCAGGTATTTCCATGCCGCTTCGGAATCTTCAGAAGATATTTTTTCCATGTAGCCTCTTTGCTCTGCAACAGAAAGCCGCAAGAATTTATTGGAGGGTATAAGCTCATTTATGCCTCTTGTACTTTTTGTAGGATGGAATAAGCCTAGGACTGCATTTATTGCTTTAGAGATGATGGAGGGTTTGCTCATTGCACTGGCATCAACTACATCTATCTGCATTGTCAAGCCTGGATAAAGATGGTCGTGAGCAGTCCATGATCCAACCTTATCAAAAGTGAAGGGATATGCCTTTCCTGACGCCAGGCCTTTGCAGGCATCAAAGTTGCTTCCCAGGCATCCACTCTTTTCTGTAGGGTATAAGCTATGTGTAGGATGAAAGTCAGAGGCAGGCCAGTGAAAATTTTTTCCGGCGTTTTTGAATGTAACTGTCGTTCCTTTTTGGATTGTGATCTTCTTGGGCTGAAAGCCATCGTCTGTGATAAGTACTTCGATAAGAGTTCCTTCTGCTTCTACTGCGTTATTGGTTTCTTTGCTGCCCTCAACTTCCAAGTCAAAACCTGCCTTCACCAGTGTTTCCAGCCCATTGTTGAATTTTACTTCAGCAGCATACCCGCCACCTGAAGGGAATTTGAAAACAAAATCCGATTGCCCTTCAAATTCAGGGCTTAAAGATGCCCTTACTAATGTTTTTTTATCGTTAGAAATTTCCAATTGAACACTTCCAAAATCTACCTGCTCCGTGCCATTTCTCAAAGTTAAAATGAAGAATACGGGCTCATAAGAGTTTAACGGATCTTCACTAAACCTTAGATCTATTGAATAGTTATCAACTGTTTTCTCGATGTTTCCTCCATCGCCATGCCCCATAGCACCCTGCAAAAGAAGGATTAATAAAATCAAATTTGATAGTGCCATTATAGCCTTATTACTTTTGCGCATTTTATATCCTTTCCAGTATAAGTGGGGGCTTTTTGTCAGCAGAGCCAAGCCCTTTCAAGCATTGATTTGAATAATTTCCCAGAGCCCTGCATACAGGTTGGAAATTTTCCTGATTGTGCGACCATTGCCTCATCATCATCCCCATTGTAGTGAAGCAAAACTGCTTTTCATCTTCGCTAACCAAATTGCAGAAATCTATCATTCTTTGATGCTCTTCCTTGTACCTTCCCGCTAACCCCGATAATATGCCTTGGTAACATGATTGCCTGTTTTCTTTATTCCCGAAGATATTGCACGTTTCCAGGAATCTTTTAGGTTCCATGTAGCTTCCAATCTGGTTTGAGCCTATAACTTCAAAACATCCTAGACTGTATTTTTCAGGAACCTTGCCGCATAAAATCCCGACTTCCGTCCAATTAAATCGGCTTATCCTTGCAAAGTGAGAGCTTTGATAGGCATAGCACGTCTCCAAATATCTTTCATCAAGCATATTGCATGGGTACATAGGATCATCCTCTTTAATGAATTTTGAAGGATGGCTTGTGGAGCTTGATGAGCTTTCCATAAAGGCTCCACCATAACATGCTACGCGCTTTTGCCCATTTTCCAGACTGTCGCATAAAAGAAGAGAGTATGGCAAGTCTCCATCGGTTATGAACATCATAGCATGCCCTATTCCGTGCAGGCATTCGAAAAATATTCTTGAATTTTCATAATCCTCCTGTTTTCCGCACGCATGCACTATCTCTTTAGAAATTTCTGAAGAGTCATCAGTGTACAGCTGTATGCCTTTTTCCCAAAAGTACTGTTCCATAGCTCCGTGGTAGCAGCCTCCCCAGCAAACGGGAGTGCAAACTGAATAGGAATCTGAAATGCTTCTGCTTTCTCTAAATTCATTTCTGCCAAGGTAATGTGTTAGTTGGTGGCATTGGGAAAATACCTCTGCAATATTTTCCGTTTTGCTAAGCGCCTCGAGTATGTCTTCTGTTTCATAATTGGAAGAAATATCCGCGGCTAAATTGGAGTAACATTGGTAATCTCCACCCACACAAGATTTCATCCCTTCAACAACATGCTCCTTAACGCTACTGTAAGATATGCTTGTCGTTGATTCATTTGACACTTGTTGCTTATTTTTATTTAATAATGAACTAAAAGGTTTTGTAAAAAATGCAGCAAGTAGGGAGGAAAAGCTGTTTTTTGGGCTGCCCATGACTAACTCAAAGGGCGCCTCTACAATTGTCTTTTTTTCCCGTATGAAAGCCACTTCTATGGTGTAAATTCCTTCTTCTGTAAAAGCATATGCTAAAGTTATTCGCCCTGGGATGGCTGGGTTTATTTTGCCTCTGAACACCAGCCCCCCTTTATCGTTAGAAATCCTTATCGGCGCTGAATCAAATTGAACAAATTTTCCAGTTGATTTATTAAATAACCCAAAACTCATCAACAACGGCTCGTTTATCGCCGTAGATTTCTCATTATATCCAAAATCTATAGTATAATTATCTACGTTCTTATCTATGCCGCCTCCAGCTCCATGAGCATAAAGAAAATGACTCAACCCGCTGATAAAAAGTATGCTTATTGACACTAAACAAATAAAACGCGTAATCGCTAATTTAATCAAGTTGCCACCTCATTTTATCTTATTGTATTCCGCCTGATATAAAAATTTATATGACCATTAGGATCTAGTGAAAATACAGGTATAGATTAGAACAAGTTTTATCCTATTTCTGGAGAAATTCATTTTTGCCGGAAAAACATTATGCAATTAATGCTTACGATGCATCTTCCTGGCTATTTATCACAATCCTCATCACTATCTGCTTATCATTTTCAAGTTTTGCATAAATAGTTACTGGCGTGCCCAGCTTAGGCTCAATACCTTCTATTCTAGCTACCGCGCCATCTTTTATTTGCCTGTACATTAAAATCTTAGTTCCGACAGCGTCATTCCTTACTGATATTTCTTCCCCATCTTTTTCCAGAAAAATCATATTGCATTTTATCCCTGCGTACCTTCCGCTATATAAATTTGTGATTTCATTTAAAGCTTGCTGCACCTGCGCGCCTATATTAGAGTCACCATTAGAGTCACTAACAAATTTTTGCGGAGGGTTATTAGTAGCCAAAATACCAATAACTATAATTACCGCCATAACAATAAATGACCTCCCCCGACGCCCTAAAGGGCGGGGAATTAAACCCTAGAAACTATTAAAAAATAAAATTTTTCCAAAACGTTTAAACAGCGGAAAATGTTATAATCATTTTCTAGTTTAAAAGTCCAAAAAATCTAAAAAGATTTTTCGATACTTTTAAATACTAATAATCCCCCCCTAGCCCAGAGAGAGAAAAGGAGAAGCGTTAAGAACTATCTTCTTAATTTACAATGGCTAAAGGAAAAATAAAACCGCTAATGCCGACATTAAGGGAAAAGAAAAGGTATCTTGTCTACGAGATAATCTCTCAAAATAAGATTAATGATGCTGCTCATGCTAACAAAGCAATCATGGATGCTTCAAAGCAGTTTTTAGGCCATCTTGGAATGGCTAAAGCAGGAATTTTGCCGCTGAACGACCAATGGAATTACGACAAGCAAAGAGGAGTCATAAGGGTAAATAACAAGCATATGGATCATGCAAAGGCTGCATTCACTTTTATAAAGTCGATAGGCGATAAGGAAGTTATTGTAAGGAGTGTAGGCGCTTCCGGAATTTTGAAGAAAGCCCAGCAAAGATACTTGAATGCGGCGCAATAAAAAATATTAATTCATTAAAAAATCAAAACAAAGTTCAATAACAAAAACTCAATAAAGATTACTCAAAAACAAAAAAATCAGATTCCAATAATAAAAAGATAAAATTAAAAAGAACAAACTATTAATAATGGGCAAAGATTAATAATAATCAAATATAAAAAAAATCACAAGCATTAATAATAAACGGTAATAATCTAAAATCAAATAAAATAAATAAAGAATAAAATCAAATTAAAGATATAAAAAAGAATAAAAATAAATCCAATAAAAACAAAATAAAAAACAAAAAGAGACGATAAAAAAATGGTAAAAGGAGAAAACATGCAGCCCATGCATCAAATGATGGGATATGACAGGGCCATAACAATGTTCAGCCCTGACGGAAGATTGTTGCAGGTTGAATACGCAAAGAAGACAGTAAGGCAGGGCTCAACAGCCATAGCCATGGTATGCTCTGACGGAATCTTATTTGTTACGGACAAGAGAATTATAGACACTTTGGTTGTCCCTGAATCTGTCGAGAAGATATGGCAGATAGACGAGCATATAGGAGCTACTGCTTCAGGAATATTGTCGGATGCCCGCGTCTTGATAGAAAGAGCCCAATTAAAGGCCCAGCAGAACAGGGTAACATATGACAGCCCCATAGATACTTTGTCTATTGTAAAGGATATATGCGACCTGAAGCAGGTATGCACCCAAAGCGGGGGCTTAAGGCCTTTTGGAGTTTCAGTGCTTGTTGGCGGAATCGACTCTGATAAGGTTCCAAGGCTTTATGAGACTGATCCAACCGGAATATTTTTCCAATACAAGGCTACTGCAATAGGGGAAGGGGAAGTTGAAATCGAGGAGATACTCCACAAAGAATACAAGGATGATTTGACAATAGAAGAAGGACTAAAGCTTTCCGTGAAAGCCCTCAAGAAGATTTTAGGCGAGAACTTCAATGTTGTCAGGATAGATGCGGCTTATATCGGCATCGATGAAAAAAAATTCAGAAAGTTTTCCAGGGACAAGATAGAAAGAACTGGAGATGACTCAAAAGATCTTAAGAAAAAAGGCAAGTAAAAATGGTCAATGTCGATAATGCAGTTGTCGCGAGGCTTAAGGCGCAGGGGCATATCTTCGAGATTTTGGTTGATTGCGAAAATGCCTTGGCCCTGAGGGAAGGCAGGAATGTTGACATCAAAGATGTCCTTGCAGCCATGAATGTCTTTTCAGACTCTAAAAAAGGGATGGAGGCATCCCAGCATGCAATGGAGCAGATTTTTGGAACTTCGGAAGCGGAAGAGGTTGCAAGAAAGATAATAAAAGAAGGAGAAATCCAGATAACTGCAGAGTATAGGAACAAATTAAGAGATATCAAAAAAAGGCAGATAATAAATTTAATCCACAGGAATGGCGTTGATCCAAAAACACATTATCCGCATCCCGTAACAAGGATTGAGAATGCATTGGAGGAAATAAATTTCAATGCTGATGAGTATGCTCCTGTCGAGCAGCAATTGCAGGAGGCGCTTAAGAGATTAAAGCCTATACTGCCAATAAAGTTTGAGGTCAAGGAGATAAGCATCAAGCTTGAGCCGCAGCATGCTCCCAAAGCATACCCAATAATAAAAAAATACGGGATAATATTAAAAGAAGAGTGGATGAACAATGGATATTATGTTGCGTTGATTGAGATGCCGGGCGGGTTGGAAGATGAGTTTTACGAGAAGATGAATGCCATATGCCATGGCCAGATGGAATCCAAGGTTGTTAAGACCAAGTAATCTTTTCATTCAATAACAACTATTCAAAAAACAAAATAAACGAACAAAAAAATAATTCATATTCAATAACGAAAAATACTCAATAATAAAACACAATTAAAAAATCAAATAATAAAACTATTAAAGAAACAAAAAATAACTAAAAAACAAAGTGATGAACATGAGCAAAATAAATGTAAAAGACAAAGACATTGTTGTCCCGGGCGAGATTCTCGCGGAAGGGATGGATAGTTTTCCGGGAGCTGGCACATTCAGGGAAGGAGATAATATTATTGCTTCTAGATTGGGCCTAGTCCAGCTGGATGGCAGGACGATAAAGCTTATACCTTTATCAGGAAGGTACATACCAAAAAAATATGACAGCATAATATGCAAGGTGACTGATGTCAGCCTTAATGGATGGAGGCTGGACACAAACAGCCCTTATTCAGCGATGCTTTCGATGAAAGAGGCCACCTCCCAGTTTATACCGAGAGGAGCTGACCTGACTCAGTATTATAACATAGGGGATTACATTTTCTGCGGTGTCATAAATGTGACAAGCCAAAAGCTTGTAGATGTCACCATGAAAGGCCCCGGATTCAATAAATTAAAGGGCGGCAGGATGATAAAAGTTGAAAGCAACAAAGTCCCCAGGATTGTCGGAAAACAAGGCAGCATGGTTTCGATGATTAAGGATTCTACAAAATCTAATATAATTGTAGGGCAGAACGGCCTTATATGGATAGAGGGAAGCCCTGAAAATGAGCTATTGGCCATCAATAGCATAAGGAAGATAGAAAATGAAAGCCATTTGAGCGGCCTTACTGACAAGATAAAAGAATTCTTGCAGAATGGCGCGGCAAAGGCATAAGGTGGAAAATGGTTTACAAAGAAAGGATTGAAGGAAGAAAATTTGACCAGACAAGGAAGATAGAAGCTAAAGTTGGAGTTATTCCAAATGCAGACGGCTCTGCCCTGTTCAAGATAGGCAATACATGGGCCTATGCTGCAGTTTATGGGCCAAGAAATCTGCATCCAAAATTTTTGCAGGACCCTTCAAGGGGGATTTTAAGATGCAATTACAATATGATGCCATTCTCAAGTTCAGGCGAGAGAGTAAGGCCTGGCGGAAGCAGAAGGTCAAAGGAAATTTCTATGGTTACTGAAAAGGCTTTATTGCCCGTACTTGACTTAAGCGAGTATCCTAACTCCGTTGTTGATGTATTTATAGAATTGCCGCAGACAGAAGCTGGGAGCAGGTGCGCTGGGATATGCGCTGCATCAATGGCGCTAGCAGATGCAGGATTGGCAATGAAAGATCTTGTAGCAGCTGTTTCTGCAGGACGAGTTGATGACAAGATTGTTATTGATTTGGATTATTCGGAAGAGTCTTACGAAGGCGGTCCTGTTGCCGATATTCCAGTTGCTATGATGCCAACTCAGGGCAAGATAACTTTGCTTCAGATGGACGGGCTTGTTTCCAGGGATCAATTAAGAAAAGTCCTGGATATGGCAAAAGAAGCCTGCAAGGAAATCTATGAAGTGCAAAAAAGCGCATTAAAGGAAAAATACAAAACAGAAAATGCAGAGAGGGAATAGGTGTTTACAATGCATAAAGAACTAAAAAATCATATAATACAACTGTTCAATGCTAATACGAGGCTTGACGGAAGGAGCTTTACTGAATACAGGAAGCCATTGAAAATTGAGACTAATGTTACAAAGACTGCAGAAGGGTCTGCGCGCGTCATACTCGGAAAAACTGATGTGATTGCAGGAGTAAAGATGGAAGTAATGAAGCCTTATCCAGACACTCCTAATGAAGGAAGCATAATGGTAGGAGTAGAGTTATTGCCGTTATCAAGCCCAGAATTTGAGCTTGGGCCTCCCGGGATACAGGCAGTTGAGCTAGCGAGAGTTGTTGATAGAGGCATTAGAGAAAGTAAATGCCTGGACTTCAAGAAGCTCTGTATAAAGGAAGGGGAAAAAATATGGATGATAATTGTGGATATATGCCCTATAAATGATGCCGGAAATCTATTTGATGTGTCTGCATTGGCTGCGATTGCAGCTTTGAAGACGGCAAGGTTTCCAACATTTGATGGCGAGAAGATAGATTACAAGAAAAAGACTGATAAGGGGATTGAGATTAAGGATACTCCAATATCTATTACTGTAAGCAAAATAGCTGACAAATTTTTGGTTGATCTTGACTCAGAGGAAGAAAAGGTAATTGATGCAAGATTGACAGTGTGCAGCTTGAGCGACGGAACCTTATGCGCAATGCAGAAAGGCGGAGATTACCCATTGACGGCAGAAGACATAGAGAAGATGGTGGATATTGCTGTTGAGAAGGCGAAAGAGCTAAGGAAGCTGGTGAAGTAATTTAGTTCAACAGGCATAGTTCTGGATGGACATATCTTATTGCATAAGGGCCATCATCGTAGACTAATTCCGACATCTTCCCGTATGCGATAAAAAGAAGTTCATAAGTCATAGCCGAAAACTTCCCTGCGGCGCTTTCTTGCGTAACTCTTTCGCTCAGTTTATTGGCTAACTCTATATTCTTGGCTTGGAATAGTATAAAATGTGGCTTTTTCCGCCTAATCTATCCAAACGGGTTTCCCTTCAAAAAATGGGCGTAAAATTATTTTGATGCAGATAAATTCCTCCAAGCTACTGAATTTTTTTTTGAGGTATCTTATTTGAACCCATAATCTTTAAAATAAATGAGTAGATTTATAAAATTTTTTAAATAAAGCGATAAAAGTATGCTATAAGGTTAGAATATATAATAAAATAGCTGAACATAACATGATTCAAAATGAACTCTTTAACTGAGGAAAGGCTGGAAAGAGAATTCAAAGCCACAGAAAAAGCCTTGAAGGAGATAGAAATAATCATAGGCAAGAAAGACAAGCACTACAAGAATGCATTGGAGTTTCTGGATACTGCAACAAGATATTATGAGGATGCATTGTATTTCAACAAGAAAGGGGATAAAGCCTCAGCTTTTGGAGCTTTGAATTATTCTTTCGGATGGCTGGATGCGGGAAGGAATATCGGGCTGTTTCAGGAGACGGATTATTCTAAGAAATAGTGTTATGAGTTGAAATAATATGCCCGAGGCGAGCGATGCCCCGGAGCATAGCGAACGGGGTGCAGGAAATTAAATTTCCGAGCATGCATGACAGCGAGCCTCGGACTAATGCTTGAACGAAGTTCGGCACCACCTGCGGTGGAATTACGGAGCATAATAGAACGGAGATTAATTATCAAAATCAACCGATACTAAAAACTCAATACACAAGAAAAAATCAAATTCAATGAAAAAAACACTCAATAATAAATAAAACAAAATAAGAAATCAAAAGAAAAAACTAAAAAATTAATAAAAATAAAAAAATAAGGAATCAAGCAAAGTCAATTCCCAATTCATTTGTAAAGCGCAGGTTTTCCTGCCTTTGGCTCTTAGCATCAACCTTGCCAAGTATCCATGGGCTATGGACTCCGGTTATTATTGTCATGACGGTAAGCTTTCCTTTCATCTCGTCAGAAACTCTTGCTCCCCAGATTACGTTTGCGTCTGCATCCAGGCTTTCTGTTACAAGATCTCCAACTTTGGCTACATCATCCAAAGTCATGTCTGGGCCGCCTTCAATATGGATTAAAGCGCCAGTTGCGCCCTTGTAGTTTATGTCTAACAATGGGTTGCTCAATGCTCCTTTGACAGCTTCCTCAACTTTGTTGGTTGTATCTGAAGCGCCAACGCCAATTGCTGCAACTCCGCCATTAGTCATGATAGCTTTAACGTCTGCATAGTCCAGGTTTACAAGGCTTGGAACTGCTATTGTCTCTACAATTCCCCTTATCATTGTTGATACCAGCTCGTTTGCAACTGCAAAAGCCTGCTGCACTGGCAAATTGCCGGCAATCTTTACAAGCCTGTTGTTGTCAATTACAATCACTGTATCTGAAACCTGCCTTAATTGCTGCAGGCCAAACTCGGCTTTGTCTATCCTTGCTCTTTCAATGCTGAAGGGCATTGTTACTGTTCCAATAACTATGGATCCTGATGCCTTGATTAATTCTGCAATTACAGGAGCAGCTCCAGTACCTGTGCCGCCGCCCATTCCAGCGCATACAAAAGCCATATCTGTCCCTTTAATCAATTCTTTCAGTTGAGTAATGCTTTCTTGCGCTGCTTCAGCTCCCTTGTTTGGAAATCCTCCACAACCTAGGCCTCTTGTGATGTCCCTTCCGATAAGGACTTTCTTGTCAGCATTAGTTATGTCAAGGTGCTGCTTGTCAGTATTGCACGCATAGATTTCAGCTCCCTTAATTCCCTTCTTGTAAAGCCAGGAAACCATGTTGCTTCCTGCTCCGCCAACACCAATAACCTTGATGTTTGCCTGTCCAATCATGTCGTCATAATTGACATTTTGTTGCGTCTTAACAGCCTCTTCAACGATAAAATTCATTTTTTCACCTCTAAGTTTTGTCTTTTAAAATTGATTTTATTAATCCGTGAGGAAGCCAGTATATAAATGTTATGTTTTTGTATACTAGTTTACGGTTGTTGTCGAATATATATGTTAATTTATTTAATATTCAATAAGGTTTTTAAAAGAAAATGAGTTACCAAGGCTATGGCTGGTTATCTATCAATAAGCGGAATAGTCAAAGTTGATCCTTCCCGCATCAACGTAAATGCCGGAGTTCTAGAAGGGATTACTGCATTAGGAGTTCCTGCACAATTCCTGCTTAAACAACCAGCGCTTGTTGAGGTAGTTCCCGATGGGAACGGAAATGGCACTTTTCTTAGGTATAGTGGTCAAGTAAAGGAATATGCAGGAGCCAAAGATGGAAAGGAAGATAATTATGCTAAACTCAAAAAAGGGCACTTGGAAGCAAGAGGTGATGATTTGCAAGATGCCGAAGCAATGATGAGATCTATTTTTGCTTTTGAACTGGCAAGGTATTGTGCAGCTAAAGAAATGTCTCCGCATGCAGAAAAAATCGCGCCTATGGGAAGAGAATTAAGCGACTTATTAAAGTAAAACATCTAAATCAATTCTAAATAACATACCATCCCTGCCTGATGAATTCTACTGCGAGCGCAACAAGTATCAATCCCATTATTCTTGCGACGACATCGCTTCCCTGCCTTCCTAAAATTTTATAGAGAATTTCTGTCTGCCTCAATATTATCAAGGCTAAAAATATATTAAGGATAGAGGCTGCCAGGGTTATCAAGTATCCGAATTCCTGGACCAGGATTATTATTATCGTTATGACTGCAGGCCCGGTTATCATCGGAGTAGCTAAAGGAACCGCGGCCAACTCGTATTTTTTCCCTTCCTCCATTATCCTTAGGCCGAGAACAATCCTCAGGCCGAGTATCATCAATAATATTCCGCCGGCAATCTTGAAGCTCCCAATGGTTATGCCAAAATAGTTCAAAAAATTTTCTCCAAAAAACAAGAAGACAAGCAGGAGTATTGCTGCTATCAATATTGCTTTGCTTACGTTCGCATTCCTCTCTTTTGCTGAAAGCTTTTTTGTCAGGACATAAAGTATCGGGAGGTTTCCAAGTGCATCCATTGCCACGAATATTGCAAGGAAAGCCTTGAAGAAATCCGCAGCGATGAAATCGAGAGCCATTTTGAATTTTCTGGAATTGAAGATTTTAAAGCTTTTGGTTTGTTAAAATATTATTATTGATTTTTCATGGTTTATTTTATCAAATAAAAAAGCAAACTTTTTATCCTAATTATGGTGAAATAGCCTGATATGAAAAAGAAGATGGCAAGCGGAATGCTTTCAGTTGTGATTGTTCTCATAGGATTTATGCTTATTACACTCGGAATCTATTGGCTTTTCGGCGGACTTGGAGACAATGATGGAAAGCTGATATTCTACGGAAGCTCCTCTTTAATCATAGGGCTCATAATAGCAGGGGTATCCAATTTTGTTAATTTTTGAAGAAGTTTTTTTTCTTAATATCTTAATTAAGCGCCTTATGCCTTCTTGCTTGAAGGATAAGTTCCAGGAAGCATGAAAACTTTCTCTGTTTTTACGGCAGCTCCTTTTTCATTTTTTAGAATATCCTCTGAATTTGCTTTTGCCGTTCCTATAGCAACCAATTCTTCTTTAAGGCTCATGATTGCGACAGTATCATTCTCGTTTATGCCGTCATTTAACATGCTTATTCCAGGATTGTTCAAGGCAGCGCCGTGGCATAAGGTGCCTATTGTTGTGTCAAAAACCCATGTTTTTGGCAGATGGGCAACAGCATTTTCAATCGGCTGGATTATTTTTCTTAAAAATTTATCATTGCCTTCATTTTTATAGAAATGGAATGCATCTGCCAAATCCTGCAGGGTGCATAATGTGCTTTCTTTAAAAGGCCCTGCTTTGGTCCTTCTCAGTTCCTGCATGTGCGCTCCTATCTTTAATTTTTGGCCTAAATCATGCACCAACTTTCTGATATAAGTTCCTGCCTGGCAGCCAACAATAAATAAAGTGTCTTTTCCGTCTTTCTCCAAGATATCGAAATAATAAATTTCCCTTGTCCTCTCCTCCCTTTTTACCGAACTTTTTATCGGAGGGAGCTGCCGTATCTTTCCAATGAAATGTTTTTTTATTGTTTCGCTTAATTTTGATTCTTCCATATCCCTGTGCAGGCGCATTATCCCGACATATTCTTTACCTGAGGTTAATAATCCCTGCACAATCCTTGTTGCCCGCCCTAAAGCGACCGGAAGCATGCCATGAACGTGCGGGTCTAAAGTCCCTGAATGCCCGGCTTTTTCGATATGAAGAATTTTTTTAACAAAATCGCTTACCTGGTGGGAGGTAGGGCCTTGCGGCTTGTTTATGTTGACAATACCATAGCTGATTATTTCCTCGCTTTTTCTTTCTGAGGGCATGCATCCTAGATTTGGGTCTGTCTTTGCCTCCTTTTTTACCAATACCTTTCTTTCTATTTTTTCGAATGGGAGTAGGTTATTTACCATATCACTGCAGAAAAAACTCAGGTTTAATAATATTATTATATTTTAGGCTTTGTCCTTCAAACTCCGGTCCACATTTTTCGCATTGTATTTTTATCCCCCTACTTCTTCAGTTTCCAGACATCAGTCCGTTTTATCTCTCCTTTCTTGGCCTTAGTCTGTCTTCTATGCGGCTCAATAGAAAGAACTGGAATATTTTTCTTAAAGAGTTCATACCTGCTCTGATTGCCATAAATGTCGTTCGATACCATTTTGTTTGCCGTCTCGGCTTTTCAATGGTATGGTTAATTCTCTTAAATAGCTGTGTAAGACATTTATAGCCCGTAACACATTAAGATAAAGGTATATGCGGAGGAAGCGCATCAGAAAAAGTAATTTTTACATCCTGCACATAAACATCTTCTGCAATTTATGCTTTTGGAAATACTTCTGATGGTATTCTTCGGCAGGATAGAATTTTTCTGCTTTCGCTATCTGGGTGTGGATTTGCTTATTTTTGTATTTTTCAGATTTTTTCAGGTTTTCCATGGATTTTATTGCAGCTTTCTTTTGATTTTCGTCGTGGTAGAAAATAGCTGAGCGGTATTGAGAGCCCACATCAGGGCCCTGCCTGTTGAATTGCGCCGGGTCGTGAAGCTCCCAGAACTTGCCCAGCAGTTTTTCGTAAGAGATTTGTTTTGGATCGAATTCTATCTGCACGGCTTCCGCATGGCCAGTCTCATCCGAGCAAACATCCTTGTATGCCGGGTTTTCCATATGACCGCCAGTATATCCTGCACTGGTGTTCTTTACCCCTTTCATCTGCATAAAATCATCTTCAACATGCCAGAAGCATCCTGCGGCGAAGGTTGCAAGGTGGGTTTTTGTTTTTGGCATAAATCATTAATGTGCAATCGTACTTTAAAAATCTTCTTAGCTGCAAACTAGTTTGAAAAATTCTAATAAAAAATGTGCAGTTGTTGTGACCAGTAGACTAACACCTAAATAGTTCTATGCGATTATACAAGAGCAAGATATCTGGCAAGATTAAATGGGTTTTGCACTCATAGCCAGCTTACTTGATGCTGGAGAATATGGTGGCCCAACTGCATATAGTCCCAACATAAACACTATATCGCATGGTTCACAATGTCTTCGCTCATTGAGCATTCCTGGTCTTTCACCAATATCGAAACGAGGCCCTGCAACTAAGAATAAGTTATCCCTAGAGCCTAATTCCATATCCTGCAAAGGCGGCAAATATTCTGGATTCCATGAGCCATCTGGATTTCCAGCTCCATCGTGATTTTTAACTCTTACTTGTTTGTCTAATGAGGCTTGGCCGCCTATATTCCTCCCATTGATTATAACGCCAATTGTATGATAATCTCCATGTGGAAAAGTTATTACAGGAGAAAATATTTCTGTCGCTAAATACCCGACAACACTAACTACTGGTGTTCCGTCCGGCACAATATTTGTTCTGTCGCCTAACCAATCACTTAATTCCTGCCTTGAAACATCATCTCTTCCTGCGCCAACTTTCTGAACTCCAAGTATGGAAAGCGGAAGGTCATAATTACCACCGGGGCTATATACTGCAACATGTAAAGCAGGCGCCCCATCTAATACTCCGCGATCCGCAGTTGAATAACTACTATGGCCACTATTCCCTGTTAAGAGATGTGCCAACCTTTTTTGTTCAGAGTTAGGATGAAAACTGCCGTTTTGGCTTTGATTAACAGTTAAAGGTGGTACCATTTTTTTCTCCAGTTTGTTAATAATCTAAAATTTCAACTAAATTATAGGGGGTGCGTATATAAACTCTTTGACAAAATATACAAAGATTTATTAATAATGACAAATTTCTTAGAGTTATGACAAATATTAGAGGCATTGTTCATAATTTTTTGCAAAAGAATCCCGACATAACAAGGAGCATGCAGAAAGGCGTGATAAACACTCGGGCATTGTCCATGCTTATAATAAAAGAAGAAAACCTTTCGAGTTCCGTACATGCTGTTATGTCTGCAATAAGAAGGTATGACCTGGAAGAGAGGAAGGTCAATTCAAGCGAATTAAAAAATATGTTAAAGCAATCCAGGGTATCCACTAAATCAAGATTAAACCTAATTACGCTGTCAAGAGATTTCTCATTTCTGATAAAAACATTTCCAGTCCTGCTAAGCAAAATAAATCCAAGTGTTGGAGAGCTTTTGAGGGTTGTTGAGGGCAGGGCATCATTCAAGATTTTAATTGACCATTCAAAGAAGAATGAGGTGCTATCTCATATTGATCCCTCAAACATTATAGAAGTGGTGGAAAACCTGGCTGAAATCAACGTCTTATTTTCAAAAGACCACACTAAAGTAAGGGGCATGATGGCAACAATATTGAATGAGTTGGCCCTTCAGGACATACAGGTTTATGAAACGATAAGCTGCCTTCCTGAATTTATCATAGTGGTCAAGGAAGAGGATATAGGCAAAGCCCATAGCGCTCTGCTTAAGCTTTTGTATGAATAGGATTCCTAGTTTTTGCATGAAATTATCTCTATGTTCCATCTGCCTTATTCTTTAATAATGTTATCAATAGTATTACAATCAAAACTAAAAATCAGATTCGCGCTTATATCAAACGCCCTGCTCCACAGGCTGAACTTTAATCCTGTTGATAGAAGATTTGAGCCAGAAATATCCTGCGGCTGCGGCTATTACGCTGCTTGCGGCTATTGAAAGCCAGACTGCAATTATTCCCCGATGCATTATTGAAGCAAACAAATAACTTAAAGGCGCTGCTATTATTACGTACTTGAGGAAGGTTATCCAGAAACCGGGCCAGGATTTTCCTATCCCCTGGAAAGAGCTTGCCTCGACTATGACCATTGCAAGGAATCCGAACGAAATCGGAGCCAACCATAAGTATGATGAAGCATATTGCATCACTGCCGGGTCTTTGGTAAATATCCCTATAACCTGCCTTGAGAACAAAGCCGAGATTATGCCGAATATTGTTGCAAGGGCGAAGGAATATATCAAGGCTCTTTTGTAGACTTCTTTGGCTCTTTCAATATTTCCTGCCCCTATATTTTGGCCGAGCATGGCCATCGCAGCGACTCCGAAGCCGATGGCCGGAAGGAACGCAAAAAATTCAACCCTAAAAACGAGGCTATAGCTTATCGCTCCTGACTCATGGAAAACAGAGGATACTATACTGGTCAATGCAGCAATTCCAACTGGTCCAAGCACTTGGGTTAGGGATGCGGGGAATCCTATGTCCAGCACTTTTTTGGTGTCCTTTAAATTGAAGACCAAATTGCTGAATTTGAACCTGATCATCATATCTTTTCCGGATAGAATGTAAACGCCAATAATAACAGCTATTGCCTCTGAAATCACGGTTGCTATTGCTGCTCCGGAAACTCCCATTGCAGGGAAATGGAACCATCCAAAAATCATTATTGGATCAAGGACTGCATTTACCAAAGTGGAGAAGGCAAATATCTTGGTCATTGTAAAATTATCTCCTTGCGCGCTGAAACCAAATACAACCGACATCATCCAGAAGATGAAAACAGCTCCTGCACCCGTGACAGTAAAATACTCCAAGGCTAACGGATAAATGCTGCCTGTTGCCCCAGACCATATAAGGATTTTGTCTCTGAAAACCAAGGATATTGTTGTAAATATTATAGCTGCTATTGTTGAAAGCACAAATGACTGGCCAAATATTTTTTCAGCATGGCCCTTGTCTTTTGCCCCTATGCTCATGGCCATCAAGACGCCGCAGCCAATTGTTATGCCCATGCTTAATGATACCATTGCAAAAAGCATTAATTGTGAAATTGTTACTGCAGCTATAGCTTCCGGCGACAATTTTCCAACCCAGAAAGCATCAACAATATTGTATAGGGTGTGGAAGAATACGCTAAGCATTATAGGCCAGGAAAGGTTCCAAAGCTGCCTATTCATGTTTCCTTTGGTCAGATCTTCGCCGTGCATTAAGAAGTGGAATAAAGAAAAGAATATAAGGGTTTGGGTTTGGTAAATAATTTGATTGATACAACGGACCTAACTCAAATAGCTCTTATAAATTTTCAGATATCTTTTACCAAATATTGGACAAAAGTATACTCTTTGCTTTTGGTCTGGCTTCTCTCTAAAGCGTTGTAATAACTATTCCTATTTTTATACTCAACGCTTAACATGGGGTATCTGTGCTTATTCAATACAAAATTCATCATTAACCTTGAAATCCTGCCATTGCCGTCGCTAAATGGATGTATTGTTACAAATTTCAAATGCACTAGCGCAGACAAAACTACCGGATTAATCTTGCTTTTTTTCTTGTTGTACCAAATAAAAAAATCATGCAGCCAATAACTTTATTTTGCTAACTATTATTTTTCTTTCTGCCCTAGACAAAAACCAGAAAATTGTTGCTATTATACCCATAAGTCCGATTATCACAAAAACGCAAACATTTATATAATACTGCTCACTTACTTTATTCCCTACTTTTACAAGTAAAACTAAAATAAAAAACAAATGCCTATAAGGGGATGGATCTAAAATGGGACAAAGCATACAACCAATATTTATTTTGCCGGAAGGCACACAGAGGACTCTAGGCAGGGACGCCCAGAGGAATAATATTATGGCAGCAAGGGCTGTTGCTGATACTGTAAGGACAACTTTAGGCCCAAAAGGAATGGATAAGATGATTGTTGATTCTTTGGGAGATATAACAGTAACAAATGATGGGGTCACAATTCTAGAAGAGATGACTATTGAGCATCCTGCTGCAAAGATGATTGTTGAGGTTGCAAAGACCCAGGAAGATGAGGTTGGAGACGGAACCACAACTGCAGTTGTAATTGCAGGAGAATTATTGAAAAATGCAGAAGAGCTTCTTGACCGGGACATACATCCGGCAGTAATCTCAAGAGGATACAGATTGGCAGAATCAAAATCCCAGGAAGTCTTGAAGTCTATGGCTGAAAAGATAACCAAGGATGACATTGCCACTTTAAAGAATATTGCACAGACAGCAATGACGGGCAAGGGAGCAGAATATGCAAAAGATGTTCTTGCAGAACTAGCAGTTAAATCTGTCCAGATGGTTGCGGAAGGGGATTACATAGACCGGGACAATATCAAGATTGAAAAGAGAACTGGCGGCAGCGTGGAAGATTCTGAATTAATAAAAGGAATCGTAATAGACAAGGAAAGGCTAAGCACAAGCATGCCGAGGTCCATTAAAAATGCAAAGATAGCATTGATAGACAAGGAAATAGAGATAAAGAAAACAGAATTTGAGGCTAATATACAGATAAAAAGCCCCGACCAAATACAAGCATTCCTTGACCAGGAAGAAAATATGCTGAAGGACATGGTTGAGAAGATAACATCTACGGGCGCAAATGTTGTTTTATGCCAGAAAGGCGTAGACGATGTTGCAGTTCATTACTTTGCTAAGAAAGGAGTATATGCAGTAAGGAGAGTAACAGAAAGCGACATGAAAAAGATATCGAAAGCGACAGGAGCTAAAATAGCAAGCAATCTAAAAGATCTGAATAAGGATGATTTGGGATTTGCAGGCCTTGTAGAAGAAAAGAAGGTTGGGGACGATGAATTCACTTATATTGTAGAATGCAAGAACCCAAAAGCAATAACATTGCTGATAAGGGGAAGCACAGAGCATGTTACAAATGAAATTGAAAGGGCAATGACGGATGCTATCGGAGATGTTGCAGCTGCATTGAAAGAAGGCACTGTTGTTGCAGGAGCAGGGGCTTGTGAAATAGAGCTGGCAACTGAGCTAAGGAAATATGGAGCTTCATTGTCCGGAAGAGAGCAATTAGCGGTTGAAGCCTTTGCAAATGCGATGGAAGTCATCCCAAGAACCTTGGTAGAGAATGCTGGATTGGATCCTATAGATACAATGACCGACCTAAAATCTGCTCATTCAAAGAAGCAGAAATGGGCCGGGATTGATGTATTCTCAGGAAAGGTAATGGATGCCTGGAAGAGGGGCGTAATTGAGCCATTAAAGATAAAGACTCAGGCTATCTCAAGCGCCACAGAAGTTGCAGTAATGATACTGAGGATAGATGATGTCATAGCTTCAAGCGGCTCCAAAGATAGGCCTCAAATGCCCCCGGGAGGAATGGGCGGCATGGAAGGAATGGGGATGTAAATCCTCTTTTTATTTTTCTTTTTTATCTAATTCTTGGTTAAGTTTAAAAACTGAAATGAAGCGATAAAGAAATATTTATTTTCTTATAGCCAAAACATAAGAGGATATTGCTGCAACTATTATTGTGTATATTATTGAGAACCTTACAAGATTAGATGTATCTATTGCCTTAAAGGCATAAACCATTATTGCAACTATTCCGGCAAAGAACAATGTAGAAGCCAAAGAATGCCATTTCTGTTTCTCGGAAATAAAGAATATTGCGGTTATCAGGAAATATGAAACTATGGATATAAAAATGAATACTATGGTTATGTTCATGTACTCTATGCTTTCGAAATGAAGCGTTGCAAAGATAGATAGGTATATAGTAAACAGGAAAGCTGCAAATATTGATGAAATGTAGAACCAAACCGGCTTTGTGCTTGAGGCCGGCATTGAGTATAGTGGTGATTTTGAGCTGGAATGCCCAGGCTCTCCCTCATGCGCTTCTGCCGGCTTGCTCTTTGCCAAAGCAACATTTTTTTCAAGATCCTCAAGCGCTTTCTCGACATTCAGTTGAGGAGCAGAAACAGATTCATTTACGGGATTCTCAGGAGGTGTATTGGTTTTAGGAGAGGCATTGGTTTTTTTAGGTGAAGCCTTAGCTTTCGCCATAGCTTTTTTCCTGCTGCCTCTTTTTTTTGCCATTTAGAAATTTGTCGAGATTGTTATTTTTAAATTTATCTATTGCTGGGCAATCTGCGCTTTATAGCCATTAATAATCTGCTCTGCAACTTGCTTTACGGTGTTGGATTCTATTGCAAAGCCAAGGCCTTCAAAACCGCCTACCTTGAAATTGTTCAATCCTATGATTTTTGAATTTATATCCACCAATGGGCCGCCTGAGTTTCCGGGGTTTATTGGAACATCTGTCTGCAGATAAATTGCAAGATTATTCGGGCCTTTTCTGTGGACAGCAGAGACTATTCCTTCTGTCACTGTAAAGGACAATCCTGCAGGGTTTCCTAATGCAATAACTTTTTCTCCAACCTTTACATCATCAGAGTCTCCAAATTCCAGGCTCTCTAAATTGGCATTCACTTTAATGACTGCTACATCAGCTTCATCATTATAACCGATAAGCTGGGCATTGTAAACCTTATTGCTGTAGGTCAATATCCTTATGATATTTGCTCCCTCAACAACATGATAATTAGTCACTATGAATCCTTCGCTGTCGATTATGGCCCCGGACCCTTGGGCCTTGTCAGTTACTATGCTTACAACTGAGGGAAGAACATCATCAATTATTGCTGTAAAGTCCTTGCTTTTTACCTGGATGCTTTTTAATTCATCCTTTAATTCTCCAAGCTGTATCTGGCTCTGCTTTTCTATCTCGTCTATTAAATTGTTTATAGTTTTAACCTCTTGCTGGCTCTGGATCTTAAAATTCCTAAGGTTAGTGTCGATAAGCGCTATCTCTGTTGTAAGGTTATTCTGAAGAGAAGATATGCCCTCCTGCAGGTTATCATTTAATTCAGCGCTCATTGAAGAAAGCTTTGAATCAAAAAGATAATTCTGCTCTGAAAGTTTGCTATTGTAATAGAAGATTATGCTGCTGCTGGATAAAACTACAGCTAGCAGAGATATCAGCAAAACATTATTTATGGTTAACTTCATTTTCCCATTATTATCAAACCATGCTTATAAAATTTTGCATAAATAAAAATAATAGGGCTATTGCGACAATTACTCCATAGGCTATCTTGTTCCATGCCCAAATCTTGACTCCGTCAAAATTCCATATAGGAATCATGTTGAACAATGCCAGCCAGGAGTTTATCATGAATCCATAAAGCGCAATAATTTTAAGCATTCCAGCTAGTTTTAGGAACAAAAATGAAAGGAACAAAAATGCCAGTATCAAGTTTATTATCGGGCCTGCTGCACTTATCTTTCCATTCCTGCTCTTTCCAACAGGGCCGGTTATCATTACAGCTCCTGGAGCAGCGAATAAAAATCCTAAAAAAGACATTGCTATGGCCATGACCAGCATCTGGTCGAAAGATCTGAACTCGGCAAAGCATCCATATCTCTGGGCTACAAATTTATGCCCCAATTCATGCAGCAAAAATCCAGTCCCGACTGTTATGAACGAGACAATGAAAGTCTGGTAGAAACTCAGGTTCAAAGAGCTCTTCATTATTATTGCGAAAGCTATTGATATGGCTACCCAAGCCTTGAGCAAATCTCTTATCTCTATTTCCGATGTGTTGATTTTTCCTATATAGATTGGCTTTGATTTTTCCATATAATCCATACTGAATGCAAAGAATACTATAGTTAAAAAGCTTTTTGTTTGAGATTACAATTCTAAATTTAATGCCAGACATAAATAACTCATAAAATTGTTATGTCTGGCAAATATTAGTAAGCGATTTTTTCTATGACTTATTTTTGTCGCTTACTAATTGACCGAAACCTATTTAAAACAAACTTTAATGCTAGAATCGGGGTTTAATTTGGACATATTGGGGTTATTATTGATCATTGGATCTGCTTTAGTGTTTTCCCTCTTAGGCATTCTTTATACCAGGGGGAAAAAATTCTCCATCGAAGACTATACAACAGCAAGAGGAAGCGTCAACTTATGGACTGCAGTTGCATCCTTGATTGCAGCGGCAATGGGCGCATGGATTTTATTCTCTCCTGCTGAAGCTGTGGTTACTAATGGAATAACTGCATTGATTGGTTATGCTGTTGGAAGCGCATCCGCTGTTTTTATTTTTGCATGGGTCGGAACAAGAATAAGAAGTATAATGCCGCAAGGCCATACTATAACTGAATACATCTTCCACAGGTACGGAAAAGCAATGTATGCGCTGGTGCTTTTGACAGCAGTATTCTATATGTCGGTGTTTTTGGCTGCAGAGCTTACCGGAATTGCCTTGGCTGGAAAGATGGTTTTCAATATTCCTCTAGTTTATACTGCCTTCATAGTTGGCATAACGACTTTAATTTACACTGCAGTTGGGGGATTCAAAGCTTCCATATTCACTGACAGGGTCCAAACTATTGTCATAATGCCATTGATCGCTATAATCTTCTTGTCGAGCTTGTGGTTCTTGGGCGGTTTTAATAATGTCGTAGAAAAAACAAATGATGCCAATCCGGCCTTGCTTGATTTTGGCTATATGCCTGGAATTGAGTTTGCATTGACCCTTATCATTGCGATTGTCGGAGCTGAGCTTTTCAACCAGAGCAATTGGCAAAGAGTGTATTCTCCGAAGACAGCCTCAATAATGAGGAAATCATTTTTAATTGGCGGGCTTATAGTAGCCCTTATAATATTCACTGTCGGATTTTTTGGATTTTTTTCTGTAGCATATGATGCTGCTGAAAATCCCTCTGTTGCCTTATTTACCTTTTTGCTTAAAGCTACTCCAAGATGGGTCATCTTGACTGCAATGGTTTTGGGAGTTGCTTTAGTCATGAGCACAATAAATGCATTGCTTAATGGGCTTGTGACTTTGTTCACAATAGACTTGGCAAGGTTAAAGCCGATGATAAGCCGCAAATCACTTGTCGGCATAGGAAGATGGTTCACTGTTGTTTTAGCAGGAATATCCATCTTGATAGCGACTAAAGGCTACAGCGTGCTTTATCTGTTTTTGGTTGCAGATTTAGTGTGTGTTGCAGTCGCCTTTCCTGCATTCTATGGAATGTATGCGAAAAGATTTTCAGAGATGTCTGCGTTGATAGCGTCAATCATAGGAATTGCTGTCGGGGCTTACTTTTTTCCAGATCCCGAATTTATCAGGGGGAATCTGTTTTACAGCTTCCTGGCTGCATTTATCGCCTCAACATTTTTATCGGTTATTTTTGGATTTTTTGGGAAGACGTTTGATTTTGGAATCTTGAAGAAAAACGTTTCCGAACTGAAAGAATGAATTATTTATTATGGGTTTTATTATTCATCATTTTTTATTTTTTAAATATTGTTTTTTTTAGTTTATTTTAATTTTTAATCATTGTTTATTTTAGTTAGTAATGCGGTGTTTTTTAATGGCTAACGATATAAAACTTCATGAATCATTATGGAATGCAAATATAGAAATTGTGAATAAATGCCTAAACCATCCTTTTGTGCAGGGAATAAAAGATGGAACTCTGGATGAGAAAGCCTTTAAGACTTATGTAGCCCAGGATGCTTTTTTCCTAAGGGCTTTCAGGCAGGCTTACGCTCTCGCAATAGCAAAATGTTATGACACTGAAACCGCAAGAATATTCCATAAATTTATGGCCGGAGTTTTAGAAGAGCTAAATTTGCACAAGGAATTCAGCAGAAGATTAGGGATAGGCATAGAGAATGTAAAACCAGTTGCTGCGTGCAGGGCTTATACTGATTTCCTGCTGAGAATTGCATACCAAAAAAATCTGGATGAGATTGTTGCTGCAATTGCGCCGTGTATGGTATTGTATGCTTTCATCGGAAAAGAGCTTGCAAAGTCATACAATAATGAAAGCAGGTATGCTGACTGGATTAAAGCCTATTCTGGCGAAGATATGCAGAATCTAGCTAAGCAGATGGAAGAATTGCTTGATATGGTTGCTAAAGATACTGAAGAAATAAGGGATGCGTATGCTTATGCAATGCAATGCGAGCTGGAGTTTTTTGATGCGCCGTTAAATGATGCCGAATAATACGAAACCACTTTTAGTTTATAAACCTTTCATCTTTGAAGCTATTATAAAGTGGTTAATTCAGTTATGTGAAACTGCCGCATTTATGCGGATTCATTTTGAGAGTATGCCATTCCAGTAATGGTCCAAAACGTAATTCATTTCTCCGACCTTAAAGCCCTTTTCCAAAGCGTTATGAACATAAGAAATTGCATTCTTTACCGCTTCTTTTAATTCAAATCCTTTTGCAATATAAGCAGCTATAGCGGAAGACAAAGTGCAGCCGGTCCCATGCCCTATTTTGTTTATTTTTTTATTCTTTATTTCAATAAAAGTTTTTCCATCATAAAAAATGTCAATGACTTCATTATTGTTAATGCCCAAATGCCCGCCTTTCATCAAAACTGCTCTGCAGCCAAATTTCAAAATTTCCTTCGCAGCGTTTTTTACATCTTCCAAAGTTTTTATTTTAAAATTAACTAAAACTTCTGCCTCCGGGATATTGGGAGTTATGACCAAAGCCATCGGGATTAATTCCTTTTTTAATGACTCTATTGCGGAATCTTCCAATAGTTTTGCTCCACTGGCCGCAACCATCACGGGATCCAAAACAATATTTTTTACCCTATATTCTTTTAATTTTTTCGCAACTAGCCTTATTATACCGGAATTTGAAAGCATTCCTATCTTTACTGAATCCGCGCCAATATCAGCCATAACAGAGTCTATCTGCTTTTCAATTATATCTAAAGGGACATTATGCACAGCGGCTACTTTTTTTGTGTTTTGAGCCGTTATAGCGGTAATTACAGAGCTTCCATGAACTTCCAAGGCTGAGAATGTCTTTAAATCGGCTTGTATTCCGGCTCCGCCTCCTGAATCAGAGCCTGCTATTGTTAATGATTTTGGGATTTTTTGGTCCATAGCTACAAAGAAATATTTATTACTTTAAAAAATTAAGCCTTGCCCCTGCTCTCCCCATCAGTAATTCCGGAAGCTATCAAATGGGACATCCTTATCGGCTCTGGGATTAAGCTGCGGGTGCAGGTTAGTTTTAGTATTTCTTTTGCTTTTTCAATGCTTATTCCGGCAAGCTGAATAAATAATCCATTAACTGGGGCAACAGAACCTGCTTTTTCTATAAGCTGTATTTTCTCTTTCTTTCCTATTTTTTCCAGGGTTTCTTTTATCAGATTGATATTCGGCTTTTTTCTTATTACGACTATTACCGGAAGCGCGGTATTCCTGCTTAGCTCTTTTATATCAATGACATTAAAGCCCCCAACAGCTATGCCATTCAATAGTATGCATTGAAGCTGAGGCTTGAATTTGGACTTGTTGATCATCCCTATTATTTTTTCAGTCGCATCATCGCCATCTATTGTTATTTTGGTCGAGATTACGCCATCAAGAAATAAGCCGCCCTTGAAGATGCTGCCAACAACCAGTACATCATGCTGCTGGGATTTTTTAAATGGAGAATCATCAATTCCTATAACCCTTATCTCTTTTTTCAGCATTTTATAGCAGATGCGCGGCTTTTTCTGAAATCATCATTTGTCTGCTTCCTTTGAAATATGTGTCACTGAAGACAGAATTGCCCAGCATTATCATTGAGGCATTGCCTTTATTTTTTTCAATTTTTTTTATTAATGCGGCTACTTTCTTATTCTTTAAAAGATTGCTGTTTATAGAGAATTCCTTTGATATGTTGATTAGATTTTTTAGCATGATATTTTGATATTTTGAATTTGAATTTTGGCTTAACATCTTAATTTTTCTCAATGCCTTTATGCCTGCATTATTTATCTTATTCTTTATTTTTGCATTGGAAAGGATTTTTTTTGTGGAAATGCCGCTGAAATGCCTGCAATAAACTGTTTTATTCCTTATCGGCAATCTTACTGCTTTGAACTTATAGCTTGGCTCGTATTTCACCAAAAAACCGCCATAATACTGGTTTATCACATCCCCTAACCCGGTTCCGCTCACTACATCGGCCATGTGGGCTGTAAAGGACAATTCTTTTTTTGATTTTTTTAGGTTAAACAATTTTCCCAATGTATAAGAAGATGCAAGAGCGCTGGCGCCGCTAAGCCCAAACCCGCATCCCAATGGCAAAGGCGTTTTTATCCTGACTTCAACCGGCTCTTTGGCTAATTCTTTGATGACATAGTTTACTGCTGGAAAGCTTATTCTTTTATTGTTGAAGTAAACGATGCTATTTTTTAGAATATCAACATTTTTTAATTGATTATTGGATAATGTTTTATTGTTTAATGAGTTTTTTTTAATTAATATTTTTTTATTGGATTTTTTGCTATTGATTGATATTAGTTTATTAGAAAGCTTATCATTGGCTGACTTGTTTACTGTTACCATGACCCCTTCATTGACTGTGAAGCCCATGCCCAAAGATCCGGAAGTTGCCGGGTTTTTAGCCTTCTTAATCACAAATATGCAGCTTATATTCCCGGGGGCGAATGCTCTTGCTGATTCCATGGAGCAATCTGATTAGGATAAGTATAAAAAATTATGGTATGCCATGGCTTCCATGAAAATCTCCGCTACGCTGCGGGTTAGCAGCTTCGAGCCCATTGCATCTGGGCTGAAAGTATCGGTCAGGTCCGGTGAATTGCGAGCGGCGAGCTAAAAAGCCGCTCGTCGCATCTCACGGATCGGCCCCCTGGACTTTTTAGATGTGCTTAGCAAGGGGCTCGACCTCAAGGCTGCTAAACTGCATTTTCATGGAAGCCGTATGCTATTGAGGCATAGGATAAAATGCCCAAGAAAGGAGGAACATAGCTGCAAGATATAAGCCTAAAATGGCCCATGACTTAAGATTTGATAATTTCATGAAATTCTTTGTTGAAAGGTATAATATGTAAAGCCCGTAAAGCTGCGCAATCGGCCCAATGTATTGTATTCCGGACAAAGCCCCTACTGGAGCCCATGCTGCGAAATATTGCGCGGCCCAATGCTGCCATTTTTCTTTGGCCCCGAATAGTTTTCCAAGAATCCACAAAAAAGATGCGGCAATGTACATGAATACAACCACAATTATCGGGGTAAGAGTGATAATGATAGGGGTCTTTTGACCCATTAAATAGCCTATAATCATGAAAATCACTGCAGTTATGAAGCCGGAGATAAAGGCATAAATTGTTGAAACTGAAAGCTTATGCTGCCTGAAAGATGATAATGTTTCATTAGGCCTTAAAAGGATCTCGTTCCATTCAGCCAGCATCTCTTTTACGAAATTATTCTTTTTTGGCATAACTCCCCTATTAAGGGATTTATATTTAAAGGTTGCTTAAATCAGAAAGTTAGGATTATAAAACCCCAGCAACACCCCGAAAGGCATTGCCGAGGGAAAGAGGTGATAGTTTTTACTACTGTATAGTGTAACTTATATTTAAATGTTTTGTTTTTATTTACTCTAGAGTAGCATATTTAGTTTCGGCTTCCATTAAAATCTTCACTCAAATTATAGAGAATCTAAATTTTCTGGCGGCAAATAAGCCTGTCAGAGGTCAAAAGACGCAGCAAGCAGAAAGCTTAGTATATCCTCTGAGGGTCGGTGCTTTGACACAAAACCCAGAATTGTTTAGCGGCGCTCCCTTCACTTCCTCCCCGATGCAATCCATGTACTCCAGGGGAATAGGATACGCCCCTCATGTTCATACTGCCGTGCTGCGTTCAGCACCGCCTGCTTGACGTGCTCGCGCATCACTTCGTCAACGCTCGCCAGCGGCTTAGCCACCGGCGCGACGACGTCCAGAATAAATGCCCAGTAGTGCTCAGGCGAGTCGAAGGTGACAAGTCCAGTAACTTCCTTTTCCTCAATATCGTGTAGACCGGCATCATGAAAAAGTGCCGTGAGCGTTCCGTGGGCTGCATGACGAAAAACCCCAGGACTATCGGGCGGTGGCGTGGGAAGCGAAAGCATCTCGCGAACGATGGTTCCTGCCGTCGCCGCCCAGGGATTCTTTGCCGCGTCTGTCCATGCAGACATGGCGAGCTTTCGTCCCGGCTTGAGGACTCGGCACAGTTCCCGCACGCCGGCCGGTGGGTCGGCGAAGTACATCACTCCGAACCTGCACACCACGGCGTCAAAGATGTCATTGTCAAAAGAGAGAGCATTCGCGTCGGCAACACGCACGGTAAAGTTCTTAATGCCTTGCTGCCGGGCTTTCCCAGCAGCGATGCGCACCATATCTTCTGCGACATCAGTAGCAACAACACTGCCGCTCCCGACGCGTGCGGCGGCGGTGAGACCTGGCTCCCCCGTCCCCGTGGAAACATCAAGAACGTAATCCCCATCTTTCAACTCAAGCGTATCGAGGAGCGCCGCGCCAATCGGCGCAAGCCACGCCATGACAAAAGTATCTTGTTTCTGCCAACCGGAGGAAAATTCATTCCATACCTGGCGCTGTTGCTCGCGGATGTCCCCCATAGATGCCATATTTTCACTTCGTTTAATAATTATCTTGTGCTATCAATATAGGGGCATTTATATAAACATTTCTGATTATGATAACAATGCATATTTTATACTTTTATCTTAATAAAAGGTGGCGTTAATTTTACAGCCCAGACTTTCATCATGTTTATATATCGTGGGACTAACTCATTAGTTATGGTAACGTACGGCAGGGAAAAATTCAAGACAAAGCATGGAGTCTTTGATGAATTCACTAATAGAACCCTTTTCAAGCTCATAACTGAGGGGCATTTTGAAGGATTAGAGAGCCCCATATTCATAGGCAAAGAAAGCAATGTTTTCACTGCAATAACCAAAGATGAAGACCGGATAATAGTAAAGATATACAGGATAGAAACATGCGACTTCAACCAGATGTACAATTATATCAAGGATGATCCCAGGTATTCCAACCTCAAAGACAAGAAAAGGAAAGTCATCATGGCATGGGTCCAAAGGGAATATAGAAATCTGATGAATGCAAGAGATGCCCAGGTCAATGTTCCAATACCTATGGCTTTCTTCAATAATGTGCTGGTATTGGAGTTTATTGGCAGAAATAGAGATATTGCGCCAAAGCTGAAAGACAAGATCCCGAAGGATAAAAAAAAGTTTTTTGATACAATTGTGGAAAACATGAGAAAATTGTACAAGGCTGGGCTGGTTCATGCTGATCTTTCTGCTTTCAATATACTTAATTTTGAGGATAATCCTGTCTTTATCGATATGTCACAGGCTACTGTAAAAGAGCATCCAAGGGCAGATGAGTATTTGGAGAGGGATGTAAGGAACATATGCGTGTTTTTCAATAAGATTGGGTTGAAGGTTGACGAAAAGGCTGTTTTGAAAAAAATCAAGAAGTAAACAATGATAAACATCATTAATACGCTCGAAAATCCCGATTGTGTACACTCCTTGATTTAGCATGGAGAAATTAATCAGGATTTTCGGCGAACTGGGAAATCCTTTGGATTTCCGGTTTCCCGAAAACTTACAGTTTTCGAGGATGCTTAAAAACACGCCCCGTGCTTTGGCACTGGGGTCGTTTTTTGACATATTCAGTATAAAAAATTATGCAAAAAATAATCAATTAAAGATGAAAGTTCCAAAAAGCCATCCACGATATGCATCCCTGATGACCAGGGAGAAAATAGCAGATGGAATAGAGAAAGGCATAACTTCCATGCACGGATTGATAGCGCAAGGGAGAGGAGAAGCTTTTGATTATCTTATAGGCGAGAAGACAACAGAAAATGCAAAGAGATCCATCGAGGCTGCTGCTGCATTATTAATTTTGTCAAAAAAACCAGTCATTTCTGCCAATGGGAATGCCGCTGCTTTGGCTGCTAAAGAGTTAGTTCAATTGTCCAAAACATTACCGGCGAAATTAGAAGTAAACATTTTTCATCCTTCTGAAGAACGGGAAATAAAAATAAAAAAAGAGCTGATTAAAAACGGGGCCAAAGAGGTTTTATTGCCGCAAAAAGACTCTCAGTTAAAATATATTGACGGCAACAGAAAATATGTCCATAGAAATGGTATATTGGATGCAGATGTTGTTTTTGTTCCTTTGGAGGATGGCGACAGGACAGAGGCTTTGATCAAGAATGGAAAAAAAGTTATTGTGGTTGATTTGAACCCGATGTCTAGGTCTGCAAAAAAGGCTACAATAACTATTGCGGATAACATTACAAGGGCAATTCCATTATTAGTTAAAACAATAAGACAATACAAAAAAATCAATGATAATAAACTAAAAACAATCATAAAAAAATATAATAATAAAACAACTTTAAAGAATGCGCTGAAAGATATGAATAAAATCTTAATTTAAGATATATTTTAAAATTTCCCTCAAATCTTTCTTTTCAATCACGATATCAGCGGCTTTTTTCAGAACTTCTTCGTCGGAATTGAAAACTATGCCAAGGCCTGCTTCCTGGATCACTTTAAGGTCATTGAGATAATCCCCTACGAACACGCACTCTTTCAGGCTTATATTTTCCCTCTTTGCTATCAATTTTAATGCCTCAGCCTTCTTTTCAACATCGTATTCAGTTATGTCCATCTTTGAAATATATCCCTTATCATCAAAATATATTCGGCTTAGGAAAACATCGTCAAAAATTCCTTCATAATCGGGAATGACTTTTTCCAACAGGATGTTAATAGATCCGGAGATTATTGCTAGTTTCAGCCCATTTTTCCTGAGTTCAGTCAATGTTTCCATCGCCCCATCCATCAGCCTGAGATGAGTTATGGCTTTCAGGAAATCCTCTTTCTTTGCGTTTTTTTCCTTCCACATGCCCATGTCATGCTCAGCCCATTCTATGTAGGTTATTCTGCCGTCAAGGAATTTTTTCTTGGCATCTTCCCTCCTATGAGAATCTGTCTGGAAGTAATCATGGAATATTTGCCACGAAAACTTGACATTGTCTATCAAGGTTCCATCGAGGTCAAAGCATACTAGCTTGTATTTTTGCATGAGTATTAGTTTGTTCTGTTTTATTTTTTTTATGAAATACGCTCTGGAATTTTAGGCGCCGCCATTGTGCGGCGCATCGATGCGGCCCGCATTGGGGCCGCCTATATTTTTCGCTTATTATTTTCCAGTTCAAATGTAGATTAAATTCAAAATTTCTTTTTATCTTGCATTAGAATGGTTAATCGAATAGGCACCGGTTTTTATTCTTATTCCCTGAATTCAACATCATCAACAATGCCGTCAGAATCCAGATCTATGCCCTCAACAACATTTGCCATCACATTATGATTGTGGATATTTCCCCCTGCAAGCCTTTTGAAGTGCTTCAGGAAGGCAATGATTGAAGCTCTTGTGCCTGAAAATCTCTTTCCTGCCACTATCAATATGCTTTTGTCCTTGTTTAATGGATTCTTTATTTTTACAATCAATCCAGCTTCGTCCTGCGGATAAATCTCATTGCTCAAAGATGATTTTATGTTGCCGTTCTCGAACTTTACCGGAAGCTTGTCATTGAATTGCGCAGTGGTTTTATTGGTTATAGGGCCACCGAGCAATATTAGATTATTGTCCAGGTCGTTTTCCCTCACATCCGTATCTAATTTGACATTAAATTGAGGGACATAATTAAGGAAAGTGCCGAAAAATAATGCTAAATCAATTCCATAGTAGCCATCCCTCGAACGGGCTTTGTCAGGGCCATGTGGGTCTGGGCTTCCGACGACAATCAATGCATCTAATTTCCCGTCTTTTATGAATGGCTCAAGATAAGAGGATTCGTTCCTGAACTGCGAGATTTTTTGGGTCTGCTGCAGCTCCTTGAACTTTACGACGAAAGCCGGCTCAGTAAGAATATAATAGTTAGCCCATGCCCCTTGTTTTGCCTCTTTTTTTGCTATCTTTATTAGTCCTGCTTTCTCAAGATTTCTTATATGGTAATACACCTTTTGTTCGTGCACCTTTAGATCCTTGGCTATATCTGCAGGGTATTTTGCTTCATTAGAAATTAACTTCAATATTTTCTGGGCTAAGTCAGAGCCAAGAGTCTTCAGACTGGCAAACTTAATCTCCTTTGCAGGCAGGGATTTTATCTCGTTTTTGTCTTTTTCTATCACAAACATTTTAGTTATAAATATATTTTTAATAGCTATACTAATGGAATTATAATGCTAATATTTAAGGTTTTCGGCAATTACAATTTACCATGTCTAAAAATCTAAAAATTTATAATGAGTTTACTATTCCAAAGTGATACCTTTAATAAAATGGACTACAAAAACCTCATACAGCAAGAGCAAGATATTCTCATTTTTCTTGTAGGTAGCGGCAAGATTACAGCTGATAACCTGCCCAGAGGAATATGGGTTGGCCTAGACAGCATGGGCCCTGCAAGGGATCCTAAAACGGATGCTTTGTTTCAGGGAATGGGGGAAGTTTTGCATGGCTTTACACAAACGATGGCTAATTATGATTTGGGATTGGTGGTGGCAACAAATGGTCCTGCAATAGAAGGAAAGGATATATTGGATGGTTTAGACCCAAGGCTTGCGGCAAGGGCGCTTGCAGTTACTGAAGGTGGGGGATTAATTGTTAAAAGAACTCTCGAGGAGAAAGTTATTGCATCAGAAACGGAGATTGGGCTTTTACGGAAGGTCGAGGAGCATCTAAGCACGAACGGCTTGATGAAAGCAATGCTTGAAGATACTTCATCAAATGATTCTTCACCCCCAATAAGAACCCCCTATAAGACGAACATCGTTTTAACAATGCCAAACAGCTATGGAGCTTTTGTTAGCAGGATGGAATCAAAAGGAGTGGATGTAAATGATTATATTGCTGGAGTAGATAAAACAAATTATGTTGAGAAGGTTTTGAATTATGCAAGGGAAATGTTCAGGGGGGCTATTAGCACCCTGGATTTATCAAAGTCCGTAGGCCCAGATATTATCAAGCTTTCTAATAGGAGAGTATACCTTCCCGTGCAACATATAGGCGCAAGCAGGTTAGCCCTAAATAAATGTAATGGCGCGTGGATTGAAACATCTTCTATGAGAGGGTATGACTTTAATCTTAAAAGGGCAGTTTATGTTGCAGACAATATCGTTGATGTGACAAAAGGCGAGGGAAATAAGGTTCTTGGAGCTTCTGAAGAGAGCATGGTAAAGAACGGAGGGAATCAAGTAAGGATGGCATTTAATATAACCATGGATAATAGCTCATTGCCGGCAATTGAATATATCGGAGAGGTAAAAATCCTGAACATAGGCTCAGGAGCGAAAGCCCTGGAAGCAATAGACTTGCTCTATCGAATGCTGCATTCAGGCTACAAGCCTCCTTTAATAGTAAGATAAGCTGCATAGCACTAAAATTCTATTTTTAATGGTTATAAAATTCTATTAATAACATTTATATATCTGTTCTTATTTATGGTTTATATCCCAAAATGAACTAAACCTCTTGGGCGCAGAAATGCGCTCATTTTGGTTTTTATCTTAAATTTTTATAATGGAGCAATAAAGAAATGTGCGGAATTATTGGCTATGTTGGAGAGAAGAAAGCTGCCCCAATACTTCTTGAAGGACTGAAAAAACTGGAATATAGGGGGTATGATTCTGCGGGCTTTTGTACAATAACTGACAACCAAGTCTTTGTTGAAAAGGACATCGGGAAGATACATGAAGTTGAGAAAAAGGTCAACATAAATGGGCTGCGAGGCACTATTGGGATTTCTCATTGCCGCTGGAGCACGCATGGCGGCGTTACAAAGGAAAATGCCCATCCGCATACAGACTGCAAGGAAGCTATTTCTGTTGTCCACAATGGAATCATAGAAAATTATTCTGATCTCAAGCAGATGCTTATTGCAAAAGGGCATGTTTTCAAGTCAGCCACAGATACTGAAGTAATATCACATCTTATTGAAGACTGTTACCAGGGAGATATAGAAAGCGCCACTTTGAAAGCGCTTAAGCATATTGAGGGCAGCTACGCCTTAGGGGTCTTATGCGCAAGCGAGCCTGATAAGCTGATAGCAGCAAGAAATGAAAGCCCTTTGGTTGTAGGAATTGGAGAGGGCGAGAATTTCATTGCTTCCGATATTCCCGCGATACTAAAGTATACCAACAAGATAGTTTTTCTTGAGAATGGGGAAATCGCAGTTTTAAAGAAAGAAGGTGTTGTTTTCAAAAATCTAGATGGAATGGAAGTGAAAAAGCAAGCGCAGGCCATTGGCTGGAGTTCTGAACTAGCGGAAAAATCTGGTTATGAACATTTCATGCTGAAGGAGATACATGAGCAGCCACGGGTAATTGTCGAGACATTGGATGGCAGGATCAAGAATGGAAGCGTGGACATCAAGGAAGAAATCAAGCTTAGCGAGGATGAGCTGAAAAAAATCAACAGGATCATAATTGTTGCATGCGGGACTTCATGGCATTCTGCTCTTGTGGGGGAGTTTATGATTGAGGAGCTTGCAAAAGTTCCAGTTGAAGTGGAATACGCTTCTGAATTCAGGTATAGGAACCCGATAATAAATGAAGGCACTTTAGTCATTGCAATCTCGCAATCCGGAGAGACTGCTGATACTTTGGCAGCGATAAGGGAAGCAAAGAAACGAGGGGCTAAAGTTTTGTCAATTGTA
>CAYTDO010000063.1:0-4540 GCA_964436645.1 uncultured Methanosarcinales archaeon | reverse complement strand
AATCCTATTGATCATTGAAGCTATATTCTGCTCTTCATTCTTGGTGATAAGCCCAATTGCAATCTTTACTTTTGGTTTTTTTGCCATAAAAAAGTTTCCTTAAGGCTGTCTTCAAAATGATGCCTTGGCCCCCACCCTAATATTTTTTTAGCCTTTGATATGTCGAAGTAATAATCAAAAATTTCATTATCCCTATACGGCTTTGACCCAATATTTGCTTTAAAATCCTTTGCAATTGATTGCATTATTTTGACAGCCTCTACTAATTTTACTGGATTTCCTGCCCCGATATTAATTATTTCCCCGGAAGATTTTTCCTCAATGCAGGCTTTGAGTATTGCGTCAGCAAGATCAGAAACAAAAAGAAAATCCCTTGTCTGCTCGCCTTTTGTCATCTCAAAAACTTTTCCATTTGCTGCTGAATCAACCATTGAAGGAATAAACATTGGAGCTCTCTGCCCGGGCCCATAAACAACTGAAGCCCTCAATATGGCTATTGGCTTTTTGTATTTTTCAATAAAGATTTTACAATCTTTTTCTGACTCAAGCTTTGATTTTGAGTAAGTTGAAGATCCCCTTACCGGCATAGTTTCATTGAATGGGACTGGGTTTCCAAAATATACCTCCCCGGAACTAAGGAAAATAAATCTTGCGTAAGGGACATTTTTTGTCGCCTCCAGCAAATTTCTTGTCCCTATTATATTGGCCAGCCTTATTTCTTCTATTTTCGCCTGTGTCTCCTCATGGCTGTTGTTAGCCGCAAGATGAATAATGTATTTGGGGTTAAAATCCTTGATTGCTCTCTCAACAGCATCCTTATCGGAAATATCTGCTTCATGATATTCAATCTGATCGTGATTGAAGCTCTGTTTTGCGGTCTTATCAATGATGCATAAGATTGCTCTCTGCCCGATTAAGCTGGAAACTAAGTTTCTGCCTATAAATCCTGTGCCCCCTGTTATAAGTACTCTTTTTTCTTTTAGATCCATCTTCACCCAACAAAACTGAAGCTCAAAAACTCTTAGCAATTTAAAAATTTAACTAAAGATTACTTAGGTTAAAAATCAAAAGCTTTTTATTAGGTGTTTGAATATTGTCCATATATGGAATTAAGCATTGTTGTACCGGCATATAACGAAGAAAAGAATGTAATAGCAGTTTACAATAGCCTAGTCCATAACTTAGCCGATGTTAAAAAAGAATATGAGATAATATTTATCAATGATGGAAGCACCGATAGCACACTGGACGAATTAAAAAACCTAAGGGACAAGGATAAAAGAGTCAAAATCCTATCATTTACTAAAAATTTCAAGAAAGGCTCTGCCCTTGCAGCTGGATTGAAAAGAGCTTCTGGAAACATTGTTATAACTATGGATTCTGATATGCAGGACAACCCCAATGAGATTCCAAAGCTCCTCTCAAAGCTTGAAGAGGGCTATGACATGGTTGTAGGGTGGAAATATCCAAGAAAAGACCCCTTAAACAAAATCCTTGCATCTAAAGTGTTTAACTTCCTGGTAAGGGTTTTGACAAAAATTAAGATACATGATTGCGACTCAAATTTCAGGGCTATGCGGAAAAATGTCATCCCGCATTTAGAGATTTACAGCGGCCTATACCGATATATACCAGTAATAGCCCACCAGAATGGCTTTAAA
Organism: uncultured Methanosarcinales archaeon; assembly: GCA_964436645.1. Taxonomy (GTDB): domain Archaea; phylum Nanobdellota; class Nanobdellia; order Woesearchaeales; family GW2011-AR4; genus JACPJP01. The sequence goes on along the minus strand of CAYTDO010000063.1, from coordinate 2,879 downwards.
GTTACTGAAGTCAAGGTGAAGCATTTTCCAAGATTGCATGGAAAGAGCAAATATAATCTCAGCCGGATGTACACTGGAATTTTTGACCTCATAACAATAAAATTTCTTCTGGAGTATAACAAAAGGCCATTGCATTTTTTTGGAAGCATAGGCTCGTTGCTTTCTTTTTCAGGCCTTATCACTGGATTTTACCTGCTATACCTAAAGATTTTCCTGGGCCAGTCAATAGGCCAGCGGCCTTTATTGATACTTACCATTCTTCTTATCTTCATGGGCATGCAATTTATTTCTATAGGGCTAATAGGCGAAATGATAGCTAATATAAGCCAAAAGAAGAAGGAAGGCCACATCATAGAAGAAGAGTACGGATTCGGAAAGTGACTATTTCTTTTTCCCAGCATATATTATTGCTCCTATAATTGCAGGAATGCCAAAGGAGACGAAAGTGTTGATAATAGAGAACAAGACTGATTTTTCAGGCGGAACTCCTAGAGGGGCAAAAAAGTAGATTGCAATGATTTCCCTAATCCCAAATCCACCTATTGAAACGGGCACCATAGAGGATAAAGCCATTAGGGGGATTATGGCAAGCATGGATGAAAAAGATATATCCATATAAAGAGCTTTTGAAATAAAAAATCCCTGCAAGCTAAGGATTGCCCAAATAAGAACTGAATGTATCAAGGACATTGCATAAAGCTTGACTGGCATGTGAAGCTCTCCAAGGTCCACGCTGTATTTTTGCGGCAGGAGCTTATACGCCCATCTCTTTATCCTTTCAAAAAAAAGCAAGCTAAAGGCAATTAATAAAGAATATATTAATAGAGTAATAATAAAAAAATTCCTATTGAACGGACCAATATTAATGAATGACAAGCCAGCAAGGGCAGCAAGCACTACTGTTATAACATCAAAAAGTTTGTCTAATATTACTGTTGCAAAAGATTTCTTGTAGCTTATGCCCTTCTTGTCAACAAGAAATTTTGCTTTTACAAATTCTCCAAGCCTTCCAGGAGTTATTATACCAAAGGCGTAAGAGATTAAAGTATATGCCAAGGAAGATTTAAGGCCAAGGTTGCTTTTGAAAATAGAAATCATAAGATTCCATCTTAAAGCCTTAAATAATGTTTGTAATGGGACTAATGAAATTCCTAAAGCCACATAAAACAATTTGGAGTTGGATAATTCATGATAAATCTTGCTTATGCCTACATAGTTAAATATAAAATAAAGCAGAGTTGCGCTCACTGTAAGCTTTAAGGCAAATTTAGTGGCATTCAGTGACTTAATATGTTTCATAGACATCAACCAAATCTTATTAAGGCTATAATAATGTTTATAAACATATTGGATTAAAGGGTGTAATTTTAGCGGAAAAAATGAAGCAGTTTAATTACAAAAAATATACAATATGGATACTGGTAATAGCAATCCTAATTAGATTAATGCTAACATTAACACATACAATTTCCGGTGATGCCTGCTGGCATTTTTCAGCCTCAAAGTTCATAGCTGAGAATGGGAAGATACCATTCGAGGAGAACATTGGCAGGTCAATGTTTGAGCCCTTCTGGCCATCTCCATTATTCCATATTGTTGCGGCTTTTTTCTATAGGATATTTGGGGAGTTTGGACTAAAATTAGCTCCATTTATGTTTGGCAGCCTATCTTTAATTGTAGCATACCTAATATTCAAAAAACTCCTTAATGAAACCCAAGCATTTTATGCAACTCTCTTTATGTCATTTTTGCCTGTCGGCATGGACTATAGTGTTCTTGGCTATCCGGAATCTGCTGTTGCTTTTTTCATAATACTAAGCATATATTTCGCGATTTGCTCAAGATTTCTCCTTAGCGGAGTATCTGCAGGACTAGCAATCCTCTCAAAGTTCACCGGACCTGTTGTAATGCCTGCTTTGATTTACATTGCATATAAAAACAGCAAAAATACTAAGGAAAGGATAAAGAATCTGATTTTCGTAACTATTATACCTTTTTTGATAAGCGCTCCATGGTTCATAAGAAACTGGATACTGCTTGGAAACCCCATATGGCCATTCCTTAACTTTATTTTTCATGGCTTGCAGGCAGAATCATACTCAAATTTCGGATTGGCAAACCTTTCTCAAGCCTCCACATATATCATAACTTACCTGGGATTTTTTGGAGTGCCTGATGGGCATTACAGGGCATTTTTCTTTTTTGACATACCTTATATATGGCTTTTGATAAGCATATTTTTCATAGCAACCTTAATATTCATTCTTCCATTGTTTTTTGGGTTCAAGAAAGATGAAAAGTTAAATTTTAATTATATATTCCTCGCTTCATTTGCAGCGCTTCTGCTTTTGTTTGAATTGAATGTCAGGCCTGCTGTTTCAAGGATAGTGTTGCCTGCAATACTAGGGCTGGCAATAGTTTATGGAGTTGGCATGGAATCTATTTTGAAAAAATGGAAAAAACTCGGAATTGTAATTTCACTTTTTATATTGGCAATAAGCCTGGGTTTTTTTGCTATGGAAGCCATTAAGTTCAAAGTTGCTTCTGATAGCTGGAAAGAATATGAAGGGGATTTTGACTGGGTCAGAGAAAATACTCCAAAAGATAGTGTATTCCTCAATGGAGGGCAATGCATAAGGTTCAGGACAGAAAGGCCAGTTCTTATTCCAGCAGAGGACATAAATTCTGGAAAGTATGATTACATCTGGCTGAATCAAAATTTCAAATTGGAGCCGCAGTCAATAATGACGAAAGAGCAGCTTGATATTTTAAGCAAAAAGAAACTAAGTTTAGTTTATGACAATAAAAAAACAGGGACAAAAATTTACAGAGTTGAAAAATCATGAAAATCCGCGAAAGTGCTCTACTCCGGCCTAAAC
>CAYTDO010000062.1:0-3356 GCA_964436645.1 uncultured Methanosarcinales archaeon | reverse complement strand
AAGGCCGCATGAGCAGCCAAGCTATCCTGCGCAGATCTTATACTGCGAAAAATGCCATCTTGTGCAATTGGGATTGATTGTGGATGCTAAAATATTATTCCCGAAAGAATACCCTTACACAAGCAGCAGCACAAAAATATTAAGGGAGAATTTTGCTGAGCTTTATAGGGAATGCAAAACTATTGTTAATTTGGCGAAGAACGATCTTGTGGTTGATATAGGGTCCAATGACGGAAATTTATTGAGCAATTTCAAGGAAAATCATAAAGTCTTGGGAGTGACTCCGGAAGAGATCGGCAAGATTGCCATACAAAGGGGCATTCCAACAATACTTGACTACTTCAAAAAAGATGTTGTGGAAAAAATAAAAAAAGAGAATGGAAAGGCCAAGATAATAACTGCAACAAACGTTTTTGCGCATATAGAGAAAATAAATGAGATTGTCGAGCTTATCCTTGAGCTGCTGGCAGAGGATGGGATGTTTATATCTGAATCGCATTATTTACTGCCTTTAATAGAAACTTTGCAATACGATACAATCTACCATGAGCATTTAAGATATTATTCCTTGCACAGCCTGAAATTCTTATTAGAAAAGCATGGATTTGAGATTGTGCACGCGAAGCAGATACCTACTCATGGCGGTTCGATAAGGGTGTATGCAGCGAGGAAAGGGAAATATAAAATAAAAGAAACAGTAAAATCTCTCCTTGAGAAGGAAAGTAAAATAGTCCTTGACAAAGAAAACCTTTTGGATTTCAAAGATAAGATTGTACTTTCAAAGCTTGAGCTTTATTCTCTTTTGTCTGATATTAAGAAAAAGGGCGGAAAAATCTATGGTGTTGGGGCACCTTCAAGGGCAAGCACCCTTGTCAATTATGTCGGATTAGACGATGGCATCTTGGATTATGTTGTTGAGGTCAAGGGTTCTCATAAGATAGGAAAATACATGCCTGGAACTTTGATACCTGTTGTAGAAGAGTCAAAACTTTTCGATGACCAGCCGGATTATGCATTGCTTTTATCGTGGCATATAGCTGAGGAACTGATGCCTAAACTAAGGGAGAAAGGGTTTAAGGGAAAATTTATTGTGCCTTTGCCAAAACCTAAGATTATTGGCTAAATTCAATGTTTTCGAATCATGAGTGCCAAAACTTCAAATATTTTTACCGCTAGGAATGCTTTAATAGTGCTATTTGTGCTTTTTTTGTTTCTAAGGCTTTTTTCAAATTCCAGTATTGCGCTTTTAGGCGCGGATAATGTAAAATATATGGAGACCTCTAAAAGATTTCCAGCTCATACGCTGTATAATAATCAGTTATACTTGCTTCACCCCCCGTTGTACCCTTACATTGTCCATTTTTTTACTCTGATTTTTCAGGAGGATTATATCGCAGCAATAACACTTAGCTTGCTGGCCTCAATAATAACTTTTTTTATAATATATAAACTCTTTATGACTCTTACCGATAACTTTTCCATAACATTTTTCGTTTTGCTATTCTATACGCTTTCAGTATCCTTCATCGAAATTGCCAAGGGGGCGCTAAAAGAATCATTTGTAGTGATGTTAGTGCTATTAGCTATATATTTTTTTGTTGATGGCATAAAATCCAGCAGAAAGAGATCAATAATTTTAGCATCTATTTTTACAGGATTGTTGTCTTTGAGTTCAGACCATATAGTCTTTTTGGCGCCGGCGCTTATCCTTTCATACCTATTTTTCAACCCGCAAAAAATTAATATAAAACCATTTAATTTTCCAAATTTAAAATTTTTAGTTTTACCCATGTTAATCATCTTCCTTATATATGGCTCCTGGAGTGCAGTCAAATTTTACCAATACTCAACCCACGAATATTATCCAAATGGAGTTGAAGGAACCCCCATAAGCACTAAGGACCTATCTTTGATGCAGGTCATAGATCCGCATAACTTTGAGGATTATAACCTTCCTTACATATCTACAGGTGCAATCGCGACTCTTAAAAAACTGGCATTCCAGCTAGGCTATATGTTTAATATGGAACCTTTTTCCATACCGCCGGGGCTTAATTTTTCTAATTATACTCTTTTTTTATCCCCTTGGCATCTGCTCTTCATGGCCATCATTTACATCCCATTATTCTTGCTTTTTGTTTTCGGCTTCATGTACAGTCTCATAGTTTTTTCCAAGACAAAAAAGTTGCATGAGAACGCTCAAATTTACATTATGCTTTTGTTTTTTTTATTTTTGATACCAATAAAACAAACCATAGTCTCTCCTAGGTATTTATTGACTGCTTACATATTCTTTTTTTATTTCATAGGATATGGGGCTTATTTGTTATTCAAAAAGGAATTATCAAGAAAAGCCTATATAGCATTTTTTCTTGCCTTATTTTTACTAGTTTTGATAATCCCCATTTGGTATGCTAACAACGGTCAATTCATCTTTTTCACCAAAAAATCTGTCGCAGCGCAAAATACTGCAGACTTCATAAATAAAAATATAGATAAGGATGCAGGCATAATGGCCCAGGCAGGATACACTGCAAAGATAATCTATCTTACCGGCTATAGGACAGTTGGATTATACCATAAACCAGAAAAACTAATGGAGGTTATCGATTACTACAACGTCAGTTATGTTGTATTTGGCAGATTTTATACTTGGGACCAATATCAATATAGCATAGACTCGGTAAATTTTATCATGCAAAATCCTGATAAATTTGAGCTTGTGGCCAAAATTCAGGAAGATTACAGCCAATTTTATGTTGAAGGAGATAAGAAAAGGACGGATGAAGTCTATGTCTATAAAGTAAATCGGTAAATTAACTTTTCTAAATTAAGTTGCTTTAGCTTTAAGTTAATACGCTCTGCAATTATACTGCGGGCGCTCGAACGGATGCTCGAACCGAGTTCGGCACCAACTTCGTCGGTTTCGGCATCCACTGCGTGGACGTCGCTGTCATGCACATCGATCCGACCAGCACTTTATAATCGAAACAGAGGCTTTCAGGGCATATTATACGCGAAAAGGCGAAAACCCACAACTTTAGTTGTGGGATGAAGCCTTTTCGGCACACGAGAAAATGTTTTGCATTTTCTGTGCACCGGAAACCTTCGGTTTCCTTGTGTCCTGAAAATCCGCTATCAAAGAAAGTGCTCGCCAAACTCCGACCTCATGAAAACAAAGTTTTCAGGACACCGAAAATCAAAGATTTTTGCGTGTTTAGGCCGGAGTAGAGCACTTTCGCGGATTTTCATGATTTTTCAACTCTGTAAATTTTTGTCCCTGTTTTTTTATTGTCATAAACTAAACTTAGTTTCTTTTTGCTTAAAATATCAAGCTGCTCTTTCGTCATTATTGA